>WGNT01000048.1 GCA_016124425.1 Cytophagales bacterium
ATTATGAAACGTATAATTCCCTAAGCGTTACCTTCAACGCTACGGGCACCCACACCCTGATATACCAATACATGACCTTTGACGGGAATTTTTACGGCACAATGCAGGTTCAGGTTACTGGTTCGAACCAATGTGCCGGGATATCGGCCTCCTCATCCGACGTATCCCGGCTTGGAAGTGGAACAGTTACCCTCACAGCCTCCCCCGCCCCTACCGGATTTGGGTACCGGTGGTTTGCCGCTAACCAAACCACGCAACTGGGTACCTCGCAAAACTTCACCACGCCCAGCCTGTCGGCAACCACAACCTACTACCTCGCCTACATCCATACGAGGTCCGGATGTATGACCCCCAAAATACCTGTAAAGGCAGTCATTGCCGATCACAATTATGTAAAACAATACACCGCCCGGGTACCAAACCTTACCGAAACGACGGTGAAAACAGGCACCGCGTCCCAGTCGTACAAGACATTTACCTATTATGACGGGCTGGGTAGGCCTAAGCAGGTTGTGTCAAAGCAACGCACAATCACGGGAAAGGACTTAATTACACCAGTCGATTACGACGAATTCGGGCGCCAGAAGTTTGAATACCTCCCCTACGCCCAGAGTAATGGCAGTACCGCCGGCGACTTTCGACCTTCGTCAATAACGGAACAGAATGCCTACTACGCCACACGCTACGGAACAAATCCCGTCGGCTATTCTGAAAAGGCATTTGACGCTTCACCATTAAACAGGGTCGAAAAACAGGCAGCGCAGGGCAACGCCTGGAAAATGGGTTCCGGTAAAGAAGTAAAATTCTCGCGAAGACCCAATAAAGCGGCAGATGCCGTACGCATCTTTACCATAAACAGCAATGGCATGCCGGTGACTTCCTCAACCTTCGCAGCAAACTCCCTTTGGGTAGAAATCAGTGATGATGAGGATAATAAGCGCACGGTCACCTATACCGACAAATTGGACAGGGTCGTGATGAAAAAGATCCAAAATACCGCTTCCCCAGCGGCTAACGGACATTTGGGGTGGCTATGCACCTACTATGTTTATGACGACTTCTCAAGACTAAGCGTAGTGATACCACCTAGGGCTGTCGAACTAATTGCCGCAGCAAACTGGCGTTCGGCCACAAGCACAAGTACTACGTTGTCTGATGCCCAGTATTTCAGGTATACGTACGACGGGAAAGGAAGACTTGTCGAAAAACACATTCCGGGCAAGGGGCTAGAATCCATGGTCTATGACAACCAGGATCGCCTTGTAGGTTTTCAGGATCCAAAAATGGCTTCCGCGTCTCCAAAACAATGGCTCTACACGAAATATGACGGACTTGGGCGAGTGGTTATGACGGGAATTACTACGTCCGATGACTCACGAAGTAGCATCCAAAGCACTCTGAACGGTATGGTTTCAAACAATGCAACTGTAAACGCCAACACGGCTATAAAGCGGACAGGCAGTACCATTACCTCAAGTAAATTTGACGGATCGCAGGAATACGTGGCATCCAATTCCATTACGCTCAAACCGGGATTTGCAATGAAGGCTACCGAAAATCAGTCCTTTATTGGCCGGATAGGAACCGAAAGCTCGGGATCGGCGGGAGCTTGGCCTGTTGATGAAGGCAATATTCTTACGGTAAATTACTATGATTCCTATGAATTCTTGGGTAGGTATTCTTATGTGAGTCCGGGTGCGCCTTTTACCACCCAGGCAACGACACGGGTTCACGGCCTTCAGACAGGCAAAAAAGTAAAAAACCTGGAAACGGGTGAATTTTATACCACCGCCATCTTCTACGACGACAAAGCCCGGATTATTCAGACACTGTCCGAACATCAGCTGGGTGGAGAGGTACGGATCTCCACGGCATACAATTTTGAGGACCAGCCTACCCATACGCTGGTTTCAGACACATCGCCTTCCGTTCCTGACGTCCGCCGTGTCCACAGCTACAACGCAATCGGCCAGCCCGCTTCTCTAACGCATAAAATCGGGTCCCAATCCACGGTTACCCTGGCTTCATACAGCTACAATGACCTTGGGCAACTGACCACAAAGTCCTTCCCGGGCATTTCTTCCGCCAACCAGACGTATACCTATACTATCCGTGGCTGGCTGAATAGACTCGGTAGTGCCCACACGGATATTTTCAAGCAGACACTGTACTACCAAAGTGGGGCCACTGTTAACCGCTGGAACGGAAATATCTCCCGCATCGACTGGAGCGGGATGACCGGGTCGGGGAAAACACGCACCTATAACTACACCTACGACAACGCCAACAGGCTGACTGCCGCCAACTACACGGCATCCGGCGAATCCAACTGGTTTACCCTCAATGGAATGAGATACGACGCCAATGGGAATATAACACATTTGAGACGGCGCAACCAGAAAACCCCTACAACGTATGGGGAAGTGGATAGCCTGACTTATTTCTACCAGCCGAACAGCAACAGACTCTCCCAATTAAGGGATTTCCACCGTTCCCTAACATACACTTCAAGAAACTTTGAAGAACGAAGTACCGCAGCCTACACCTATGACCAAAACGGAAACCTTTCCGGCAACTTGGACAAACAGATCAGAACCATAAGCTATAACCACCTCAACCTACCCCGGGAGGTAGAGTTCACATCGGGGGCAAAGCTGGTTTTTGCCTATGATGCGGAAGGAAACAAACGTACCCAAATGGTGTACAACAGCTCCGGCACCCTTACCAAAACACAAGATTATATCGGAGAGGCCGTCTATGTAAACGGATCACCGGATTACCTGATGCATGAGGAGGGCCGGGTGGTCTATGAGGAGAACAGTTACCGGTACGAATACCAAGTAAAGGACCACTTGGGCAATGTCCGCCAGGTACTCCGCAACCCAATCACACAGGCCATTACCGCTACGATGGAAACCCAACATGCCCAGGCCGAAGAGGCTGCCTTCAGCCAGATCTCCGCCTCACGGCAGTTCGGTCCGGAACATAACGTGACGGCAGGGGGCAACCAAGTGGCTTGGCTAAATGCTGACCGGGGCAGGATCGCCGGCCCGGGAAGAACCCAGGCCATTTTTGCGGGCGATAAGGTTAGGCTTCGGGTACATGGAAAATACGCCGCGGCAAACAGTACCCAAATTAATGCGGGCAGTTACCTCACACAATCCGCCAAGGACCGGATAGTAGAAGGGCTAAGTGAACTGGCAGGCAGCCTACAGCGGTCCGGTTCGGGCAACCCAATAGCCATACTGAACCTTGCCAATATACTTGCCGCGGACCTGCAAACCAAAAATTCCCCCGAGGCTTATCTTATCTATGCGTTATACGACAAAGACAGCAACCGGTACGAAGTCAGCAAGCAGGTTTTGACCAAAAACGCGGCAAACCGGCATGAGATTTTGGAAGAAAATCTGTATATTTCGAAGGATGGATATATAGAAACCTTCGTCATCAACGAATCCCCGGAGGACGTATGGTTTGATGACTTTATCGTTACGAGTACCACATCTCCGATTGTCCAGGAAACCCATTACGACCCTTGGGGCTTGGAGCTGAGTGGGATTGGGTTTCAGTACAGCGGGATAAAGGCGAATAAGTATCTCTACAACGGCAAGGAACTCCAAACTGACCTGAATCTTAATTTATACGACTACGGGGCACGTTTTTACGATCCTGCGATAGGGAGCTGGACCAGTATGGATCCTTTAGTTGAAATGTATCAAAGCTTTAGCCCTTATAACTATGTTCTGAATAATCCAATTAAGAATTTTGATCCTGATGGAAGGATAGTAGGGACTTTAATTGGAGGAATTGTAGGTGCTGTGGGAGGTGCCGCTAACGCCTATATAAAGGGAGAGGATGTATTAGCAGGTGCAGTTGAAGGAGCTACAGCAGGAATTGTAGCTGGAGCGATTGTAGATTTCACAGTTGCCACAGGAGGAACAGGATTAGTTGTAGTTGGGGCCGGAATAGCAGGAGGGGCTCTAGGAGCAGTCACAGGGGACGTTACGGGACAGGTTACTGAAAATTTGAGAGGAGGCGATAATGTGAAGTCAGCTATTTCTAATGTGAATTTTGAAAAAACCGGTGAAAAAGCTCTGTCAGGAGCAATTGCAGGTGGTTTAGGAGGTACAGCCGGTGCTGTTGTAGGCAAAGGATTACAAGCAGCAGCTAACACAACCAAAGCACTCCAAACTACAATGTCAAAGAACATTACTGAAACTGCAAAAAATTTAATCCATTCAGGAGCTAGTCAAAAAACAGTTGAAAATGCTGTAAATAAGATTACAGTAGGAATGGGTGAGGCTGGAAGGAACACCGCAAATAATTCAGCGAAGATTTCTGCTGTAGTTACTACTGTCACAGAAACAAACGCTCAAACACGTCAAATTACTAACAATGAAAAGAATCCATAGCTGATGAAGAGGTTGATTAAAATTTGCTTTATTTTAAATTATTTGTTTTGGTCAGTTTTTTTTCTGACATCGCTTGGATATCTCTTTGCCTTTAATGGGTTAGTCAATATTTATACCTTCGACTGTGTCGTAGGAGAAAATTTTCAATCAGTTCCAAAAGAAAGAAAAAATGGTTTTAACCTTAAATATTCTTATAGAGTCGGTGAGGAAATTTTTGAATCAAGTGAAGTTATATCTAATGAAATTTATGAGAAATATTTCAAAAACAGTAATCAACTAGAAATTTGCTATAATAAATCAATTCCAAATTTAAGTTACATTAAAGTTGTTAATTTGGCAGTTCGTAGACATAAGGTTGGATTGTTCGTGTCTTTGATATTTTTAGTGTTTTTTCTAACAATTGATTTTTTTTCAAATAAGAATTACTGGATAAAAAAATATAAAGAGTTTTTCACTAGGATTTAAAAAATTAAATGAACCTGAATAAGGTTACAGATGGTAAGGATAATCGTTATTTGTACAATGGGAAGGAACTACTGGATGATTTGAATCTTAAGCTATACGACCACGGGGCACGTCTTTTTGATCCGGCCATAGGACGCCGGATAAGCATAGATCCAATGGCCCATTTCAGGGAGTGGGTATCTCCGTACAACTTCGTGCAGAACAACCCGCTGAACAGAATAGATCCTGATGGAAAATTTGACTGGGTTATAAATAAAGATAACGAAATTTATTGGGATGAAAATGCTACTTCTCAGGCAACAACGAAGACAGGTGAAACATATCTGGGTAAATCCGGGACGGGAGTTGATGAAGGGACGGGGAATACGTTGATTTATAGTTCGGACGGGACAGTAAGCCAGGGGTTGAAAAAACTGGGAGAAGTTACAGTAACTGCCTTACAGTCTAGGCATGAAAGGACAATGAGTAATCCTGTTTTACAGAACATGAGGGCTAACAGTGAGAGGATAAAAAGTGAGGCAATACCCTTTGCCCGACATATGACAAGAAGCACGGTTGATGCGGCAGGCTATACAGGGGCAGGAATTACAGCATTAGGTGGGGTTGTTACCCCTTTTGTACCTCCGGTTGGAGCAGGGTTAATTGGTGTTTGAGGAGCTGTTTCTACCGTAGTTGGTGGGGTAAGTACTTTGATGTATGCGGCAGAAGGAGATTATAGAAGTGCCGCTATTGACGGTTCATTGACGGTTACAGGTGCAGCCAGTGGCCGGTATCTTAAAAACATGGCATCTCCAGCAAGAGGATTAATCAATTCAACAACCGACCTTCCAATTTTACAAGGCCTGAAAAATACCTCTTTGGATATTGTGAATTTAATAATTCTTCCCAAAGTAAAATAAGAAATGGTTTTTGTTATTGGTTTGCTTTTGCTTATTACTGGCGTTATTCTTCTATCGAGGAATAAAAGAAATAATCAACAAAAAGAGGATGTTTTGTAGATAGATTTCCAGTACAGGATAATGATATATCTGCTGATTGGGTCAGGGATTGTTCTTCTGATACGGGAGTTGATGCTGTAGTTTTTTAAAAAAGTATATCAAAAGCCCCGTAACTGGGGCTTTTGTTTTATAGTGCCGCAATACTTTTTAGTTTTGCTGCTTTGATGAAAGCGTCAATGTGGCGAAGACTTATGACTTGTTTTCGGGATCCAAGTTTTGGATTTCCTTAAGTATTTTGAGCGTTTCGTTGTCAATGCGCTCATACTCCCCATCTTTGACTAGGTAATCTAGGGTAACTCGCAGTAAATCAACGATCTTTGCGGTTAGATCAATTAAAGGGATGTTTTCGCCCCGTTCATACTTGCCGATAATATCCCCAGAAGTCCCGACGAGCTTCCCTAGGTATGTCAGTCTGATTTTATTCTGCGGGCGAACGCCAATCTGTTTGGAAAAGCACAAATACATCGTTTTCAAGAGTTCTATAATAGTGATTCACAAAATATATAACTTATAGGTAAATAACAATTAACATAGCTCTTGAATGTAAAAAGTAAAATGGGTTAATATTGTAGGGTATCTATTAAATAGAGTTTTTAAAGAAAGTTTTATAGCGGAGAAAAAAGAGTACTTATACTACTACCCAGATTAGGCGTTATGCATTACAGTTTTCTATCCCTATCCTTCTTTTAAATCAAAATAGATTAGTTACTATTAGAATTGGATTTCAAAAAAATACCTTAAGAAAAAATATCTACCCTTTAAACTGTTGCCTTGCTTAGTTTTGGAAAGGCATCCTAACCGAAGATTCCTTTGTCCGATAATTGCGGTATATCTACTTGTAATTCCATTGTAAAGAGACAAATATTCGCTGTAAAATAGGCTTTCCAACTGAGTGATTAGGAAATACCTTATTCAAATAAAAGGTCTGCTAGTTGCATACATTTAAGTAAGATTAATAACAACAACAACAAAATAAACGTTATCGAATTTCCGACATCCATCAGAAGTTTTGCCTATCAGCGGGAAAACTTGGGTTGACAAATGACGTATTTTCGAAAAACCTGAATCTGTGGTGGTTAATGCAATCAAAGGAAAAATGTGTGATATTTTCCAAGATTGATTGGTTTTTCACAAGTTCTTAATTTTGGGGAGCAAAACAAGGAAATACATCTATAGGGAAACCTCGCTTAGATATAGTTTCCACAAAAAAATGGTAAAAGTAGCTAAAGAAAATACTTGATGTAGTGGTCGAAGAGGACTAAATTTGACAACCAAGAGTACGTAAGGTTGGACGACTTTGCTGTAATAACCAGCACCTCCCCGATCGTAAAGGAAACTAAATATCGCCTATCCCGATAGTGATGGCGTATTGGGAATCCTGTGGGGCTTGGATCTGACGAGAATTGGGTTTCAGTATATGGGGAGGACCGAGCGTGAAGAATTACTCCCTTAGGACTAATTTAGCGAGGGGCCAGGTTGCAGCGCTGGGCGAATAAGTATCTGTACAATGGGAAGGAGCTGATAGCGGACAACATCCTTGGATACTATGACTATGGCGCGCGGCTGTATAGCCTGTCCCGATAACGAAGTGTATCGGGAATCCGGTTATTGGGAGATGGGGGGTGGTGGATCCTTTAGCGGAACTTGCTCCTGGTTGGACACCCTACAGGTTCGGGTTTAATAACCCGGTGAGGTATATTGACCCAAACGGACTTTTTGAAACTGAATCAGAAGGAAAACAGTGGGCTAAAGACAATAAAATACGAACAGGGTGGCTTAGCCGTGAAAAGGTTGAGCAGGAACCTGACGGGTCTTGGGCTGTAAATAACAGAAAGGAAGGAATAAGCTATTTTAGAGACAATTCTCTGGATGGTTTGTATGTTGTTGGAAGAAGAGCTGACGGGATAATAAAAAGTGCTCTAGTGCTGGCTCAACCTTACAATGAAGTCACCGCATCAGCATCGGAAATTTGGAACAGTCCAATTGCTAGAAGTTATGTTCCTGACAGAATTTCTTTATCATTTTCATCTTCAGTAACCGCATTTGCTGGAACTAATATTGATTTATCTCTTAATTGGATTACTAGAGGACACGATGCGCAATTTACACCCTATGCCGTTTTAACAGCTGGTGGCCAGGGTGGCCCTCAAGTATCAGGTGACGCATTAATTAACTATAGTGTGGGTTATTATGCGACTTCAGATATGCGAAATTTACAAAGAGGTCAAGCTAGAGATGGTTTACTTGGATGGAGTACTCACGGAAGTGTCGATGCAGGTCTTGGTTTTGGTGGTTCTATCACTGGTTCGGTTGGATTTCAGGCTTTACCTTTGGTTAGTAGGCCTACTTGGATTTCTGGTGGTGTAGGAATTGGTGCGTCTATTGGTGGAGGCGCGACTGGCGGAGTAAGCTATAGCTGGCCAATTCTTCCAATTCAATTCAAAAGATAAGTAGTAGATGAAAAGAAGGTCAATAGTGTTCTTAGTTGTTTTTGTAGCAATAGTAGCTTTTGCAACTGTTTATTTTTCTATTAGTAAAACTAAATTAGAAAAAGAAATGGCAATTAATTTTAAAGTTGAAAAAATTGAAATTACACCTGCTTTGAGAGCGGTGTTGTATGATAAGAGCGGCAATAAACTGAGATTGCAAAGATTTGTTTTTTTTGAAAGACACGGGATTCAACCAAATGATATTGTAGTAAAAGAAGCAGGTGCAGAAGTTCTCAAAGTTTATAGAATAGATAGCTTAGGAAATAAGACTGTTTTTTTGAAAATGAATATGGATTAAAAATTAAAAATCCCAACAAATTTGGATTTTTGCTTTCTAGAGCCGCCACATTTTTCTAAAAAAATCTTTGAACCCAGAATAGGCTACTGCCTACTGTTAAACTAAACAAAATCTGCGGTTAACGCACACAAGCGCTAGAGGCAAAGACGCTGAATACGAGAAGTGGAGGCAAACCCATTCAGGTAACTGTTACAAACCTAAACCCTTGTAAAAATCAAAACCCGGAAGTTTGATTTGCATCAGGGACAACCAGGAATAAGATAAAACAAAGATACGACTCCTCTTCCGAATATATAAATTTTTGTTAGATAATTTAAAAAACACAAACTATGCAAGGGATCATTATGCCACAATAATTCAGTTATTCCAGTAGATGGATATAAACAATACCAAATTACGCCACGGTCTATACCCTATCATTCCTGTTCATGACAGGATGAAAAGTCTATAAAAAGCGCTCCTTTTTCAGAATTCCCCTCCAAACGCTTATCTTAGCCAGCAAAAAACCTACCTGTCTGAATAACAAAAACGCCAACTGGAACGCAAGCTCTGGGGAATTGCCAATCTTCTGCGCGGCAAAATCAGCGCGGACGACTACAGAGACTATATTCTGGGCTTTATTTATAGAAGCTATGAACCAAGCCATACGCGAAATGGACAAGTTGCCAAGTACGTGTTACAGGAACTGATAAAGTTGGGCAAGAAACAGGGAGACGCCAAGCGCTTGCTTACATCACTCACTTTTTATTCAATACGATTAGCCTCAAGTCCCTGAACGTTAAAACGTTGAGCCTTTCCTCCTTCAATCGTAAATGTAAAATATTTTCAGGTAAGGGGTTTTCAAAAGTACTTAATGTCATGCCAATAGGGTCTAATACATTCGATTGCATTATTTCTGGAAATGGTTTTCCTTTAAGGTCGGTAATCATTAGTTGCATAATTGTATATCCACCTCCAAAGGAGAATTGGAGCAAATACTTTCATAGTGATTGATTATAGTGGATAACGGTTACGTTTATGAAGCATAGCTGATTAAAAGTATAAAAATTTCACCTTATAACAAGGGCAACCCACGAAGAGCCAAGTTTACGATAACCTAATTGCCAGCCATTTTTATACAGCATGTTAGGCACAGGCTACCTATTCCAGTTTTCCCATCATGTTTAATATTCAAATTACTGCTTGAGCCTAGCTTTCAATTAACAACCCTAACTCTGCTGATGATTTTCAATATCCTTGGTCACCTGAACTTGCAACAAACCCTACTCCTGGCTTTTTTGCCGGATATCTATAGGCAGCCCTTCCACATTGAGCATCTGTACCTGCTGCCGCGGATACACCGGTATGATGATGTTTTTGTATTCAGCTTTCTGGAGTTCCGCATTTATTTTCATAATCAGGTCGGATTTCCATTGCCGGCGTTCCCGGGCGCCTACCAGGTACCTTACCGTTATTTCGGTCCATGATTCGTTTTCTGATACATATACCTGCGGCTTAACAGACACCTCTCCTCTCAGGCCTGCCTTTTCGAGAATGGCGGCATAGTGTAGTGCAGGCTGCCGCATATAGTTGCCGATAAACTTTTCAGCTGTATCATCAAGCACCTGCATAGCCAAAGGTATATTTGATTCGTTGGCCACCACAAAGATAAGTTCATCCCATACATAGGGAAAATCACCGGTAAGATTGATTATAGTACCCGAAAGGATCTCTTTATTGGGAAAGGTGACCATGCGCCCGGTGGGCTGTTCAGCATTGACAAAACCAGGCTGAGAGGGGGAACCTATTTCCCATACCGTAGTTGAAAGGAAATCAATCCTGAAGACATCCCCAAACACATTACCTACCAGAATGCGGTCGCCCACCTCATAATACCTTCGAAAGGCATTCAGCAGCCAACCGGTAAAACTCTCAATGGGTGTTTGCAGCGCCCAGGATAGGGCAAGACCTATCAGACCAAAGGAACCTGCAAGTGCCCTGATATCACCCGCCAACACGCTAAAGACGATACCAACCGCAAGTAGCCACACAGAGATAGAAGTAAGAATGATAACACCTTCAAGGCTTTTGATTTTTGTGAAAGCTTTGCGAAGGATAAACTTTATAAGCCGTACAAGCAACCAGGATAGGAATAATATGCCGATGGCAATCAGAAGCTTCGGATAATTGGAAACAAAATTATTCCACATATTCTGTAGCGCTCCGATAGCTTCATCGGTGGCCTGACCTGTCCCTCCTTCTGTGCTCACGGTATCCACCCCTGCTGCCACTTCCACCCTGTCCTGCTGATAGCCCGGATTTTGACCGGTAAGTGAGTAAGTATCTTCTGATGAAAATATCAGCAGAATAAACCCGGTGAGGGCCACAGCCAGCAGGGAAGCCTTACGAAATCCTTTGAGCCGGTTCTCTGCTCCCTTTACCACTGTGCCTTTTGGTGTCGCTCTATTACTCCTTTCTTTCCCTACAGAAACCGAGATTCTTTTGGCCCGCATCCCTCCTGTTTGATACTTATTATATCCTGTTTTGTTGTAGTTCTTCATGGTTAGACTTCAAATATGGCTGCTAAAAAACGTTGCTAACTAGACGCAACTCCCCGTTCACGCTATTACGTCTATACTTCCCCCCCCAAATTGAGGATTACGTCGATTGAATCTGGCGGGCTCCCGATATTTTGTTTGAATTCGAAGGAATACGGATATACATTTCAATACCTTGCTGATTTTGCGATCAAAAAGTGTGCTGGTATCTGAAATAATGATGTTAGAATTTTGCTGCATCGTTTAGGATATCCGATGGTGAATAGTTAATTAAAGAAACATCATAATCAGCCAATATCTGAAAATGCTACTTTTGATAAGCTTGCTAATTCTGCAGCTTGGCCAAGTGAAAGTTTCCCAAAATTATACATTTACACTCTTTCACCTTTGCAAGTTTCCTTTAAGTCAGGCAAGAAAGGAGAAAATTTAAAACAGAATCATAGGGTGATCATGATGTTTAAGGCTTGGCTGACGGACACTCATCACTTTATCAGGTATTTACAGCCATACATTAATGAATACAGGTACAGATATAATCGCCTAAAAATGAAAGAGGGTATCTTCGAGAACTTGATGAGGCGAATGGTAGAAAAGCCTCCGTACCCCTATAAAGAGTATATTATCTAAGCACCTAATTCAATTTTTCTTTTAGGGGTCTAGTCCAAACCTGGCGTATAATGGGAAGTGGTCTGAACCAAATTTAGAAAGCCGCTCTAATTCCACAAGATTAAATTCTTCAGTAACAAAATAGTGATCTAACGGCCATCGAAAAATGAGAGACGTGGCATCAAAAGTATTGTAAAGGCCGCGACCAATTCTTACATTTCGTAAGTTACCTTGTTGGCCAAACATTCTGGATGTATTGGACCAAGAGACATCATTAAAATCCCCGGCAACAATTGAGGGCAAAGGGTTTTCCGCGACTAATTTCCCGATTTTTAACAGTGCAACTTCCTCCTCGCCAACATTATCGGGATACTTTTTGCTTGGAACGGGAGCAACAGGGTGAATTCCATGGAAATTAAAGGATTTTCCCGATGGCAGTGTAATAATTAGGTGAAATGAAGGCACATCCTTTTGCTTCAAAAATCTTATCTTCTTGTTTTTTATGGGTAATTTAGAATATAAAGACATGCCATAGGCATTGTCCAAAGGATATTCCAACTGGTAAGGAAAATTTTCTTTTAGAACCTGCAATTCGTTAGCCCACCAATCGTCTACTTCCATTGCGAGCAGGATGTCGGGATCCCACTGTTTTACAATATGTAAAAAGGCTCCGGATTTCCGGTTATCGACCAATACATTTGCCAGCAACAAACTAAAAGTGGCGTCCGTATTTGTTGCCCCTGACAGGTTATCCGGAACTGATTTTTCTCCAAACAGATAAGGATAAATTACGATTCCATGAATAATGATCACCGCTACCAGGCCAAGCAGGAGAAACATGGAAGGAAGTTTCCATTTTTTATTTAACAGGATGAAGAGAATCAAAAACAGTATTCCCAAAAGCAGGTACTGTATCCTCGGGAAATCCAAGATCTTGTAATACCAGAATCTGAGGTCGTATATAAGAGAAAGCAACGTAATAAGTATAAGCCCTGTACTTAAAACAAGCAGGGAGTAAAAAAGGATTTTTTTTAAGATGTTCATAATCTCATGGTTTTCCGCAAACTCCTTCCAGTATCATACTACCATTAGATTTCTCATCTGTATCTGTCGAATGTCTGTCAAACTGAAATGTCTCCGGCGGTTTCAAGAACTACTGCCTGAATTTGGCTTAATCGTGCTATATTTGCTGCTCGCAGTTTCGCGATTAGCTATGATTTTTAAATTCAGGCATGCTTTATATTTTCCTAAACTATCTGATTTCCCCTCATTAACATAAGTGGTTTTGTTTGAAAGTATTAAACTTAATGCCGGAACTTTTTTTCTATAATATTGAGAAATTAAAAGTCAAAAAGAGGAGACTTGTAATTGCAACTGAGCTAAGCACAACGGAAGTACCTGTAGTCAGAATCGAGGATATGATACTATCAATTGCAATAATTAAGCCAACATCGTAAACGGTAACGTTTGCGATGACCGTAAACCCATAATTCCCGATAATAAAATAATGATTAAGAAGATCATTACACTGCCAATGATGGTTTCTAAGAGTGGGTCACTAATATCAAAAATCCATTCCATAGCTTAATTATTTAATGGTTTTTATGATTTACCTGACATTAAGAAATGCACTGTGTTTTTTTCCTTTTCTATTTAGGATTCGGGCCCTGAAATTTCATTAGTTGGTATGATACTGTAGCTGGCCAAATCACTAATAATGTACAAATTAGCCTTTCATATGCTCCGTCCAAAGTATCGGGGATTAACATTAGGAAAGGGGCAAAAATGAGCCATAGAGCAGCAATCCAGAGTGAAAATCTTTTTAAAAATGGCTTTAAGGATTTAAGCTCAAAACTGATTAAAATAGGTAACACAAGGAACAAACCCGCTAATATGTACACAAGTTCACGATGAATATTATAGCCAGTGTAGCCCGGTCTGCCCGCATACTGATTATGCTCAGCAATCAATACAAGGTTTATACTTATCAATACTATAATAATCAGGCTAATGATCCACTTTGCTCCTTTACGTTTCCAAGTACAAAGTCCTATGGCAAGAGCCAAATACCCCACTGCCAGCATATCCAAGCCCCAATCCTGTATCCAACCGTACTTTCCAATTGCCAACATGCTAATTGTATCACTTATGGGATCATGTTTCTCATGAACAGCTATTCCAGCTAAATCAGCAGCTATCACCGCAACACAACCAATAATTCCAAGGCCTCCGCAGATTTTATAAATTATAGATTTTTGCATTTTTTTTTAAACGTATTTCTAAATCCAAGCATATAATAAACTCAAGTATTTGAATAACAGTCAAACTATATCAGGAGAGAACACTGATTAGCATTGTGTATAACACTTGTAAATACGCAACTCCCCGGTCACGTTATCGCGTCTAAAGCCTCTTTAGCCAGAAATGTCTTTGGGGGTTTCGGTACCAAATTACGGATTTCGTCGATCGAATCTTGCTTGCTCCCGATATTTTTGTTTGAATTGGAAGGAATATAGGTATGCATTTTAATTGTCTTGCTGCTTTTAGGACCCACAAGTGCGTGCTCATGTGGCGATCGTGGTTTAGTTTTTGTTGATAAGAAAAAACGTTCGGGATAAAAATGGATAATTATGTATTAGTTCTTGCCATATTGGGTTTAGCGGCATTGGGAATGGCGTGGATGCCAGCAATTACCAAAAAGGTCAAGGTATCCTATTCGGTCCTCTACGTTGTAGTAGGTATTTTAGTGTATGCCCTGATCGACCAATTACCAGATCCGAGGCCCTCACGGGAAAACTTGATTACCCTTCGTCTCACGGAATTGGTTGTCATTATCTCTCTCATGGGTGCCGGTTTAAAAATTGATCAGCGTTTTTCTTTTAAAGCTTGGAAAATCCCGTTCAGGCTCGTAAGTATAACGATGTTATTGAGCATTTTAGTGTCAGCGGCATTAGCGTATTTTTGGCTGGACTTTAACGTAGCATCTGCCATACTTATCGGTGCAGCATTTGCCCCGACAGACCCGGTTCTGGCCTCGGATGTTCAGGTTGGGCCACCGTTGGAAAAAGACCGCTCCAGCGTACGATTTTCATTAACCGCAGAGGGTGGGCTTAATGACGGGATGGCGTTCCCGTTTACCTGGTTGGCGATAGCGCTAATGATGCATCACTATAGCACGGAGTTGTTAGTGACATGGTTTCTTCATGATTTTGTGCTGAAGATACTTATTGGTGTGGTAAGTGGAGTACTATTGGGAAAAGCACTAGGGTTTTTGTTATTTTCTTTGCCCCAGAAAACCAATACCCCGACACCGAGTGATGGCTTTGTGGCTCTTTCAGCAACATTTGCAGTATACGGACTTACAGAACTCCTTCATGGTTATGGATTTATTGCTGTTTTTGTTTGCTCAGTGACCCTTAGAAATGTTGAAATGGATCACAGTTTTCATTTGGAGCTTAATGCTTTTATGGATCAAATAGAAAGAATCCTTGTCGCTATTGTTTTAATCCTTTTTGGAGGAAGTCTTGTCAAGGGGGTCTTCGCAGTAATGGATTGGCATTTTGTGCTATTCGGTCTCGCATCAATTTTCATCATACGGCCACTGTGTGCATTCTTGTCGTTAGTTAGATCAGCGTTACAACCAAAAGAGAAATGGGTGATAAGCTTTTTTGGGATTAAAGGCGTGGGTTCCTTGTTCTATCTTTCCTTTGCGTTGAACGAAGCAAAATTTGAAAATTCCGCAGAAATGTGGGGCATCGTTTCGTTCATCGTATTATGCTCAATCCTCATTCATGGTATTTCCGCGTCCAAAACAATAGAAAAACTGGAATCTTCGAAATGATTTTTAATGGGCGAATTGTCCCCAATAGGTGTGGGATTTTCTACACCCTCCTATTTCTACCTCCTTTGCTGTGGTAATCCCTTTAATGCCATTTGTTAGTTAAGGAAAATTGATTTTTATTTTCGGGATCAATCATGAGAATCCCCGTTGATGGCGGTGATCCAGAAGTCATTGCATGGGGATTCAGAAATCCATTTGGATTGGCGATACATGAGGGAAGATTATTTGTTGTTGATAACGGTTATGATGAACGTGGAAGTAGGCCGGTGTGGGGTACGGGAGACATTTTGTGGGAGCTAAAGGAAAATCAATGGTACGGCTGGCCTAATTACTCAGGGCACCATGCATTGAATGATAACGTTTATAAGGTGCCTGGGAAGGGAAATACAAAATTACTCCTGAAAGAAAAACCCACTGAACCACCACACCCAGTTGTAAAGCGATTTCAAGTTCGCCATGGCTTGGGGGCAATGCCAGCATTTGACAAAAAACACCTTTCGGATGAAGCGCTTGACCATCTCCTAAGCTATTTGAAAGCTTTAAAGAAACACAGCTAAAAAAATCTCCGAAAGCGTTCTTTATCTTGGGGCAGAGACAGAATTGGAATTGACAGATCGGTGGAGACACTCGCTTCAACTGCACGCAAGCAAGCCCAAACATAATGCTATTAGCAAAGTAGCACTGCAGTAAATCAAGAATACACTTCAGCGTCTCATTTAGCGAATAAGAAAACAGGATTGGTCCACAGCACCAATCCTGTTTTTTGCTAAAAGCTTCTTGAACTAAAGTATTTTAAGCTATCAGCTACATCGAATAAACTATCATTCATGTGCAACATCAGCAACCCTTTCAAATATTCGGATAGTGGAAGATCCTTCGATGGTGGAAGTTTCCTTCAGATAACGGCAGCCAAAAACTTCATACTTTGCCGAAACACTTATGAACATCTTATCATATTGGGGATAGGTGTTTCCAAAAAGTTCCACGTAAGTTACTTTGCTTTCCAGATCTTTGAACTGAAGCGATCCAGAAGCAGCGTCAAAGGTATATTTACCCCAGAATTCATTATTCCTGGTACTGATCAGGTAATCTAGTTCACCGGTACAGAAGTTTGATTCTTCGGGTTTTGGGTTCAGGTTTTGTACGTATTCCTGTAAAGTTCCTGTAATACCGGTGGCTGAAAACTCCAATACTTCATGGTTGATCAGATAAGCAGAGATTCCCTCCAATCTGATCCATTCACTTTCGGGAATGAAATGTTGAAGACAATTGATGCTTCTTTCTTCCTGGGCATTGCAGCAACCGGTAACAAACGTAGTAAAACGCTCTCCAAATCCAGGTGCATATGCCACCTTTCCATCCCGTAACGTATACATCCACCTCCAGGTGTTTATGGGATGAACAAGGTCACAGCTTTTGTCTTCGGAATCCACTACCTTTACGATGGATTCCAAGGTAGTTGTCTTTCCTTCTGAAGAGCCGTAGGGCTCAATTTTAACCTTGAACGTAATGGGCAACTCCAAATCTTCCGGATCAAAGCCCATGTAAAATACACCGATGCTGTCATTGCTCTCAAACTCATCAGGCTTAATTTCCGGAAATTTTTTACCTCCTTCTACTTGAAAATAAAAATGTGTAAAACCGCTGAAGGACGCTCCAGGGCCGTTTACAACAAAGCGCAAATCAATATCACTAACAAAAAATAATGAATCATTATGTAATGATTCTCTTTTGAGATTGGGTGCATTTTCAGGAACACTAAGTGTGCCTGACTTGACGGTGGCGTTTTTCACTATAAATCTCTCTAGCAGTTCATCCGGGTCAATCTTAACTTCTATAGGGTCATCAGGTAGATCAGGATCCATGTTAGTTTCATTGTTACAGGCACTAAACCAAACCGAGCTCCCTAGTAAAAGGGCAAGAATGATTAGAAATGATTTTTTTATATTTTTCATATTTCTGTTTTCTGGTTTCAATCTATTACTTACACTATTCATTTGAAAAAACGCTCATGATCATAATTTCGAAGCTATTCTTCGTTTTAATGCGTATTTTTCTAATGCTGCAATTCATTTCGATAAGTTTACCCACGAGGTTGCATAATTGCATGCTTCCGAATTTCTAAAAATTTTGAGTTTCCAAAATATCCACAATGGATTCTGCCGCATTCTCACGAATAAAACTTTCAGCACTGATCCAAATACTGCCAAAATTCGGTGAAGCCGCAGAAATAATGAACATAACAACAATTAGCATACTTAGCGAAATAAAGAATTTTAGATTTTCCATGATTTAATAGATTTAGGTTTAAGTATATTTTACTTGTAAAAAGAATGACTCTTTTTTTGATTTTTAATTTATAATCACGAAATTAATTGTCAGGAATCTTTACCTCAATACCTCAAATGCGGTATGACTTATTTCACCTATGGAAAAAAGGAATGATTATATAGCTATTGCAAAGGCATTCGGAAAACAGAACTACATTATTTTTAATAAAGATTTTAGGGAAGAAATAGCCAAGAACCCTATCATCAATGGGCTTTGGACAGTTGGAAAATGGTTTAATTTTATTGCCAATACACAAAGCTGGAACTTGGAAATGGTTACTGGGGACAGTTTGGAGGTGATAGGCTATACCAAAGAAGAGATTCTGGAAAAAAATGCTGAGTTCGTTAGTTCATTTATTTATCAGGAAGATTTTCTGTTTATCAGCAATGTAGTTCATGAAACAATGAAACTTGTACATGAACTTCCGTTGAATGAGCGACCTTTTGTCTATGTGGTCTGGTACGCAAGATCGGTCACTAAGGAAGGTAGGGTAATTACCGTCCAAAATCAAAACATCCCCATAGTTTTTGATGCGAACAATATCCCTTATGTGTTTGCCAATATAGTTACAGACATCTCACACCTGCGTCCGAGCAATATTCCGCATGCTGTGGTCATTAACGGCTTTTCCGACAAACACTACCATATGGACAATAACTATGTTGGACTTACGCCTCAAAGTCAGATTTTTTCGCAACGGGAGCTGGAAATTTTAAAGTTGTTGATAAAAGGATATACAAGCAGGGCAATTTCAGAAGCAATAGAGATCAGTTACGAAACAGCAAGAACCCATCGAAGAAATATTCAATCCAAAGCCAAATCAAAAAATACCAGAGAGCTTATCAATTTTGCAATGATGAATAAGATCGTTTAATCATTAAAATGCAGTCAAGCTTTCAGTACTTCGATACTCATAAAGCCTATTTTATACCGCGCATCGCTCAATTTAAGCTTCCTTTTTTTATAACATCTACCTGATCAATATTCCCTCTTATTTGCTGATCATGCTACCCCTGCTTGTAACCTGGAACCAATTTAACATCTCCAAGAACTACCCCTAATATGGAATCCGCTTCGCTTCCTGATTTCAAATCATCGGAACATCGAACATAAGGTATTAAGGAATACGAGGTTCAATCCAAACGAGCATAAAGGCCACAAGAAGCAGGAGAAGCCATGCAACTTCAGAAAGCCTTCGGCGATCAATATGCTCTTGGGTACCGGTTTCATCACTTCTATCCCGTATCAATGCTTTTAGTTGCGCAATGTCACGTAAACCATCAATCTCTCCCTCGCCATAAACATATAGTTGCAATGAGTCCCCCAAATTTTTCCAACTGGCTGATTTCCTGAACAAAGAGCCTTTTGCTTTAAACGGATTAACTGGATTGCGTTGTAAGGATAAACTATCATCAGCCACCTTTAAATAAGTACTCTCTTGTTTTTGGGAACGTACGAATACATCGGAGAATAATCCGGAAAAAACCGGCGCTTGAACCTCAATTTTATCTTCTGCGGGAGGATTGATCGCAGCTAGAATGTTCTCCCAAATCTGAGCATAGCGTACTGAATCACCTTCCAATGCAAATGGATAGGTTGCCCCTAATAAACTGACTGCTATTTTATTTCCTTGAACAAACGTCAATGAAACCGAGGCACTATCAAGTAACGCTGTATTAAGTTCTGGCTCAAACACATAGGGCGCTGCAAAAGCCCCTTTTTCCGTTTGTCTTGGCTCATCTCCAACTTTCGTAAGTTTCAAATCTGTTTTAAACTGGGTATTGATCGAAGCCACGTCTTGTTGGACGTCATCTAGGTTTAACACCAACAGGGAGGCATTCCCTCTTACAACCGCCTCCATGATCTCCCTGTTCTTCAGTTGACTAGGATCGAGAATAAATACATCAGGGGATTGTTCTGATGGTAAAGCTCCTGAGGTAATTCTTCCGACCTTGCTAATCTGGGAGGAAATGTCTGCCTTATCCCCCCTTTGGATCAAATACTCCGTCAAAATCCTTCCTTCCGGGTTTGGGTAACCAAAAAGTAGCCGATACGTCACTGGCTTGGAGGGATGAACAAGAAAGCGAACTATTGCGCTTAGGTCTCCGTTTATTTTTAACTCCAGTTCATTTTGCCCAAGTATTAGCGCGGGAAACTGAAATTCAAAATGTCCCTTTTCCCTACTGACCGCCACTTCCTGTATAAGCTCTCCAAAGCTAAAAAGCTGTACCGTGGCGGAATGAGAAAGAAAAACACTTCCTTTGATATGTTGGCGCTGCCCATGGCTAATGATACCGTCCCAGTAAATGGCAGTCAGTTGATTTTCTGAATAGTATGGGATCCAAGTAAGGCTTGTTTTGGGCAATTGTAAAAGCGCCGCTTTTTCATAAGCTTGCCCCAATATATAGATTTCATTCAGCTGCTCTTTAGGGAGCTCGCCAACTGTTCCAGCTAAGTCAATGGTGAGACTATCCTGAACTTTTTTACTTTCTTGTTGATCAAATCCCTCAGGAACTAACAAATAGGAAATCCCCGGTTGCCGGTTTTCCCAGGTAGGTTGCAAAAGGAAAAGTACCACAATGATAAAGAGCGTACTCTGCAAAAGTGATTTTACCCATTTTCGTTTAAACGTACTTTTCCAATTAACCAGTAGTTGATAGATCCATAGAACAAACAGTACCGCAATCACAGCAAAAAATAGGGTTCCTGATAAATAAGGTTCGAAGGCCATCATTTCAAATTTTCCCAAAACGCTTTTGCGAGTTGACGGTTAGAAATGCCATTTGCGTTAGTTCTTATTTCTTGATTTGCCAGAGTTCGTAGTCTGTGGGCTAGACGCACTTTTTCCTCATCGCTTAGTTCACCGGCAGGTAGTTTTTGAAGCAAAAGTAAGGTATTCCACGCATAGGTTCCTGAGTCGGTACCTCTTTCTGTTAATAAGCGTCCAAATTGACGAATAACGCTGCTATCTTCGGAACTTATACGATCTTGATGTAGTAGTCCCAACACCTTAGCAGCAAGCAACGGCAACGCAAACTCAGAAGTGGAAAGTGTGCGCTCGTAAAGCGGTTGGAGCTCATTACTTTCCCCTGTCAGTCTTTTCTCTGCCTCTTTGATTGGTGGTGGATCAAAGCCGGATTTTTTGACATACACCCTGGACTTCTGCTGTACAGACTTGAGGTATTCCAACGCTTTATGTTGGTAAGGAAGCGCTTTTTCCGGTTCGAATAGCCGCAGATGCAGTTCGGACTGCCACATCATTTCCAACGCCATTTTCAGCATGCTTCTGGTTGATTGCTCATAAAATGTATTCATCTCCTCCGAATCATGATTATGCAGGTAATCCTCTAACAGGCCTGACAATGCATCATCTTCGCTGGGATCGCTCGATTCGTGATTGTGGTCTTCATGCGCCTCCCTACGAGAAAGCTCCCCTACCCGATCCTTTAGCAGTTCTTGGTTTTTTTCATGTTCGGCTTGGTAGGCTTGAAGTGCGGAATACCTGAATTTGCTCAAGGCAGGTTTTCCCTCTTCTTCTCCTTCTTGGTCGTGGTTATGGATAAAACTTTCCAAAATATTCCTTCCCTCTGCCGTATGGAGTGTTCCCCCGGGTGCGTTGCTTTCAAACTCCTCCCCCAAATATTGCCCGTAGCGCATTCGCAGCAATTTTTGTTCATGCCCAAGTTCATTGGAATCCTCATTAAATTTGCGTTCCGAGACAGTCTTTTTAGCAGCCAACAGCTTCTCGGTGTCAATGATGATCTGCCTTTGGCTTCGAAAGTAATCCGGTAACACATGAATCGCCATACTTTCCAACTGTGAATCGCTCAGCCCTGTGGAATCAACATACTGGATAAAATACGTTTCTGACTTGGAAATATTGGCTTCCGGCTGCCTATTGTCTATTGCTAACCAGTAGTAGTAGAGTTCATCCCCCGGTTGAAAATCCAAAGCCGCTAAGTCCATGACATGGGACACCTCGGCGGCATGGAAGTTTGTCTTATCCAGACTGATTTTATTCTCTCTGAATTTGACATTCTCTCCCGAACCTCTTGCCAATGTTGCGATCAGGTACACCTGCCTAACCAGAAAATCATCTGATACCTTTGCCGATACATACCTTTGGACCGGATCCTTGGCAAAGTAATACGTGTAAAGGTCCTTCTCCTCAGGAATAATCACTGGAGCCTTGTCGCTGCTTAATTCCAGTGTGTGAAAATCACTTTGAAACACAACTTCCCCATCCTGTGACGCCTTGATAGCATATATGCCGGAGTTTTCCAACCGATCGCTTAGCTGAAACCCCGTTCCAATTTTGTCCATTGGCACTTCCAGGCCGAAACCATCAAGTAATACTACTTCGGAAACAGCATTGGAATCGAATCCAATAACCCAGGTTATGGTCGAACCATCCAACGCTGTAATAGCTAATTCCTGTTGGAAAGTTGACTTCTGTCCGGTATAGGAGGGCGGTTGGATTTCCACGCTTATGGATTGCATTACTACCTCCTCCTTCGAAGCGGTTGGTTGATCGATGGTATCGCCCGAACCTGGGGCAAATTCTTTAGTTGGCTTTGAATTCAATGCCATCAGGCTCATTCCAAAAATTCCAGTTGAAACCAACAAAAAAAGAAAGAAGGGTAAATACCTTTGACCGATCAATAAGGGCACCTGCTTCGCTTTAAAATGGGTTTCAAGCCGCTGCAGCTGAAGAAGTTCGGCGACATTTCTATTTTCCTTGTTTAAGATAGCCAAACTGTGTTCCAGCTCTGGATAATGCAGATGCAGTGTATTTATGGCCCGTTCCCTTTCCCGCTTTAATACGCCAAAATAAATGGAGGCCAAGAGCGCTACAATGAAACCTATCACCAAGGCAATCCCAGTACCCTGAAAACTTGTCAGGTATAAAAAAATCATGCCTGTGCCTAAACTCAGTCCTTTAAACAGGGCATTCAGTTTAAACTGCAACTGGGTTTTTTGTATCAATCGTTCCAGGTTTTTCATACGCGTGACCAATTGGATAAAAGTCGTTCCACTACCAAAACGAACAAAAACAGCACCCATAAGATTTCATAGGTATTTGCCTGCGTTGGCTTTTGCTCAACCTCAAGCAAGTGAAACCTGCTTTGAAGCTGGCTAGCAGTCAACCGCGTATGTTCTCTTTTGATTTCCAAAAAATCGAATAGGTCATTTACTATCTGTTCAGGTAGCTCTTCATAGGCTTCTATGGATACGATGCCCCTATCTAATCCCCTTAAATGGTAGATATTAGCATATTGCTCACGCTCAAAGTTCCCGGTCTTCCAGTAAATCCGATCTGGCTTTGGGTCAATCTTTGACTGATCTGTGAAATATAGCTGTGCATCCTCGTTCGTAGATTCTTCGAATTCCAGTTCAAACACATCATATATCGCTTGTAAAGAAGCTTTGATGATTTCAACCTGTTTCTCACTTTCTAAATCAAGGAAATACGTGAATGTTCCATCATACACTTGTCCAGGATTTTCGACCGGTTCATCACTCAATTCAAGTTGATTTAGTTCGTTGATATACAAGAGTTTATTAGGGTTTACCTGAATGAGATTAGTGGATTTTTTTGGAGAAGAAAAGTTCGAAACATACAGAGTAGGGTTTACCGTCACAGGAATAAAGTTTCCTTCAATTGCCGATTCATATCCGCTGAGGTATAGATGGATGTTATCCACAGCATCCTCTTTGTTCGTGAGCAAATTGCTAAAGTAAATGGATCCGTTTTCCGACATTGGGGAAAAAGATTCAAGGTCATGTAGTTCCGTTTGATGTTGATCCAACCAAAAAACCTGCTCCCCCTTATTGATAGCCTGCTGTAATTCAAACTTAAATTCAGCCAACAGTTCCATTGATGGCTCCACCAAATGAATTACCTTTTTCTCCTTAGGATTACTACTTGTTGCCCAAACTAACTTGGACAATAGCAGCACCAGTAACGCGAGCAGCAGTAAGCGCACCATTAGTAGCATCCATTGATCGAACTTTATGTGTCTGGCGGGTTTGTTGTTGTTTTCTTCCAAAAACCTCACGGCAGCCCAAGCCATGGTGATTCCCTTTCTCCCATTCCATAAATGAATCAACACAGGAATCCCCAAAGCAGCCAAACCCCACAATATAGCTGGATTCAGGAAGTCCATTTAAGCAATAGGTTTGTTAGAAATTGACCGAAAAATCAATGATGCGATGGGTTCTGCCAAAGAAGCCCTCAGCAACCTGACCCCTTGAAGTTGAAATGTCATATCTAGCTGGTTTAGATAAGATTGTATGGACTGATTGTACTCCTTAATTAATTCTGTGGCCTCAGCGTGATAGGTATGTTCGCTTTCCAAATCTTCAAAACGGATAGTTCCGGTCAAGTCCATCTGCATTTCCTGCTTTCCTAACATTTGAAACAGCAAAATTTCTTTCCTGGGATGAACCAGGGATGTAACCAACGCTTCCAGTTCCCCCGCCTCTTGCAAAAAGTCAGATACCATAACGATCATCTCTTTTTCGCGGCTCTTCAGCGCAGGAAAGTCCTTGAAATCATTTTGCCATTTTCCTTTTGCTTCCGCATTCTCCAACTGATAAAGGACTGCTTGGAAGCTTTTCGCACCCGGTGCCACTACCTGAATAACATCACCATGCTGTAGAAAATACAGCGATATACTGTCTCCTTGCAAAAATCCGATATAAGCCAAGGAAGCCAAAAGTACTTTGGCATAAGTGAGCCTTTTTATTCCTTCCTCCTCATAATTCATGGAGCCGGACAAATCCAGCATTAATTTGAGGTGCAGGTTGCTTTCGATTGTGGATTCTTTTATTTGGTACTTTTCTGAGCGCGCAAAAAGCTTCCAGTCGATGCGTTTAAGTTCATCTCCTGGTTCATAATGTCTGTACTGCTCAAAATCTGCCCCATATCCTGTTCTTTTACCCCTATGAGCGCCTTGTCGAAGTTTGTCTGATATCACCTTAGCAGCCAAGTGCAGGTTATCGAGTTTGATGATTTCGAGGTGTTCGGCAAATTTATCCAAGGCCTACGGATTTGATAACTTCATAAATTAGTTGATCCCCGGTCACCTTCTCGGATGCTGCTCTAAAGTGTAGTGACAACCGGTGCCTCAGTACGGGATAGGCCAATAGGTTAATATCTTCCGGTATTACCGAAAACCTTCCTTTTACTAGCGCCCGTGCTTTGGCACAAAGTATAAGCGACTGTCCCGCTCTGGGACCTGCCCCCCACTCCACGTATTTCTTCACCAGCTGTAGCGCGCTGTTTTCTGGCCGTGTTTCCCTGACCAGCAAATTGACTTTTTTCATCAGTTCGCCATCAATATGGACTTGTCTGGTAAGGTCTTTGAGTTTTTGGATTTCCAAACCGGAAAACACAGCATGTAATTTCTGTCGGGCTGTACCCGTAGTTCTCTCCAACACCTCCAATTCTTCCCGTTCGCTGGGGTAATCCAATTTGATGTAGAGAAGAAACCTGTCCATTTGAGCTTCAGGCAAGGGATAAGTCCCGGACTGTTCGATTGGATTCTGGGTGGCAATGATTAAAAAGGGGTCGGGTAGGATGTGCGTATTTCCAGCATAGGTGACCTTTTTTTCCTGCATGGCTTCCAAGAGTGCCGCTTGGGTTTTGGGCGGTGTTCGGTTGATTTCATCTGCCAAAATCAAATTGGAAAAGATCGGGCCTCGGTTGAACTGAAAGAACCGCTTTCCTGTACTTTGGTCTTCTTCCAAGATTTCCGTGCCCAATATATCCCCCGGCATCAAATCCGGCGTAAACTGAATCCGCTTAAACTGTAGCTCCATTGCTTTTGCCAATGTTTCTACCATCAGTGTTTTGGCCAATCCGGGCACCCCTTCCAACAGACAGTGTCCACCTGCTAGAAGTGTAATTAATACTTCCTCAACGGCTTCCGCCTGTCCTACAATCACCTTTTGAATCTCGGTCTTCAAAAGCGGAAGTTTGTCCAATAGCGTGCGGTATTCTTCTAGTAAGGTACTTTCCAAGGTCGGGTTAAGTTAAGGCATAAACGATGATATTCACACCAAACTTGGTGTTGTCTTCTCTAAGAAAGCGTTTGTTTCTGAAATCATAATCCCATTCGCAGCCATAATCTTTATTGCTGTAAAGAACGCCGATGCGCCCATTGATGATAATGGCTTTAAGGTAATCATGGACTAAGTCATCTCCCCAGCCATTGAGTTCGAAGGAAGTCGTAGGCGGCCCATCGTCAAATTTGAAGAAACAGGAATAGATCTCGTGATCATTAGGGATTTTTTGTAAGGCGTTCTTTCCGAATATTGCAGCCATCTCTTCCTCGAAGGATTTGGCAAACAGGCCGTCTATATCGTGGTTACAATCATCTGCAAATAGAAACCCTCCATGTTGAATGTAGGTTTTGATGTTTTTTCGTTCACTTTCCGAAAAGGAAACCAAGCGGTGTCCACTCAAATAACAAAATGGAGAGTTGAAAATTTCCTTACTCCCAACCTCTACAATTCTCTCCCGCTCCTCTATCGGAATCGTGGTATACTCTACCAAGGAATTTAGCAGGTTTACCGGCATACGCTGATCGGTGTCCCAGTTGCCGGAATTGTATTTGATACGTGTAAAGAAAAAACGCTGCATGTAGGAACAAACAAACTCCGGAATCCAAAGATTCCGGAAATACAGTTTCAGTCAGTTGCGACTAAATCGCATCAGAGAGACTGGTAAAGGTAAAATCCCTGATTTTCATCGGAGGAATTATATTGCCACCGGCTCTTTGCGCCTTGCCCAACGATTCTATATTGTTAAGCATGATGACCGGACTTTCGTTAAACCTGAAATTTTTAACAGGGAATTTGATTTTCCCATCTTCAATATAGAATGTACCGTCTCTGGTAAGTCCCGTATATAGCAAGGTCTGTGGATCTACACTTCGTATATACCAAAATCGCGTGACAAGGACTCCCCGCTGTGTGCTTTTAATCATGTTGGAAAGGGAATCATTTCCCCCTTCAAAAATAATCCCATTTGGTACACCCACAGGATTTACCCCTTGCTTTTCAGCCCAATACCTGGAGTAAAACATA
>WGNT01000088.1 GCA_016124425.1 Cytophagales bacterium
TAAGCCTTTCGCGTTAAACCACATGCCGAAAATACCTATAGATCCGGTTATAGTATTTGGTTGAGCGAGTATCGTGTCTGCTGGCGCTGCGATATAGTAACCGCCCGATGCTGCCACATCTGACATCGACGCGATAAGTGGTTTTTGTTGCTTGAGCTCTGTAAGTTCTCTCCAGATAACATCAGAAGCCAACGCCGAACCTCCGGGTGAGTTGATGCGCAATACAACGGCTTTTACATCTTCGTTTTTTCTGAGCTTTCGAATCTCTTGAAGAAAAGTTTCAGAGGCGATAGTTTCTTCCGAAGTGCCGCTAACTATTTCACCCTCTGCCATAAGTACCGCAACTCGGTTTTTGGAAAGCCGGTTCTTTGAGGGGGCCGTTTTATTTAGCTGGCTGACGTTAATGGTTTCTATCTTATCTTCCTCCTCTATTCCCAGCTTGTCCCGCAACAGGTCCATAACTTGGTCATCAAACCATAGGTCATCAACGAGTTTTAGTGCAAGCGCTTCTTTGGTGGTTCTGGCAAGCATGCCCTTGCTGATGTTTCTCAGCTCATCCAACGGAATCGCCCTGCTTTCAGCAATGGAGGCGAGCATGATGTCATTTAAATCATTGAGATAGACTGTCGTCTGAAGGCGACTTTCCTCACTCATCTTTTCCATGATAAAGGGCTCAACAGCACTTTTGAAATCACCAACTCTAAAAATGATCGGATCAACTTCAATCTTCTCAAAGAAACCTTTTAAAAACACCATCTCCGACGCCAGCCCATTTAGTTCCAGCATACCTTGAGGGTTTAAGTAAACTTCATCAGCGACAGAACTGAGGTAATAGCCGGGTTCCGAATATATTTCCCCATAGGCGACAACGAATTTGCCACTTTCCTTAAATGCCTCTATAGACTCCCGAAGCTCTTTAATCATCGCCTGACCTCCACTGACCAGGCCTGCCTTTAGGTAGATACCGGAGATATTTTCATTTTCGCCGGCAGTTTCTATTGCCCTTTTGAGCTGTAGAAGCCCTACCTCTGAAACTCCGGCAATACCACCAAAAGCGGAAACATCAATTTCATCATCTGGTGTACGTTCTACGATGATTTTCCCGTCCAAATTCAGCTCAAGAACGGTCTTTTCTTCAACATCTATTTTTTCATCGGCGGCTGCTATGGCTACAATACCTGCGACTACGAAGAATGCCAGTACCCAAAATACCAGCAAGCCAACTATTACAGCCAATACATTACTTAAAAATTTCATAAATTTACGTGCTAGTTCGTGAACAAATTTACTCTTTTTTCCCTTGGAAATTGAATATCAGATTGATAACATGAAAACCCATCAGGTAGTTTTGTTGATAGGAGGTAATTTGGGCGATCGTTTTTTGTATTTGTCTCAGGCGCTGGGCCGAATTCGGGCAGCCTTTCAACTGATCAAGAAATCGGGGGTTTATGAGACCGAGGCATGGGGAGGAATTTCGTCCGGCAATTACTTAAATCAGGCACTATTGGTGAAGACAAACCTACAGCCATCGCAGGTGCTGGCTGTAGGTAAGGAAATAGAGCAAGGCTTGGGCAGGACGCGTGATGTGCATTGGGGTGACCGGACCATGGATATCGATATTATTTATTATGACGATACCATCATCCATACACCGCTTTTGACTATTCCTCATCCACTTTTACACCAAAGGCGTTTTGTACTACTTCCTTTAGTTGAATTGATTCCATTTTTTGTACATCCTGTCTTTCAATTAAATCAGCTTGAACTACTTTCAAAGCTAGATGATCCATCCCGAGTGATAAGACTGCCCGACAGTTCCAATTAGCTATCACATAGTCTTATATGCTTTTAACTTCTGTGTTTTTATCGATTTTTTTCACAAGGCCCTGAAGAACCTTTCCCGGTCCACATTCGATAAATTCTGTAGCCCCATCAGCAATCATTTGTTCAATTGTTTGCGTCCACCTAACAGGCGCTGTGAGCTGCGCAATCAAGTTTTTCTTGATCATATCTACATCACTGATTCCAGTAGTACTCACATTTTGATAGACGGGGCATGAGGGAGGATAGAATGGGGTATCAAGTATTGCTTGTTGCAGCCTCAACCGTGCCGGCTCCATTAACGGAGAATGAAAGGCACCGCCAACAGGGAGGGGAAGGGCACGTTTTGCTCCAGCTGCTTTCATTTTCTCACAAGCAAGGTCAATTCCTGTTTTAGTGCCGGAAATTACGAGTTGGCCTGGGCAATTGTAATTTGCCGGGACAACTATATCTTCGGTAAAGGATGCGCAGATCGCTTCGACTTCATGGTCAGGAAGCCCTAGAATGGCTGCCATGGTAGAAGGGTTGAGCTCACAGGCCTCTTGCATCGCCAACGCCCGCTCATAGACCAACTTTAGGCCATCTTCAAAGGAGAGAACCCCATTGGCAACCAATGCGGAAAATTCACCTAAAGAATGTCCAGCCACCATGTCTGGATTGAAATCCTCGGCTGTTTTCGCCAGTATGACAGAATGAATAAATACCGCGGGTTGCGTTACTTTTGTTTGTTTTAGGTCTTCTTCTGTCCCGGAAAACATTACATCTGTGATCGCAAATCCTAATAGTTCGTTTGCCTTTTCAAACATTTCTTTGGCCAGTGGGTTTTTTTCATAAAGATCCTTTCCCATTCCGGAAAATTGTGCCCCTTGACCAGGGAAAATATATGCGTTCATAAAACTTTATCAGTGTGAAAATAATTGTTACAGGAAGGAAGAGGGATGAACCGTTCAATCCCGTCCGGTTGGTGTTTGTCAAATAAAAGGAATATCAGTCCTCATAAAAATCAACTTTTCCCGATTCGACATCATAGGTGGCCCCAATTACAATGACTTTTCCTTCTTTCTCCATTTCTGAAATAATTGGGCTTCTTTCCCGGATTTCGTAGAGGGCGTGGGTTACGTTTAGTTCAGCTACTTTTTCGACAAAAATTGCGTTGTTACCGTCGCGGTGTTGGGTAACAGTTTTTTCCATTGCTATGGCAGGTTTTATTTTGTGCATAAGCGCCGTAATGTTCCCGTCCTTCACCTGGTTACAAGCACTGGTTACTGCCCCGCATTTTGTATGTCCAAGTACCACTACAAGTTTCGATCCCGCATATTTTACAGCATATTCCATACTTCCTAGGACATCCTCGTTAACGACATTTCCAGCTACCCGTACGCTAAAGATATCGCCAAGGCCCTGATCAAAGATCAATTCCGCAGAAGTCCTAGAATCAATGCAGCTTAGAATAACAGCAAAGGGCCATTGTCCCTCAGAGGTATCGTTTACCATTTGCAGAAGGTTTCTGTTTGCCCGAAGGTTATTCAGAAATCGGCTATTTCCTTCCTTTAAAAATTCCAGTGCATCCAAGGGGGTTAGGCTGGCTTGGCTTTTCTTGTCGTGTGCTTTCATATAATGCTATGGTTATTTAAACCAATCTTATTACTTGTATTAGGACTTTACCTACGCTAAATTTAGGGAAAAAGTTCATATACCGGTAGGCTGTTAAGCACTATCGGAGAAGTTTTGTCAGTTATTTTTCCGAAGAAGGCTCATGACCCGTTGACATTCAGGGGAAAGAGGAAGAAACCCCGCTGGCATATCATGTCAAAAAAAGGGTAGAAAACTATTTTCATCGTTTTCTGCCCGAATTTCTACGAGTTATTTCATTAGTTGTATTGTGCCCTTTAGTTTTTGTTCCCGTCTGCTTTCATCTAGAACATTAAAAAGCACGGAACCTGAGTAGAAATACGTACCTGCAGGAAGATCTCTGCCATCCAAATCTCTTCCGTTCCAGTTGATGTAAATGTTGTTTTCAGTAGATGAGAGACTATTGTATTGGTGTACCAGCACGCCCCATCTGTTGTAGATGTTGATCTCTACGGCTTCGACAAAGCGAGGACAGCGCGGAAAAGGGTTGTCAAACGCCTGGAAGGTGTCATTTACGTTGTCTCCATTTGGAGTAAATACATTTGGCAACTCATAACTTGGGCAGTTATCAACACAGACAATGTTTGAAGGTGCGCTTTCATTGCCCGATCTATCTACGGCAGTGATATAATAACACCCTTTGAGGTCCACTAGACCGGTGATTCTTGTGTTATTCTGAATCACTGCAAGCGTCGATACGAGTTCAAATGTGCCTTCTTCTCCAGATCCGGAGAAGTACAACCGGTATCCGTTTAACTCTGAATCGCAATTTCCGGAAAAATCTGGTTCCCAACTTAAGTCGTGATAGAAATCCGAGAAATTACATGGCTTATCAGCAAGAAAGTCGACACACTCCGGGCCTTCGTAGGTAAGAACAGGTGGGCAGGGCAGTCTGTCATCGTCCGGTCTTGCACATACGATCTGCGATTTGTTTGCAAGCGGATACTCCAACAAATCAATATTGTAAACCCCATTGGTGACTACAAAATAACAGTATTCCTTTTCAGTATCGAGCGTAACGCCATTGTGGCTGCCATCGTCAAAAAAGACAAACCCTTCCGTCGTTACATTGACTTCTCCAATAAGTGTAAACGTCTCGGTGTCATTGGCTGCGGCATCTGTGCGGTTTCGGTATACCTGATGAGGGAAGGTAGCGGTGCTGTTGTTCCATGGAACATTAAAGTTCCACTTCAACTCGATGGCTTCATTGATGATGGTCGGCTCCAGTCGTACGGTTGAGGCCATACTAGAGGTGTCAATTTTGTCGCCTTGGGAAATAAGCCCTATCCGATAGTTGTAAACTAGATTTTCCGTGTTGATTCCCGTGTCAGTAAAGACGGTATCGCTTGTAGTGATGACCGATGTAACGTTTTGCATGCCCATAAACCCTTCAGCACGAATGAGTTCATAGGTATACGGGCCGGGATACAGGGTCTGATCAATATCATAGGGAGGTGTCCAACGAACAAGGATTTCGCCATCTTGGCTATCTGTGTTTTCTATACTGACGTTTGTAATTAAAGGCACATCTACATCGACCGTAATGCAGATTTCATCGGAGACGACACTTAGTCCGCTTCGTGGAGACGGATAGGTAGCGACAAGTCGGTAGCAATAAGTATTGCCTGGACTAAGTCCCATTCCCGAGTTGGTATCGGTAAAATCAAACGTTTCCATTTTCGTAGTGCCGACAAGCTCATAACCGGCCCGTATTCCCGTTTCGCAGGAATCTGGCTCGTAAGGATCGCTGTTAATTCGACGCCAAATCTGCATGTCTTCTGCCGCATTGCTACACGAGTAAGGGTCCCATGAAATCGTCGCCGATCTGCCTTGGTTTTGAAAAATATCATCTACCACAGGTGAGGGGCCTATGACTGTTACATTCCAGGTTTTTATGTCTACTAAAGAGGGCCCCGATGCAGGTCTATCAGAAATACGCACCCGTACTTGATACTGTCTTGACCGCACGTGGGCACAAACCGTCTGCCATTCAAAATTGACAATGCCTGGTGAGGGTTGGAAAACAGAGGTTGGTGTATAACTTCCCGGAGAGGTGGTAATTTCTATGGGATCTCCAAATACCTCAATCATAATGGCGTCTCCATCTGGATCAAAACCCTGAAAGATCTCCTCAATATTAGTGCCTGCTTCCACGCAAATGTCGTCAGGCATGATAAGCTCAGGCCGTTGATTGCTGGTATTTTCGATGATAATTTGCATGTCTCGAAGCACATATCCTATCCGCACCCACTCGCCGTTTACTTTCCGCCATTCTTCAATTCGGAAGGCAATGTTATACTGACCTGCTATTCCAGGTGCGTCCCAGACCAAGTCACCGGTGACAGGGTCTAATTCTAGTATAGGAGGTGTAGATCCATCTTGCTTTGTAAAACTAAATTCTCCCGAAGCAGGGCTCCGATAGTTGTTTACAGGCCGTTGAAATGCCTGCTTTGGAATATCCATCACATATACCAATGAATCTCCGTCGGGATCATAGGCACCGGGATTATGAATGTACGTTTGATTGACTGCACCGTTATCCACGGGCGCTATCGTCAAAACGGGGGAGTTGTTAACTCCTAAAAAAGGATCTATTCGGATGAGTGTCTCTAGGTAAAAGGGAGTATCTACAGATTGATCCATATTTAAGGTGTTGGCGTTTCTGTTGAATTCGAGAAACCTAATCGTATAGTTTCCGGGGCCTTGGTAGGTGTGGATAATAACAAAGACGTTTTTCTGAATATTGTTGCCAAGTGTTTCGGTCTGCTCAAACGCACTTTCTGTGTTTAGCCGTTCAACTCGTCCGTCGCCAAAGTTAACTTCCCCAGGGCCAAACTCAACGGTAGACCTGGTGTCTGTATAGCCTACAACGGTGATACGGTAAGTCAATGTCTGTACCGATACCCGCTCAGCAATAATTTCCCCGGCCCGAATGTGGGTAGCCTTGGCCGTAGATGCGAAGAGGCTGAATAGAAGGACGAGCCCCAAAAGTAACTGGTTACATTTCATGTGTTTATAATTGTTTTTAATCGGACACAAGGAATCTCGCAATTATAATTCATCCCTCCGTGCGTCACTTGAGTCATGCCTGCCTACCGGACAGGCAGGCTCGATTTCATCCGTTTATAATTCGCTTTTCAAAGGTCAGAAGGAATCGCTCCATTTTAATCATCGCTATGTGTGACGGGTACCTCATAGTAACGTATTTAAACGCTCTTTCGCTCTTTAATCTGTTTTCACGTCATCCCAAACCGCACCAAGGTATTTTTAGCGGATAATTACTCTCGGGAGAATCTTCCATCGGCAATCATTTCTCAGAGAATTAGTCGTAAGACGTGCAACCGGTATTAACCAATATGTTGTCCGTAGTCGTAGCCTTACAAGCACGAATAACCATTTCCTAATTTCTGCTTCGCGGCAATTCACTCACCGCCGATCTATTTTCAAAACGGTTTTGAAAACGTATGGTTTTTCTAATTTAAACCTTTATAAAGATCTAATTCAAATTATTCTCAATAATACTGAAAATAATTGATCGTACGTCAGTTTCCTCACCGGAAATGCATCGCATATCAACTCCAGCCATACAGGTAGATTCCCCATGAATCTTAACTCCTTGATAACAAAATTATTGTGGATTACCGTTATGGATTCAGATACTAAACTATTAAGAATCCCGAACAAATCATAAACAATAAAAATCAGAATAGGTTAACAAAGCAAACAAGTCTTACAATCAGCAGAAAAATCAGCGTCTTATTTAGAACGTGTTAAAATAAGATTGATGTTTATCGATTGATTGTTTGCTATCAATTCCAAGCGTAAATTTGGCATTTGAGTAAAATAATCCATTTAGACAAAGGAAATCATATATGAGTTGGGTGACAAAAACCTTAGATAGTACCTTGGGCAGAAAATTGTTAATGGCCCTTACCGGTTTATTTCTAATTCTATTCTTAGTAGTCCATTTGGCAGGTAACCTACAGCTATTGGCAGGTGATGGTGGAGACGCCTTCAACGTTTATGCAGAAGGTATGGCCGTAAATCCTCTCATCCGGGCGGTCTCTATTCTTAACTTTTCCTTCATCGCTCTCCATGTAATCTATGCGATTCTATTGAGCCGACACAACAAAAAGGCCAGACCCGTAGCGTATGCGGTTACTAATCCATCGGCAAATAGTACATGGGCTTCAAGAAACATGGGAATATTGGGGACCGTAATTTTCATATTTATTTTAGTGCATTTGAGAGGGTTCTGGTACAGGCTGAAGTTTGGAACTCCTGAGAAAGTAATGATCGATGGGGTCGAATATAAAAACGCCTATATTATTGTCGAGGAGGCATTCAAAAACCCCATCTATTCCGGTTTCTATGTTTTGAGCATGATTTTTCTTGCATTTCACTTGTATCACGGGTTTGCCAGTGCTTTTCAGACGGTTGGTTTAAGGCACAAAAAGTATACCCCACTCATTCAGAAAGTCGGTATAGGCTTTGCAATCCTAGTTCCGGCGCTGTTTGCCCTGATTCCAATTGTGATGTATATTCAGAGTCTTTGAAACAATTCAATTGAAAATTGATTATGACAATAAATATGAAAATCAATGAAACTGGACGCTAAAATACCTTCCGGCCCATTGGCCGAAAAATGGACCAAACATAAATTCAACGTGAAGCTGGTAAATCCGGCGAACAAACGAAAATACGAAATCATTGTGGTAGGCACAGGTCTTGCCGGTGCTTCTGCTGCCGCTTCCCTCGCTGAACTCGGATACAACGTCAAGGCATTTTGTTTCCAAGACAGTCCCCGTAGAGCGCACTCCATTGCCGCACAAGGAGGTATTAATGCTGCAAAAAATTATCAAAACGACGGAGACTCCATTTTCCGACTTTTCTACGATACCATCAAAGGTGGCGATTACAGATCCCGAGAAGCGAATGTATACCGACTCGCCGAGGTATCAGTCGACATTATCGACCAATGCGTAGCACAAGGTGTCCCATTTGCTAGGGAATATGGAGGGCTTCTAGCCAACCGATCCTTTGGAGGTGCTCAGGTTTCTAGGACATTTTATGCGCGTGGACAGACTGGACAGCAGTTACTGCTCGGCGCTTATTCAGCGCTAAGCCGTCAGGTTGCCAACGGTAAGGTCAAGTTATACCCCCGTACTGAAATGATGGACCTTGTGCTTGTAGATGGCAAGGCAAGAGGTATCGTTACAAGAAACCTGATTACCGGTGCGATAGAGTCGCATAGCGGTCATGCGGTCTTGCTTTGTACTGGAGGCTATGGCAACGTTTTCTTCCTCTCCACGAATGCTATGGGTTCCAATGTGACGGCAGCTTGGAGAGCGCATAAAAAGGGGGCTTTTTTTAGCAATCCCTGCTACACGCAAATTCATCCCACCTGTATTCCTGTTTCCGGAGATCATCAGTCGAAACTTACGTTGATGTCCGAATCTTTGAGAAACGATGGTCGGGTCTGGGTTCCGAAGACGATTGAAATGGCTGAGAAGCTTAGGAAGAAACAGATTAAACCACAGGACATTAAGGACGAGGATAGAGATTATTACTTGGAGACCAAGTATCCATCGTTTGGAAACTTGGTTCCTCGTGATGTTGCATCGCGAAATGCAAAGTACGTATGTGACGAAGGAAGAGGTGTAAACGAAACCGGAGAAGCGGTTTATTTGGATTTTCGGGATGCAATTTTAAGAGATGGAGAAGATCTTGTGAGAAGCAAATACGGGAACCTCTTTGACATGTACCAACAAATCACCGGAGAGAATCCCTATAAAACTCCCATGATGATTTATCCTGCGGTACACTACACCATGGGTGGCCTTTGGGTGGACTACAACTTGATGACAACTGTACCCGGCTTGTATGCACTTGGAGAAGCTAACTTCTCGGATCATGGTGCAAACCGCTTAGGAGCTTCTGCATTGATGCAAGGGCTTGCAGACGGATACTTCGTGATTCCATACACTGTTGGTGATTATTTGGCAAATCTTTCCAATGAAAAAGTACCTGTCGATCACCCGGAATTCAAGAAATCAGAGAATGAAGTCAAAGAACGCATTCAAAAGCTTCTTTCTATTAACGGTACTAAGTCCGTTGATTATTACCACAAGAAACTGGGCAAAATTGTATGGAATTATTGTGGTATGGCTAGAACTGCAGACGGCCTGATCAAGGCAAAAGCGATGATAAAAGAACTCAAGGCAGAATTTTGGTCCAACGTAAAGATTCTCGGTACGGGAGAGGAGCTAAATCAGACGCTTGAGAAAGCTCACAGAGTGGCTGATTTTATAGAGCTTGGAGAGTTGATGATGGATGATGCTTTGAATAGAAATGAAAGCTGTGGCGGTCACTTCAGAGAAGAATATCAGACTCCGGAAGGAGAGGCGCTACGGGATGATGAGAATTACGCTTATGTGGCGAGCTGGGAATACAAGGGAGAAGGAGTAGAAGAAGTACTTCACAAGGAGGAGTTGGTTTTCGAAAATGTGAAGTTGACCCAGCGAAGCTATAAGTGATTTTAAACCAAAAATACGTTAGGTATGAATCTTACATTGAAAATTTGGAGACAGCAAAACCACGCGGACAAAGGTGGTTTTAGAACATATTCGATTACAGGTATTTCCGAAGACATGTCCTTTCTAGAAATGCTCGATGTGCTGAACGAAGAGCTTACGGAAAAAGGAGAAGACCCAGTTCATTTTGATCATGACTGTAGAGAGGGGATATGTGGTACCTGCTCGCTCTTTATCAACGGCAGACCACATGGCCCTAAGCAGACCACTACTTGTCAGCTCCATATGCGTTCCTTCAGTGACGGTGACACCATCACTATAGAGCCATGGCGCGCAAAATCCTTTCCTGTATTAAAGGATCTGATGGTTGATAGAGGGGCTTTTGATCGCATTATTCAGGCAGGCGGATATGTTTCCGTCAACACTGGCGGAGTCCCTGACGCAAATGAAATTCCCATTCCGAAGGTGATTGCGGATGAGGCGTTTGATGCGGCTACCTGTATTGCCTGTGGCGCATGCGTTGCAGCGTGTAAGAACGCCTCCGCGATGTTGTTCGTTTCGGCAAAGATATCCCAACTAGCTTTGTTGCCACAAGGGCAGGTGGAGCGAAGAGAGCGGGCAGAAAAGATGATCGCCCAAATGGATGCCGAGGGTTTTGGTGCCTGTTCAAATACAGGGGCTTGCTCAGCGGAATGTCCAAAAGGCATAAAACAAAGCAATATAGCAAGAATGAACCGGGAGTACTATGCGGCTTCTGTGGTTACGGAGAATGTATAAGGATAAACAAAACATATTCTATCACTATCAAAAAAGAGGGGCGGCAAGTGTCGCCCCTCTTTTTTTGTACTATCTGATCAATAAGTTATAATGATTGACCATTTTCATCATTTTGGAAAGTAAGGTTTGATAATTGAGGGTGAGACGCTATCGCGACTACTTCACAACCATTAACCTATGGCCTATATAGACCTCCTGATATTTATCGTATATATGATGCTCATGCTAGGCGTCGGAATTTACTTTATGAAAAGAAATTCTGGTCAGGATGATTATTTTGTTGGAGGCAGAAATATCGGGAGCTGGCATATAGGCCTTTCTGTGGTAGCCACAGACGTAGGCGGTGGTTTTTCCGTGGGATTGGGCGGACTTGGGTTTGCCATGGGGCTTTCTGGAAGTTGGATGCTCTTTACCGGACTCTTGGGAGCCTGGTTAGCCGCTGTATTTTTGATTCCCGTGGTAAAGTCTTCACCTGTCTTTGAGAAATTTTACACCTTACCACAGATCTTTGGATATTTGTTTGATAGAAAGGTAGCTATTGTGGCTGCGGTAATCTGTTTTGTAGGGTACTTGGGATTTACTTCTTCGCAGTTGCTTGCAGGGGCAAAGTTGGCTGCTGGTACTTTCGATGGTCTTCAGCTAGATACGGCCTTATTGGTTATGGGCGTGATTGCAGTAGTATACACTGTTTTGGGAGGGCTCAAAGCGGTTATTTATACCGATACCGTACAATGGATCATTTTGTTAATGGGGTTTATCTTTATTGGCCTTCCGGTATCTTATTTTCACGTTGGCGGTTGGTCGGTAATACGCCAAACGCTTCCTGATGAATACTTCTCGCTGACGAATTTGACCTGGCAGGATATAGCCAATTGGGGTATTACAATTATGCCGATCTGGTTTGTTGGGATGACTCTCTACCAACGTATCTTCGCCAGTAGGGACGTAGCATCGGCAAAGAAGGCTTGGTATATTGCGGGGATTTTTGAATGGCCCATCATGGCATTTATGGGCGTGTCGCTGGGCGTGTTGGCAAAGGTTGCATTTGAACTGGACATGATCGCGATATCGAAGGATACCTTGGATCCGGAAATGGGACTGCCTATCTTATTAAGTACTGTGCTGCCTGCCGGAATCATGGGGCTGATGATGTCTGCTTATTTCTCCGCTGTGCTTTCGACAGCCGATTCGTGCCTTATGGCCGCTTCCGGGAACCTTACTACGGATCTTTTCGGCAAATACCTAAAAAATAAGTCAGATAAAACAGTGATGCGACTCAGTCAGATGTTTACCTTATTGATCGGTATCGTGGCATTAGTCGTAGCGCTTCAGATGACTAATGTGCTGGAACTGATGCTCTATTCCTATGCATTCATGGTTTCCGGTTTGTTAGTGCCAATTTTAGCCGGTCTCTTCTGGAACATACGTTCACCTCAGGCCGCTTTAGTAGCCATGATTTTGGGTGGTGGAGTTACAGCTGGCCTATCGTTGTGGGGAGTGCCTTTGCCTCTTGGATTAGACCCAAATTTCTTCGGCCTTTCAGCTTCTTTAGCAGCATTTTTGCTTACTAATAAGATTGAAAAATCTAAAAGAAAAAAAATATAGCATTTTGTTAGATAAAACCATGTCACATTTAGAAACGCTTTCAGCCATTGACAACGCCACTTACTTGCAGAAACTCGAAATCGCTGACTTCCTTTACGAACATTTGGATCAATACGGAGACCCCCATGAACACATCATGCGCTGCTTGGATTATGCCTTAGATCAAGCCTTGGACAAAGGGGGATTTGTGGTGCTTTCCCGTGAAAATGGAAAGATAGTAGGCGCTGTTGTTATCAATAAGACGGGCATGTCCGGGTATATTCCCGATAATATTCTTGTGTACATCGCTGTTGATGGCTCTCAGCGGGGAAAGGGGCTTGGGAAAAAATTGATGTCCACTGCAATAAAGATGGCAAGTGGCGATATTGCGCTCCATGTAGAACCCGACAATCCGGCTAGGCTACTATACGAGAAGTTGGGATTTACTAATAAGTACCTTGAAATGAGACTTAAAAAATAATATGGCCTTTCTAAACCTTTACCGCAAAAAACTTTTTGACAATTACCAATTTTTAAAAAACAGTTTTGAAGAAAACGGTGTCGAATGGGGAGTGGTATCAAAAATTCTCTGCGGAAACCGCAAATATCTAAAGGAGCTCATAAACCTTGGGGTAGTCGAAATACATGACTCAAGAATAAGTAATCTTGCAAAGGTAAAGGAAATTAGTCCTGAGGTACAGACTGTTTACATAAAGCCGCCTTCCAAAAGAAACCTTTCCGATATGGTCAAATATGCTGATGTCAGCCTCAACAGTGAACTGGATACAATCCGCTGGATCAGTGAAGAAGCCGTTAGGCAAGAAAAGCTTCATAAAATCATTATTATGGTAGAAACAGGTGACTTGAGAGAAGGCGTAATGGGGGATCACCTACTTGATTTTTACGCAAAAGTTTTCGACCTACCTAGCCTTGAAATAATTGGGTTGGGTACCAACCTCAACTGTCTCAATGGCGTAATGCCTTCTGCCGACAAACTGATTCAGCTTTCCCTTTACAAGCAGATTATCGAGTTGAAATTTTCCAAAGAAATCCCCTGGGTGTCGGCAGGTACCTCGGTTACAATTCCGTTGATGCTTCATAAGCAACTTCCAAAGGGCATCAATCATTTTCGAGTAGGAGAGACACTTTATTTTGGCATCGACCTTTTCGAAGATAAATTAATCGAGGGCATGCATGGTGATGTTTTTGAACTTTTTGCTGAAATTATCGAAATGCAGGAAAAGCCCCTTTTACCATCAGGAACGCTCGCTACAAACCCTCAGGGGAAATTGGTCAAACTGGACGAAAAGCTATACGGCAAAACGAGCTATAGGGCTATTCTGGATATTGGCTTACTGGATATAGATCCAAAATACCTCATCCCTGATGATGACGAATTTGAGATTTTAGGAGTTAGTTCTGATATGCTTATTCTGAACTTGGGACAAAATCCAAATTCCTATACAGTAGGGGACCTGATAAGCTTTAGATTGAGATACATGGGGGCGTTGGCTATTTTGAATTCTAGTTACATTGAAAAAAGGGTAGTATAACGTTAGTCGGGCAATTTAGGCTTGTTTCGGCTTCATTCGAGCAGTTTTAGGGGAAGGTATCGTTGTGGCACCTAGCCTGATTTGACTCCCCTATTTTTTTAAAATTAAAGCCAGAATTGAATTTGATGGCATGCATTTGGTATATAGGTGATGTAATATTCACCAATTATTAGTATACCATGAAAAAAATAACATTTATTATAGCTATGTTCTTTGGGTTTGCAGTACATTCCCACGCTCAAATGAGCTCTCCTGCTAGTGAACAAAATACAGGCTTCGGCGTCAGAGGTGGTGTTAATTTCTTTACTTGGGGCGGTTCCGACATCAGCAGCGACGACTACACGAACCGGGTAGGGTTTCACGCGGGTATATTTGCCAACATGTTTGTTGTGGATCGTTTGTCAATTGAGCCGGGCGTGTATTATTCGGTCAAAGGAACACAAAATGATGATTTAGTAGACTCTAGAGCGGTCTTAAATTACGTGGACGTTCCCATTTTGCTTCGTTACTATGCAACAGAGGGCCTGAATTTCTTTGCCGGTCCACAGGGATCCATTTTGGTAGGCTCTACCTTTGAAGCGGATGCGCTTGGAACTACCTTCGACTGGGATACGGAGTCCATCAATGACATTGATGCCGGATTGGTTGTCGGTATAGGGTATAATTTACCCGTAGGCGTCACTATTCAAGCCAGTTATGACTATGGAATGACACCTGTTTTTAAAGATTCTGAAGCAGATGTCTTTAATAGGGGATTTAAAGTGTCTGCCGGGATAAGTTTCTGATACCGCCGATTGCTCTCACAATAAGCCTCCAGTTACAGCTGGGGGCTTTTTTTAGGCGTTTTTTATTGCTTCAATTGCCTCAAGCGAATACTTAGGCGTACCTCCGGCAAGTGTAGCTACCAGTGCGCCCATGGCACAGGCATAGTCCAAAATACGTTCTGGAGATTCCTTTTCCAAATATTTGCTGATAAAACCGGCTAAGAATGCGTCTCCTGATCCAACGGTATCAACTACGGCTACTGGATATCCGGGGTGGCTGATGATTTCATCGTCGGTGAATAAGATCGCCCCCTTACTTCCTAGCGTGACACAAATCATCTCGAGGTCAAACATTTCAGTAAGTTTTGCCAAAGCCTGCGAAATCGTATCAGGCAGATTGAGGTAATCTGCAAGAAGCGTAAGCTCATCCTCGTTGATCTTTAGAATATTACAGGAAAGCAGCAACTTCTCGATCAGCTCTGCGGTAAAAAAGGGCTGTCTGAGATTTATATCTAGGATTTTTAACGTGTCTAGCGCAAGATACTTAAAAAGTGTCGTACGGCTGTTAATATCCCTCGCCGCCAAACTTCCAAAAACAAAAGCATCAGCCAAGGTTATCCTACGGGCGGATTCCTCGTTCCATTGGATGTTGTCCCAAGCGGCAGGCTGCACGATATCATATTTTATGTTTTCAGCGTCAGAATCATTTACCAACACCGTACCTGTCGGAAGGTGTGGGTCTTCTTGAATAAGCTCTTTTCTTAAACCGTAACCGCCCACAAACTTGAGTAATTTTTTACCCAGCTTATCAGTTCCCACCTTCGATATCATCGATACGTCTAATCCAAGGTGTTGTAGGTGTAGCGCAACGTTCATCGGTGCACCGCCGGCGATTTTTCCCTTGGGAAAGACATCCCAAAGCATTTCTCCAAAACAGATGACGCTTCTAGGCATGGCTTTTTCTTAAATCTTGTTGAATTTCCTCCAGCGACCTTCCCTTGGTTTCGGGCATTTTTACAGCCACCCATATGAGTTGTAACACCATCATCAACGCAAAAAACGAAAAGATGTATATGGGTCCGATTTGATTGGCAAAGAAGGGAAAAACGTTGGCGATCACGGCGGCAAGTATCCAATGTGTGAAACATCCTATGGACTGGCCGTAAGCTCTAAGTTCGTTAGGAAATACTTCAGAAATGAAAACCCAAATAACAGCGCCCTGCCCAATGGCATGAGAGGCAATAAACATAAAGACAAATATGGGTAATAAGCTAACACTAATCTGTCCTCCGGAAAACGAGTAGGCGATAAGGGATAGCGAAATGATATACCCGACAGATCCCAAATACATAAGTTTCTTGCGACCGATTCGGTCGATGAGGTATAAACCCAACATGGTTGCTATCAAGTTTATGACACCTATTCCTACAGTCGACAGTAGGGCGCCCTCTGCACTTATACCAGCCATCTCAAAAACCCTCGGAGCGAAGTAAATGATGGCATTGATTCCGGAAAGCTGATTGAATAAGGCAATTAAAATCGCAAGCATTGTAATGTGTAAGTACTTGGAGTTAAAAAGTGCCGTAAAACCTACCGCTAAGCTGTTTTGCTGTTTCTCCTCAAGCGCCAGCCGGATGGCCTCCTTTACCCCATCCGGATCCGTTCTGCTAAGGATCCGTTCCGCCTCCTCGAAATTGTTTTTTTTGGCGATCAACCAGCGTGGACTTTGCGGAACTTTAAAGACAAGTAGTGTGTAAATTAAAGCCGGTATCGCTTCAACACCAAGCATCCACCGCCAACTATCCTCTGTGATGGCAATGCCAATCACGTAATTGCTGAAATAGGCCACCAAAATCCCGAACACCAGATTAAACTGGTATAGAGCTACTAGCTGCCCCCTGTTCTTGGCTGGAGAAATTTCGCTGATATACATTGGAGCTACCACGGAAGATGCTCCTACCCCCAAGCCACCGATAAACCTAAAAAACATAAAGGAATACACCTCCGGTGCCACTGCCGAGCCCAATGCGGAAACGAAAAACAGAACACCTATCCATATAAGGGAGTTCTTGCGACCGTATTTGTCTGCGGGAATTCCGCCGAAAAGGGCCCCGATAACTGTTCCATAAAGTGCAATGGCGACCGCCAACCCGTGACTCCAATCGCTTAAGCCCCAAATTTGCTGGATGGCCCTCTCTGCGCCGGAAATTACGGCTGTATCAAATCCAAAAAGAAATCCTCCCAAGGCAGCTACTAGGGAAAGAAAAAGGACATATTTATTGATGTTCATCAGGTTGTGGTTTTTTTGGCCTATAGGCGATAAAACTAATCAGATTGTGAGTTTTAAAAAAATATCCAAAGAAAATAAACGCTAAATTTTGTTACATGCCACAAAGGAGCTACTCCTCAAAAAGGTACCTAGTTCATTCACGGCTGTATCGATTTTCTTGCTGATAGGGATTCCATAGCCTGTCCCGGCGAGTCGGGATGGCCATTAAAAAATAATTATAAACACATGAAAAATGACCTCACAGAATGTGGAGTTGACTACGGAGCCGACACACGCGATGCAAAGAGGTTATTCTTCGGGTGTTATTTTCCGGAGAATTGGTAAAGGATACCCTAAAAGCCACGTATATTGTTATTGGCAGTACAAGTAACTGTCTTGCGCTTTGGCTACAAAAGCGTAAAGCATTTCTACCGCCTTACAAACAGATTGCAGTATAATACCGATCAAATACCTTATTAACAAGCTGCTATCTGTGAACCTTCCCGATTGAAGCGCAAAAGATATGATAAGATCGCCTTTACGTTGGCAATTAGCAATTAGGCTGGAACATCAGCTTTACTCAAAATGGAAGTCTCCGAAATCGTAGAAACCAAAAGGCCTCAGTAATAGCCGATGGAAAAACGGTAAAAGACCTGCAATTGTGTGGCAATATCCATATTTACCCCCCGCATGTGCCAATCGTTTCCGTCCATTTCACCAAAGGGACTGAACATTGCGGTTGCTTCCAAACCTATCTCCCCATTGGTATTATTGAGCGATTTGAAGACTCCCACCCGGAAAGGAATATAAAAATGTGCGCCAGTGGCTGAATACGAGAGCACTTCTTTTCCCGATTCCGTAAAGATATACCGTTCATCTGTACGCTGGGAATGAAAAAAGCCGATCCCTAATCCTGAATAAACTTTGTATAGGGAGTGGAGGTAACCACTCCTATCAGGGTTAAAATGGAAAACAGGCATGATATCACCAAAGATCAAGTTCCCTTTAAAGCCATAGGGAAGCCCTTCACTCGAAAATAACTCCTTACGACTCTCTGGAAGATAATCACCACTGTTAAGCATTTGCCAACCAAACGTTGCTTTAATATCCAAGTACGTACTTAGACTCAAACTGTAGTCTATAGCTGCGGCAGGCAACACCATGAATTTAAACTCTTCGTAGATCCCCGCATTATCTCCATAGAGAAAAGCAGGCCCTATACCAAATCCGAATCGGTCTGACCGGCCGTATTGTGCTACAGAAAGGGAAATTGATCCGAAAAATAATAGTACAAATACAAGAAAATTCTTCATATTTCTATAATAATAAATTTAAACAAATTTAGCAAGAAATGACTGAATTACAAAATATTGTATTTATTATACCGATTAATTAATCTATAATGCATTTTTTTATATACTAACAATTTTAAACAAGCAATGGTAGCCTAGGCTGGTTCGCTTGCTAATTCTTGCATTACTACGGAGGGCTTGGACCATAGGACCACCATTCCGTAGGATTTGTGCCTTTAAGGGGAGCCCCAAATAGAACGTAAGCGGTTTTTTTTCGCCCAATGAAGCCCCCTAGTATATTTTTTTTTGGCCATTTCAGCCGCTGATTCAAACTAGTAAGCCCGGATCAGCGGGAAGTCGGGGTAAAAAATTATTCCCCTGGCATTACTTCTGACAGGGGTTTCAGATTCTCTGGAACGGGTGGGTTCAGGTCATCATCTTTCTCGTACGGGAAGATTTCTACAATTGGGCTCTCCACTACCTCTGGTACATTGAAGGAGACCAGCATATTGCTTAAGCTTTCGTAAATCCGATCATATGCCTCTTTGACATTATGGGCAGTCACCAACATAAACTGAGTGACTTTTTTTTCTTTACCGCTATCGGCATCTGCTACGATGTAGGTGATCTTGCATTTATGCCATATATCTATGTCTTCGTAGAAGAACACATCGACAAAATTGCTTTTGCTGATGTTAGTGACCTGAAAATCACCGCGAATCACGGAACCAAGCATATCATAGATCCTTGCTTCTGCTTCCGTAAAAGAAACGGCATCAACTAGATACTGTTCTGAGACATTTTTTAGCAATCCTTGCTCATTTTCCTTCGCGTATTTTACTTTGCACAGAAACCAGATTCTCATGATACTTTTTTGTTTGACGGCACGAAGGTAAAGGTAATTATACAAAAGCAAAAGTGCTTTATGACATTCCTTCTACCCTATGGCTGCAGTGAGTCCTTTAAGCGGTTTAGGTCCTAGATGATTTTAAAAAAAAGGTAGCGATCGTTGATGTCACTGCTGATTTACGGAGTACTCTTACTGACTTTTCTTCCGGTTTTATTCATAAACAGCGACAAGGTTCTCCTTTGCTGTGGATGCAATGTCCAATATCCCGGTTTACCTCCCTTTTGTTGAAATTAGTTTCGCAATGACGACCGCGGGATAAAGCATACCTACCATTGAAAGGAAAACGGAAAGCATCTTGGCCTGAATGTTCAGCGGATAAAGATCCCCAAAGCCAACTGTGCTTATCGTAGTTAAGCTGAAGTAGATAAAATGCCCATAATCACCATCTCCTCCAACCATATCCAAGCCACCAATGGAATCTCCATAGTGCAGGTGGATGATCTCGAACCCAAAGGCACCCACTAAAGCCAATGATAGATACACGTTTACCGCACCAATTATCCGATGGACATTAACCTGATCATCGCGGAATAATAGATTGATATTAATTACAATAAATAGAATTAGATTGATAACAATAACAACTCGCTCCAAAAAATAAAACTCCAAAGCACTGTCACTGAACCGGATCAACCGCAATATCAAGTGAATACAAAGCATGGTAATAGATGCGATCGTAGAAAAAATATCTCTCGCAGAAAAAATTCCGACGAAAAATAAGATGATGAACATCAAATTTAGCAAAACCGTGCTGTCTCTTTCCCTGTCTATTAGTATGGGCAAAATAAACGCCGTGATTAACAGCATCACCAACAAGGATATAAATGAGGCGTCTGATTCCCAGTAGGTCTTAAATCTTTTAAAAAGAACTTTCATCGTGTTTCTGCTACAAGTACTTATTGTCCTTCAAATTGCCTAAAAGTGGGTTACTGAACGCCGTGTCTTTTACTACTTTGAAAGTAAATATCACCAAAAAAACCGGCTTTCTGATAAGAAGGCCGGTTTTTTGATTGTTGAATTGTCAGCTTTGATGGTAAAATTAAACGCTTAATTCCTTGGATTTACTCCAGGATGCCCATCCACCGGCAAAATTTTCCACATTGTGAAAACCTTTTGCGCGTAGGATGGAGTAGGCTATTGCAGCCCTAGCGCCACTTTGGCAATGGACAATTACTCGCTTTTCGCGTGACACCTTGTTCAAGTTATCAGGCAACGTACCAATGTAAAGGTTATCAGCTCCTTCGATATGTCCTCCTTTGAATTCGGACTGATTTCTTACATCGATGATCTGAATATCAGCCGAATCAATCAAATTGGACACAGCTTCTTTACTTATAGGCGAATAGCTCAGTAATTGACCGTCGCTGAAGTCATGTAGTTGCTCGGGGGTGATGAACCCAAAGGCATCATCCATTCCTATGCGCATTAGTTTTCTAGAGAGGTCTTCCGCCTGATTTTCTGCTGCGATCAAAACAAACGGAGTGCCGTATGCCATGAACCAGCCCATCCACGTAGAAAATGTCTGGGTATTGGGTATGTTATATGTACCTTCCATGAATCCATTAGCAAATTCCGATGGCGTTCTAGTATCGATAACTTGGATACCTTGGTCCTTGGCGTTTTCGAACGCAGTGCGATCAAGCTTCTTGATGGTAGGGACTGCCGTAACTAGGTTCCGTTCTACTTTATTCAACTTCTTCATCATTGCGAAATATTTCGGAGGTTCAGGTTGACCTGATAGTAGCTCTTTTGTAAAGGCTTTTTTATCGTTCAGTAGCTTTAATGCCCAATTTCGGAGTTTCTCGTACCCCACGGTAGACATGGGAACAGCTCCCAGCGATTTTCCACAGGCAGATCCTGCGCCGTGTCCTGGCCAGATTTGGATATAATCCTCCAGCTTCATGAAATCCGTCAGCGACTCAAAAAGCTGTTCAGCACCAATTTCTTGTGTGCCTTTCATTCCAGCGGCCTGTTCAAGGAGATCTGGACGGCCGACATCGCCTACAAACACGAAATCTCCGGTGAACAACATCACTGGATCGGTAGTAGCTAGGGGATCTGTAAGCAGGAAACTTATATGTTCTGGAGTGTGCCCCGGGGTATGCAAGACATCGAACGTTAAATTTCCAACGGTAATGGTATCACCGTGCTTTAATTTATTGTTTGGAAAGTCATATTTCCAGTGCTCATCCCCTTCGTCTGATAGGTAAAGTTCGGCACCTGTCAGTGCAGCTAGTTCCCTTGAACCACAGAGGAAATCCGCATGGATGTGAGTTTCCAAGATATGGGTGATTTTAAGATTATTTGCCTCTGCGATCCGCAGGTAGGTGTCTACATCTCGTTTAGGATCAATTACTGCGGCCACTCCTCCAGCTTGACACCCTATTACATAACTGGCTTGAGCCAGGCTTTTGTCATAAACTAATTCGAAGAACATAATATCATGTATTTTAAAGTTTTGAATCTGGTTTGAGTTTATTCATCGTCGGAAAACGGTTCCTTACCTTATGCTATACTCCCATACCGAGAATCACCCCACAAATTTCACGTCTTTATGTAAGCAAGTCGGTGACTTTGATTACTGAAGGTCTCGAAATACCAATTATTTATTTTAGGATCAGAAAAAAGGTAGGGATTTTGCTAGAAAAAGGTCCGTCCTCAGACCGAACGATACATCGAAAGATGTGCCAAAACAACCGGTGGACATTAACTTGCAACTATAAGAGGTTCTCATATGCAAGAGCTACTAGAACGGATTTCCATGTGTACCCTCTGCGCATCTAACTTGCCACTTGGGCCTAAACCTGTTCTCCGTGTGAGCAGTACTAGCAAGATTCTGATTGTGGGGCAAGCCCCTGGTACCAAAGTACATGCCTCAGGCGTTCCATGGGATGACCTTAGTGGAAAGGAATTAAGAAGGTGGTTGGATGTAGATCCCGGTGTGTTTTATGACGCTTCTATCTTTGGGATTATGCCAATGGGCTTTTGCTATCCCGGAAGGGGAAAGGGCGGTGATCTACCGCCAAGAAAGGAATGTGCTCCAACGTGGCACACATCAGTCTTACGTGAAATGCCTCAGATTGAATTGGTATTGCTGATCGGACAATATGCCCAACGGTACTATTTGGCCCTTAATAAAAAGCAAAGTCTGACGACTACTGTAAAAAATTTCGAGGCCTATCTTCCAAGGTATTTTCCGTTGGTACATCCCTCTCCCCGCAATAAATTATGGCAACGTAAAAATCCATGGTTCGAGGAAAAGGTGGTGCCGGCTTTAAGACATCGTGTACATGGGTTACTTGGATGACTCCCTCAATTTGTGCATTCCATCTCAGGCTTAAAACAACCTTGCTACGCTGTATTTGCATTTATCGTGATTCCTTTTTCATTGATACTACGTATTTTCCAACCCGCCATGTGCTCAAGAAAGCCGCATTTTTTGAGACTAGTCAACCAGAGCCTTTCCGATTAGTTTTAGGGCCTTTTCAGTATGTTCCATCAGCATAGCGGCCTGATGGCCTTTTTCCGACATCTTTTGCCATGTTTTTTTGATGATTTGGACGATTTTCTCTTCCTCCTGGGCGTGTTTATCAATGAACTCGTCGAAGTAAAACGCTAGAAACACCAGACACACCACATCTTCCAGAACCTGTGCCTCTGGATCTGCTTTTAGCCTTCGCTTGTTTATTAGGTCTTCTACCCGCTTAATCTCTTCAATAGAATAGCCACTTTCTGTCATAAGTTGGGCCGCTAAGGTGCCGTGAAACCTCTTGAGGTCAGAGCGCCACAGCAAATATCCCTTTCTGTCCATGGGATAGGATTCTCTAGGGATGCTCCAACGTTTAATATGCTGGGCGCGCACGGCAATTTGCAATACCTCTGAGGCATTGGGTTCAAACTTGAGTAACATTTCGCTCATGCGTTGGCTATAAAGGAGCTCCTTTGGCACCATTAGGCCATCACTTACTTCAAGATGGGGATCCTCAGCGTTTATACGGTCAATTTCTTCCAAAACGTCGTTAAATCTATTCATCATAGGTGGTTGAATTATCCGACAATTACTAATGGACTATTTCCTAAACAAGCTATTGATTTATTTGATACGCACATAAAACCCTCGATGTTAAGGAAACTTTAAGCGTATCTGGCCACAATCAGCCAAGCGTGAGAAGTTGGTTATTTAGGGACTTTTACAACGGAGTAGGCCTTACTTAATCTAAACTAATTGTTTTCTCAAAAGCTTCAAGAGCCTCTGTTTTGCCTACAAGATATAGTACATCCCCCAGTTTTAGTTTGGTATCCCCTGTAATTTCTGTCTCCGTGTTGCCTTCACGTTTTATCGCAACGAGGTTGACACCGGCTCTTTCGCGCAATTTCACATCTTTTATGGCTGAGCCCAAATAAGGGCCGGAATCTTTTTCAATTTTTATGCTGACGAAATTGATCTCAGGGATATCGAGCGCCAAACCGGTGGAGTTGTCCATTGAGGAATAGCGGAACATTTCGTAATTATGGGAACGCACATCCGTGGTAAAAGCCTCAATGCTTTTACGCGGTACAAGATACTTACTTAATACTCTGGTAAAGATTTCGATCGATGTTTCAAACTCCTCTGGAATTACTTCATCTGCGCCTAGATGGAGCAGATGTTCAATCTCATTTACGTATCGGGTTCGGACGATTATACAGTTGTTGTGATTGTAATCGCGAACGTTGATCACTATCCCTCTCGTAGCGTCATTATTTGATATAGCGATTACGACCACTCTGGCCTTATGAATGTTTACATGTTCCAATACTGTGCCATTTGCAGCATCTCCAAAGACAATAGGTTCACCATTAGCCGCTTCCCTGCGTACGGTTTCGGGATTCATTTCGATAATGGCATAGGGGATATGGGCACTTTTAGCAGCCTTCGCGAGGTTTTTTCCGTTTAGCCCGTAGCCAATAATCACCAGGTGATCGCTCAGCGACTCTTCGTCCAGATCTCCCAAAGGAATTTCATTTTTTGGATCTAATTTATTTTTTATTGTAGAGGGTATTGGTGCATTTAGAATTCTGCATGCCAAATCTTCCCGATTTTTCAAGATAAAGGGGGTAACGGCCATGGTCAGGATGGATACGGCAAGGAAGTATTGATAGGTAGTGGGATCTAAAAGGTCGTACTTCAATCCTTCTTTTGCTAACAACAGGGAAAATTCACCCACTTGAAAGATCGAAAAACCTACTATAAATGCCTCCTTAAAGCTTGCTCCTATTGCCCTTACTGCCAATGTAGCTGCGATGAATTTCCCTATGAAGGTAAGTAGGACAAGCCCGATGATTACAAAAATGTGTTCATATAAAAACGTGACGTCGAATAACATACCTACCGAAACGAAGAAAAAACTCAGGAAAATTTCCCTAAAAGGAAGAATTTTCCCTGTCGCGTGGTGACTATATTCTGATTCGCTGATGATTAGCCCTGCGAGGAAGGCACCTAAGCCTAATGATAATCCAAGCAATGACGTGGCATATGCTACGGCAAAACAGGTTACAATGATGCTCAATAAAAACAATTCTTCGTTCCTGGTCTTCGCAACCCTATAAAGTAATTTCGGAATGATGTATTTGGCACCGAAGATAGTCAAAACGATAACCAACCCTCCTTTTAAAGCTAAAAAGAGCAATGAAAGTAGGATGTTGTCCGATTCTCCTGCAAGCATAGGGGTAAATAAGACGAAGGGGACAATTATAATGTCCTGAAAGATCAGAATGGCAAGTGTGGTCCTTCCTGAAATGGTGTTCACCTGTCCGGCCTCCTGAAGTAGTTTAAGAACGATTGCGGTGCTACTCAGCGCAAAAAGAAATCCAAAGAAGACGGCAATGTTCCAATCAAAACCAAACAAATAACTCGCAAGGGTGGTAAATACTATGGTAAGTACTACCTGTAGTGTCCCGCCGATAAACACAGCCTTTTTAATTGCCATGAGGCTTTTTAGGGAAAACTCCATTCCTATGACAAACAATAATAGGATTACACCAATCTCTGACAGCACATCCACAGCGGTAGAAGCGTCCACCCAAGACAACCCATAGGGTCCCGCTATTGCTCCTGTTAGCAGATAACCTATGATGGTAGGTATTTTTAGCCTCATGAAAAGTAGGATTACGAGCATAGCTAAACCGAATATCACCACTATATCGGATAAAAGAGGTATTTGAACGGCGGCTAATAGAAAATGGGGTGTTAGAAAATTCATTATTTTTAATTTAAATTACCTTTAAAATTACCAATTCTATCGTGAATTAATGATTTTTTTGACAAAATTTGAGAATTATCGGTTTGCCGCTCCGTATTACCTCAACTGGATCTTTCGTATGGGCCTGTTGCGTAGACGACGAATTATCTTCAGTAGGTTGGTGATCCACTGTATTCGTTTTAGGATCGACCCCACAGCCTTCGAAGCATTATCAGGAGAAACGCTTCTCCAAGAAAAGAATCTAAGGTCATTTACTACGTCCGGTAAAAATACTAATAGGCAAGACCAAGCTTTCTGTAGATGAAATGCATTAGCCAAGCAGGTCCGATTAGAAGAAATTGAAGATCTTGAAAAAAAGAGGGTTTTTTCCCCTCGATTTTATGACCATAAAACTGAAGGATCCAGGCTAAGACAAAGATAAGTAGACAAATTGACCAAAGAGGTACAGCCGACGAGATGGATAAAAAGTTAGCTAAAGACAGACTCATTGCAGAAAAAAGGAGCATACCTAGAGTCAACGGTGGAGATATTGTCCAATAATAAATCAAAACAACCAGCAAGACAAAGGTCGCCCAGTTGGCAAAACTTCCTAAAAGGAACTCAAGTCCCCGAATAGGGCCCGGAGGAATACTGTATATCAGCCCTACGATGCTGAAGAAAATCGCCGGTACACAGATCCAGTGTATAAGTTTGTTGAAGGGGTGTGTATGACTTACCCCATATGCAGCCAGTAACTGATCGATTTTTCTCATAGTAAGGATAGTTTGAACAATATATACCTCTTAAATTTAAACATAAAATGAATAATAGCGAAGATGGATTCACAATAATCTTTCTATCTGGCGGATGTGCCCCTTTTTATTGAGGGAAAGCAATCGCTAAAAACCCTGCATAATCCATTTTAGATAAACCGCTAGTAGTCTTCCGTCAACCATAATTTCTGAACTGTTTCAGCACTTGACACATAGTATACTTAGCCCCTAAATTGATTTTGCATAAAGCGGAATCCTCGGTAGGTAAACTGGATAATCCATATTTTTTTATACATTTAGGTTTCACTTTATAACTCTTACAAACCGCATGTCACGATCTACCAAGGAACCTACGATTCTTGAAGCACTTTTTCCAATTTTATTTTTGGTGATACTTTTGGCAGTCAACATTAACATATTTGCAACGGATGGGCTGAGCGGGTCTAATCAGATTGTGTTGCTTCTCGCTGCTGCGGTTGCCGGACTTATAGCCGTATTTCGGTTGGGATTTTCTTGGGCGACGATACAGGACGGGATGATAAACAGTATTTCCGCAGCTATGTCCTCGATCTTAATTTTGTTATTGATCGGATCATTGGCAGGGACGTGGATGTTGAGCGGTATCGTACCTGCTATGATCTACTACGGTCTTCAGGTATTAAATCCAACGATCTTCTTGCTTGCTGCATGTGTGGTAAGTGCCATTGTATCGGTTGCCACCGGGAGTAGCTGGACTACAGTCGCGACAGTTGGTGTTGCTTTATTAGGGATAGGGAAAGCACTGGGTTTTGAGGACGGCATCATTGGTGGAGCGATTATTTCCGGGGCTTACTTCGGGGATAAAATGTCGCCCTTATCCGATACTACTAATCTCGCACCGGCTATGGCGGGAACGGACTTGTTCACCCACATCCGCCATATGACGATAACGACATTTCCAACCATGTTTATCACCTTGGTAATATTCGGGAGTATCGGTTTTTTCCGTGGCGCGGAAGGTTCGGTGGGCCAAGTATCTGAAATATCCGAAGTCATCTTAGAGCGCTTTAATATATCCGGCTGGCTATTTGTCGTTCCTCTGCTTGTGCTGGTGTTGATTATGAAAAAAGCACCCGCTATTCCTACGCTATTGGCTGGTGCTCTTCTTGGCGGTATTTGGGCGATAGTATTCCAGCCGGAAATCATACAGAGTCTGGCTTGGAACCCTGAGGATAGTTTCGCAGTTAATTCATTTCAGGTGGTAATGACATCGCTTTATGGCAATACCACTATAGTTACCTCCAACGACATCGTCAATGAACTTCTCATTACAGGTGGCATGTTTGGCATGTTGAATACGGTTTGGCTCATTATATGTGCCATGGTTTTTGGAGGAATAATGGAGGTGAGCGGAATGTTACGCATACTTGCTGAAGCAGTCATGAGGAAAGTAACTTCTGTGGGTTCTCTTATTGCGGCTACGGCGGGAACAGGTGTGTTTTTCAACCTTACTACCTCCGATCAGTATCTGGCCATCTTGGTTCCCGGAAGAATGTATGCTGATATTTACAAAAAAAAGGGATTAAAAGGAGAAAATCTCAGCAGAACGCTCGAAGATAGCGCCACCGTGACATCTGTACTGGTGCCATGGAATACCTGTGGTGCTACCCAAGCTTCTGTGTTAGGCGTGGCAACCCTGACCTATGCTCCCTACTGTTTTTTCAATATAATTAGCCCTTTTATGACTATTTTATTCGGATACCTAAAAATAGGGATCAACTATTATTCAACTAGCGAGGTGCGGGCAATTGAAGAGGAAAAAGTGTTATGATACCGCTTAAAATCACAAAAGAAGAAGTTAATGGCCTTGAATTGGGGGCATTTGGGGGAGAGATTATCCTCATCGACGGGACAGACGGACTCCGGGATATGTACATGGACCTCGGTTCAAAAAGGTTTCTCGGTTTTGATACGGAAACAAGGCCTGCTTTTCGAAGGGGAGTTTCCTACGATGTTGCCTTAATTCAGCTGTCGACCTCAGATACGGCTTATCTTATACGGATCAATAAGGCAGGTTTTCCAAGGGAAGTAAAACGTTTACTTGAAAACCCTGATATAGTTAAAATCGGGGCTGCCGTTCGGGATGATTTAAAAGGATTAAAAAAATTGTCTCCTACTTTTAATCCTAAGGGATTCTTTGACTTAAATGAAGAGTTGAAAAAGGTAGGATTTCTTAATGTGGGGGTGAGGAATCTAAGCGCAATGGTCTTGGGAATCCGTATTTCTAAATCAGAGCAAGTGTCTAACTGGGAGTCTGATCAACTTACCGAAAAGCAGCTGCTGTATGCAGCTACGGACGCTTGGGCATGCCTTGAAATATTTTTGAGGCTATATAAAGAAGGTAATCTTGATCCTTTGTTTTCAACTTAGTATAAGCGATTAGGTCAGGAAATTTCCCCCGGGTTTTTCATTACTAAAGAAGGAATTTTCCCCAGTTGAAATAACAGCTCTTCAGTGAGCGATCTTCTACAGTGCATCTTCATTTCACAGGCTGAATCAAACTTTTGTGACATAATTTCAGCGTCAAATGTTGCTAGCACCCTCATTACCTCATTTGTTTGTTCGTATTTGTAAGAAAAACATATCTCAGTAGAAATCGTTTTTTCCACGATTTCGTTAGCCGCAATGGCTTCGAATGCCGCTATTTTGTAGGCTTTTTTTAATCCCCCAACCCCGAGCTTGGTGCCTCCAAAGTACCGAATTACCACGATAAGCACATTTGTCAATCCATGTGAATTGATTTGGCCCAGAATAGTGACGCCGGCAGAGTGGCTGGGTTCACCTGCGTCACTCACCCGGTATAGGATATTGGTGGTTCCTATTGCAAATGCATAGCAATGATGCTGCGCATCTGCGTATTTTTTCTTTAACTCCTGCAGTAGCAATTTGACATCTTCTTCTTCGTTGACAGGAAAGGCAAACGATATGAATTTACTACCTTTCTCTTTATAATATCCTTCAGATACTTTCGCGAAAGTCATCAATTTATCATCCATTTTCATAAATTTGCTCCATATGGTGTCTACTCAATATGATTTGTAACATTACAAGTAACTGCAATTTTAAAAGGATTCCACTCTTTGGACTGAAAATAATCTAATCACCCAAGAAACAGGTTGATGGCTTTGCGGGCATCACATGTATCTTTTACAACCTGAATAAGCCACCTTCCCATGTCACCCACTCCGCTGGTTTCCGTCATCTGTACTTGTTTTAACCACGAGAAATATGTTTTTGGTGCTCTTAACAGTGTGCTAAATCAGACCCATCCCCGCGTAGAGCTTTTCATTATAGATAACGGAAGCAATGACAAATCCGTGGAAGTCATCCAAAACTGGATTTGGCTACATGATTACCCAAACCATGTCCGAGTACGCTACCATAGCGAATCTTTAAATTATTGCAAGGTATTTAACGAAGCTCTTCAAGAATGTAATGGAACGTTTGTCGTAGACCTCGCGGCAGATGATCTGTTGTATCCACACCATATAGCGACTGCCGTGGCGCACTTGGAGGAACAGCAAGGAAATGTCTATTTCTCGAATGCGAAGTTGGTGGATGAAGGGGGACGGGCACATTTTTTCTATCCTCTTGATCGCGATGGGACACTTAAGAAATCCGTTAGGCAAGGGGATATTTATCATGAGCTCGTTGAGCGACACAGTGTTTGCGCCGCTACCCTTGTATTCAGAACAAATGTATTGCGAAAGGAAAATGGGTATGATGAAGCACTTACCTATGAAGATTTTGACATCCTGATCCGCTTGAGTAGAAAGTACCCGTTTATATTTGGAAATACAGTTGGAATCGAGAAGCGAATATTACGGAATTCCTTTTCAGCTATGCAGTACCGACCTAAAAATTCGATTATGCTGCCGTCTACCTTGGTAGTTCTTAAGAAAATTAAAAAAATGAACAGGACTTACCAAGAAGATGTAGCGCTAAAGAATCGTTCTTTTCATGAACTTAAACACGCATTGGCATCCGCCAATTTTCTCATTGCCGGAAGGTTGCTTTCCTTTTTAGATGGTTTGGGAAGGAAACCCATGAAATTTTGGTTTTACTGGGCTTGGTGGCGACTCAAGCTGGACATATCCTCGCTTTATCAACGCTATACCAAACGTTAAGCCCCAACAATAATCTCTCGAATGCTGTCCTCGTTAAAGTACTTCTCACCAATCGCTTGGATTGCGCTTGGATCAAAATTTTTGATAAACTGCAACTGGTTTTCATAATAATCATACCCTAGTCCCTGCAAATGTATTTTTTTAAACCGGCCCATTAGGTCAAATGGATTGCTGAACTGCGAAAGGAAATGGCCAATCATGTAATTCCGGACCGTTTCCAATTCTTCCTTTCCTAGCGGACTTTGCGTTAGCAACTTGAGCTCTTTATACACCTCAATTAAGGTCGCCTCTGCAAACCCCTTTTTGATGTCAGCCAAAACCATCCAATAATCCGTCGAACTTAAGCTCCCCAAATAGCTCGATATACCATAGGTGTACCCCTTCTCCTCCCTGATATTTTTGATTAACCTACTCCCGAAATAGCCGCCAAGCGCTGTGTTAAAAACCGTAAGCGCATGGTAGTCCGGGTGTGATTTTGGTATAAGTATTTGGCCCATCCGAATACTAGACTGCAGGGACGCCGGTCTTTCTTCATAGATTCTTTTGTCCGGGACCGGCTGGAAAATCCCCGAATTTCCACTATTTCCTTCGAAAGGCAGGCTGTCAAATTGAGTTTCTATATCCTGCATTTCCCTGTCAGAGAGGTTTCCTGTGACGAAGAGCTCCGGAAGTACACGGAAGCTGCCGTGGTAATAAGCTAAAATATTATCCCGCAAAACTAAGTCTACGTGGGCTTCCTCCGATACATAGCCGAAAGGATGAAGTGCTCCGAATAGCGCTTTTCGGACTAGTTGGTTTGCCCGGGCTCCCGTTTGCTCCTGTTGGATAGCTATGGTGAGTTTTTTTTGAGATTTTCGCTTACTCAACTCTTTCTCCGGAAATGTGGCTTCCGTGAAAAGGGACCGAAATACCGGCAAAACCTCCCGAAAGTGTTTCTTAGTGGTCAACAGCGAAAGCCCCTGCTGTTCGTAACCCGAGACCACCTCTACCTCTGTCGCATAGTAGTCAAAAAAATCATCCAATGCATCAGAACTGAGGTCGTGTGTTCCCTCGAGAAGCATGTTTAGTGTGAAAAAGGGGATTAATCCTTCTTCGGGAACGTAGTTCGCCCTGTTGATGGGCATAATCACCTCCAACTTTACCACATCAAGGTGGGGCGTCGGAATAAAGTAAAGTGATACGCCGTTTTTTAATGTACGCTTAGTCGGCTCGGTAAGTAGTACCTGTTCGGGAATTTTAAATCCCGGAGGCATTGAACGATCTACCATTATTTAGTGATGTTGTAGGCAAGGGAAATCCGAAGCGTCTCTCCCATGGGGTGGTTTTGCACCTGGGGGACTAAATAGGAAAAATCTAAACCAAGACGGTCCTGTATCTTGAATCCTACTCCCATCGTAAAGAATCTACGGCCCCCCTTTCGTGGGTTTTCGTAAAAATAACCTGCTCTAACGGCAAATTTGCTCTGATAATCGTATTCGACGCCAAAAGAAATCATTAATTCATCAAGTTCCTCTCTAAACCTTCCTGGCGTGGGTGCATCGGCAAAGGATCCAAACATACCGCTTAATAAGGGACGGGTAGGGTCTGCTCCAGAAAGGATACTTGGTCGGTTTGTTGTAGGATCGATGATGATCTGTCCGTTTTCATTCTCTTCATAAATTGGCGGTGTAGGTACCATCAATTTGTTGATATCCAAAGCGAAAGTGATGTTGTTGAAATTATCCATTGGGAGCTTTAGGGCTGTTCCGAAGCGGAAATTTGTCGGTAAGTAATCCAGGTCGTCGGCACTATTATAGGTGATTTTGGGGCCAATATTTGAAATATGGGCGCCCCAGGACCATACAGCCTCTTTACCGGAGACCAAGACATCGGTCTTATAATAAACGCCTACATCTGTACCAACGCTTACACCGGGCCTACTTTCATTACCGCCGGCTGAAGAAATGTTACCGGAGAGATTTGAATGTATAAACCGCGCTGAAATCCCCAATCCAAGTTTATCGGAAAGCTTTCTTGAGTAGGTACCTCCTATGGCTATGTCCCTAGGGTTAAAATCGCCTAGCGAATTTCCCGAAAGGTCAGTTAGCTGTATGGATCCCATATCAAAATACCTAAGGTCAATTCCAAAGGCAGATACATTGTCTATCCGCTTGAAGCCGGTCAAATAATTGACCGACATATCGTTCACCAATCTACCTAACCAAGGGGAATATGAAAACGAAACGCCCATATCCTCTTCTATAAAGGCGAGTTTCCCGGCATTCCAGTGGGCGGAATTCCCGTCTGCTGAGGTGGCTACCCCCGCATCACCCATCCCCGAATGCCGGCTATCCGGCGCAAAATTGAGGAACGGTACAGCAGTAGTGATTACGCGGCGGTTCGGATCCTGACCATAAAGGGTAACGGAGTTTTGGGCGGATGTGGACGTATACCACAAAGACATGATAACGAAAAAAAATAGCTGCTTCATTATGTTAGTTGATGTTTTCATCGAATAATAATTTTTCCTCCCATCTGATCTTTGGCTCCATCCTCCTCAGAAAGAAGTTCTAAATGGTAAATATACGTTCCTTTTACTGGATATTTTGTTTTGTCTTGTAAAAAAATCCAGTCCAATCCCCGAATGGAAGGTTGGGCATTTGGGAAACGGTTTTCCGTTGAAAATATTTCACGACCGCTGACGGAATAGACCGTTAATTTAACAAAGATATTCTCTCCAGCTCTGTTATGGGTAACTGTAAAGCTGCTTTGATTGATCGCCGGGTTAGGATAGGCCGTTAGGGAGAGAATACGAAGTTCTTCAGAGCCCGCAACTTCTATGTTTTTCGCAAATACAGATCGGTTACCTTGGTTATCGAACGCTATTACCTGAACACTGTTTATACCTTCCCTAAGTTCGGTTAATGTTACTTTTACATAGCCCGACTGGTAGGTTCCACTTACTGCCCTGAATAGGTCGTTCAAGGTGATTTCTTCTCCTTCATTTACCTTGAACCGAAGGTTTTGACCGATGTTTGTGGGTGAAATGTTGATACCGGAGGCGTCGTTGAATGTAAGTATGACGGGCAGCCTAACGGAAGAATGTACCGAAGCCAAAGGTGTGCTGTCACTTGCATAAATGCCAATCTCCGGTCCAGTAGTATCAGAAAGGGGATCGGCATAACTCCCTCCTATGGGGACTTTACTTGCTCCCAACGCTTCCTTTGCGAGCTTAGGATCAGTGGCGAAAACCCGGAATATGCCTTCGCCAATAGCATAGTCTATGTTTTTCCCTACGATCATTTCACCCTCGAATTTCCCGTCCTTTACCTTCCCCGAGCCCCGATGAATAAACATGTTTGTTTGCAGAAAATTGGTCTGTATACTCTCATCTCCCAGCGTCTCCAAAAAAGTTGGTTTGTCAAAAAGACTAACTGCATAATCACCGTTAAAACTGGGGATTAGTGCTCCGGTATTCGGATCCGTAATTTCTCCCGAATACCGTATTCGTTGTAAGGCCTGCAACGTATCCACGCTGACTTCCGTTTGTATGTCGGTGAACAATTGGTTGCCGAGTCCATACTCAGGAAGGTTGAGCGTAAGAGAAGGGTCCCCAAGCAAACTGAAATTCCTGTTCAGAGGACCGTTAAGGCTGTTGTTTTTCGTAATCCGAAAGATTTCGCCCAAGGTGAGGTAGTTCCCGTCTCTACGTAGTAAGGCGGCTTCAAAGAATGCTTTGTTTAACTCAAAGTTAATGCTGCTAAAAACCGGCCTGCCGGTTGTGAGTAGTGCAATCGCGCCTTTGCGCCTTCCAAAAAGCAACTCTTCTGCACCAGATCGGATAAAGGGGCTGTCATGTCTGCCGAATTCACAGGTAGCGGTCACGAAAAGGGCGAGTCTGTCATTTTCTTGCCAGTCTGCCAAATCGGCGCTTACCCACAACCGCTCCGCGGCAAGGGTGGTTTCGTTACCGTGACCTATATAATTGATGATTAGTCCCCCTTTGGCCACCCACTCCGCGATACCTTCCTTGACACTTGGGCTCAGTTGGGAATTTCCGGTGTTGATCTGTTCGTAATGATCTAGATACAGCTTATCGAGGGTGAATTCAGGATGCTGTTTTTGCAAAAATGCGGCATGGGTTTCCGCATCTCGAAGGTGAATGTTATTGTCCCCATCGTCTGCAAGAAGCATGATTCGGCTTTTCCACTCGCCTTTTGTGTTGGCCGTCGTTGCGTACCGAATTATTTTATCTACAGCCTCAGTTGCCTCCCGCACATTTACTGCCGGGATTCGGCCGATACCGATTTGCAGTTGGTGATCTCCGGCGTTATTTTCATCCCACTCGCCATCCCCGATCGCTAAGAATCCAAAATAGTCGTCTGAACTATAACTCGTTAGTGGGTTTAGGCTGCTTCTTGAACTATAGGTTGGGATGAGGTTTGGCTGTCCCTGTGTTATGTGTTTGTAGTCATAGGTCCCTTTGCCAAAAAAGAGCACATTGTTAAGTACCTTACCTTGATGGAATTGGTCGGCAAAGTAGTTCCTGAATGCGGTAATATCCCGCGAACCATATCCGTGGGCATCGTAAAGTTGTGGAGGCGTGACTACCAACGTGGACATTCCCCTGTTTCGCTTGAACGCCGCCAAGCGATTTGCCTGTTGTAGAAAAGCCGGTGAAGATACTATTATAAATTCAGGATAATTACTTAGCGCTTTAAGGCCAATATCCGCTACCGTGGGATCGTCTATTGAAGGGATTTGCGTCGGATCAAACAACGCAACTTTCCATGTGTCTGCTTTTAGCCACTTTGTTTGGGTCTTATCCAAGGGGTTATGGCTATTGCTTACATCCCATACCTGAACGGTAGAGGGAAGAGAAAGCATGGTTTCGGATTGAGATCCGGGATAGCGATACAGGACTTGGTTCCGCAGCATCTCCACATCGGATGGAATACCAACAATGGCGTGTTTTAGATACCCCGTAGCATTTCTGTCGGCACTGGAGAAATTAAAAGTTAGGGAAACGTTACTCGTATTGCTGGTAGTAGGAGAGAAGATGAAACTTCCTTCGCGGCCTTTGATTCCATAGGTGCTGTTAGGGATGGATGCAAGTATAAGGGATGCGGAAGGGTTTTGATCCACCGTAAGTTCGAATGTGCAATCGCTCAGCGACTGAGCCATTACTTCAACATTCACATACGAGCGGCCAACTGAGAATCCTGCTGGTTTTTTTATGGAGATGGAGAATTGCTGTCCACCCAAAACACGGTGGCCATACCAATTTCTTCCGGACCCTAGCAAGTTAGTTGTTTCCTGCTTATAGGACTGCATCATCAACCAGGGCTCTTCATCCGTCGGTTTTTCGTGCGTCTCAGTTGATGCTGTGGGTTCAGGAGTAATCCTTAACGGATTTTGATGATTTCCCTGGATAAGGTAGTAAATTGTATCCGTATAGGTATGTGGTCTAAAGATATAGTTATCGTCAGTAGGAACAATTTGATCAGCCGTAGAGAGAAAGACAAACAAATCACCGTTCAACTCCATGGCCGGAAGCTCCTTCCAATCCATAAAAGATGTATCTAATTTTTGATCAAGCATACCGGGCTGACCGAAAATACCGATTCCTGAGATCCCTCCCAATCCCCAAGTAGATGCCTGCGCAGCTGTTATTTTATAAACCCCTTCCTCTGTAACTGGAAACTTCAGTGTTGGAGATTGGGCAACGACTGCAAAAGATAGCCCAAGCCAGAGGCATCCAATCAAAAGCCAAGTGTTATGTGGGACTTCCATTGTCGGCAAATGCGTTGTCAACTAAGGATAATAGGATGTAGGCAAGGATGGTAAAGACAATTCCCCCCAATCCGAAAAGCACTATACTAAGCCCCCCGCATCCAAGTATCAAGTACCTAAATAGGTTCTTTTTGAAATCGAAGCTCTTGAACTTAAGTGCTATCAACGGCAATTCGGCCGTTAGGAGCCATGCGAACAAGACTGTTAAGAATAATAGTCCTGCTGTACTCGCGGTGATAGTTGCTACCCCGGGCACCGCGATGGAAAGATGGGGAAGGGCTGTAAAGAAAAGCGCGTTAGCAGGTGTGGGAAGCCCAATGAACCGGTCCGTTTGGCGGGTATCAATGTTAAATTTTGCCAACCGAACAGCCGACTGAACACCAATCAGGAACGCCACAAAGGGGAGGTAAGTGAACTCTCCGCCCTGATGGATTAGCTTGAACACGACAAAAGTAGGTAAAACTCCAAAAGTAACTAGGTCTGCCAACGAGTCAAGCTGTTTTCCGAGTTCACTGTATGCCTGCATTGTTCGGGCCAAAAATCCGTCAAGAAAATCAAACACTGCCGCTAGGATGACAAAGTAAACTGCCAAAAGCACCCTGCCTTCTAGGACATAAAATATCCCAGCCATGCCAGTTATAAGATTGAGGCAGGTAATTACATTTGGAATATGCTGTCTTATGTTCAAAGTCTCGCGTTTTTACCAACAAATGGGTTGTACAATTTTTCCTCACCAATAGTTGTGGCGGGCCCATGTCCTGGATGCACCACCGCATCATCAGGCAGAGAAAACATTCGTTCCCGAATGGAAGTCAAAAGTGTGTGGCTATCCCCTCCTGGAAGATCCGTACGCCCTACACTTCCCTGAAATAACGTGTCTCCACCGATACAAGTTTTTGTATCGCGATGGAAAAACACCACATGGCCAGGTGAATGACCCGGTACGAAAATGGTTTCTAACTTTTGATTCCCAAACGTCACTACCTCGCCATCGGCAATGTAGTGGTCGGCGGAGGAGTCCTGATACTGCGGGAAGCCATAATTGCTTGCATATGTAGGAACGGCGCGTAAAATCTGTTCTTCAAGTTTGTGGTGCCAAAGAGGAATATCAAAGGAACTTTTTACAAAGGCATTGCCAAGTACATGGTCTATGTGACAATGGGTGTTGAGTAATTTCACCGGAGTGAGCCCTTGTGTTTTCAAAAAATCCAATAACTCCATTCGCTCCTGCTTTGTATGGCAGCCGGGGTCGATAATGACTGCTTTCTTGGTTTCATCAAAAAGCACGTAGGTGTTCTCCATGAATGGGTTAAACGTAAAAGTTTTGAGCTGCATCTGTCAAAGGTTTTTATTTTAATTCAAAATAACGAATAACTATTTAATTTTGGGCATGGAAGTAGATTTTTTACTCATTGGTCAGGGGCTGGCGGGAACGGTATTATCCCATCGTCTTATTAGTAACGGGTATCGGGTACATTTGGTAGATTTACCGCAGGCAACGGGCAGTTCCCGAGTTGCTGCGGGGTTGTACAACCCCGTCACGGGAAGAAAAATGGTAAAGACTTGGGAAGCTGACACACTATTTCCGGAGATTGAACCGTTTTATAAATCATTGGAGAAGTTATTGGGGATCAGCTGCCTCTACTCCCTGCCGATATACCGTCCGTTTGTCACGATAGAAGAGCAAAACGAATGGATGGGTAACAGCAGCAGGCCTGAATTCCTCACCTACATCGCCTCCATCGCTACCAAAGCCAAGTTGGATTATGTACATGATCCACACGGGGGCGTGGAGTTGAGGAAATCGGGATACCTAGACCTGGTCGCCCTACTTGACCGCTATGCGGATTGGTTGAGAGGGGGTCATCGGCTTACTAACTCCCATTACGATGAAAAACTGCTTCAGCTGACTGCTTCAGGTGTAATATATGGAGGGATTGAGGCGAGTGCCGTTATCTATACCAATGGGATAGCAGCAAAGGAAAGTATGTACTTTTCTTGGCTCCCTTTTTCGCCGGTAAAAGGGGAAATTCTGACGTTGAAAATGCCTATACAGTCAAACAAAATTATAAATAGGGGAGTTTTCCTTATTCCGTTGCCGGACGGCTCGTACAAAGTGGGTTCTACCTATGATAACGTGGATATCTTCTCCGGGAATACCGAAAAGGGCAGGGCAGAAATATTGGAAAAATTGGGCAATCTTATACCTAGACCAGTAGAAGCAATTATTGGGCAACAGTGGGGAATCCGTCCTGCGACCAAAGACCGGAAACCCTTTTTGGGAAGGCACCCTGTTCATCGCCAAGTGTTCGTATTCAATGGATTTGGAGCCAAAGGAGTTTCTCTTGCTCCCTATTTTAGCATAGAGATGCTAAATTTAGTAACTTTAGGGAAGGAACCTCAAAAAGCGGTAAACATAAACCGTTTTTTTAAGTATATTTAAGAGTCGGTAGTTACAAGAAAGAAAGTAGATGAAAATTAGATTTCTAGCCCTTATTTGGTTTGTTATATGCTTGGCTTGGACGAATTCAACACAAGCTCAATTCGACCAAGAGAGATTTGGTAAAAACAGAATACAGTATAAGAATAAGGAGTGGTATCTGTTCAGTTCAAATAATTTCGAGGTTTACTATTATGATGGTGGATTGACCAACGCAAGGCTTGCTATTGACTTTCTAGAGAGCGAGTTTGATCGGCTTACCCAGACCGCCGGGTATGTCGCCTATACCAAGCCAAAGATTTTTATTTATAACTCCCACCAGCAAATGCTGGAAAGTAATCTCAACATAAATAAAAACAACTATACCATAGACGGTCAGACCTTTTTTTCCAAATTGCTTGCAGAGGTTCCCTATACCGGCTCCTGGGAATCGTTTAAAAACGAACTACTCTATCAGACTTCGAAGATCATTGTTGAGGAGATGTTGTATGGCTCAAGTATTTCTGATGCCTTCCAGTCAAATTTGATCAATAATTTCCCCGATTGGTTTATAGATGGAGCAGCCCGTTATATGGCTTATGGGTGGGATCTTGAAATGGATGATTTTATAAGACATTATCTCAAAGACAACGAAAACCCCAAACTCCATAAGTTAAGTAAAGAAGAAGCAGCCCTTGTGGGCCAATCCATCTGGAACTTTATTGTAGAACGTTTCGGTAAAAGATATATTTCCAGTGTTCTCAACCTCAGTAGGATTAACAGAAACGAGGAAAATAGCATCGCCAATACCTTAGGAAGAAGGTTTAAGGATTTCACTACTGAATGGCGTTCCTTCTATACGGAACTTAACAAACCCGTTTTAAGTACCTTCAAAGATTACAACGAAAGCAACGTCATTGCGGCCTCTTCAAAATCAAAGTATGGAGCGATTAACACGGTGAGGTTTAGTCCGGATGGAAAAAATTTGGCCTATGTGGTCAATAATAACGGGAAATACAGGGTATTTATACGTGATCTAAGTACCAAAAGGGAGCGTGTGATATTTAAAGGAGGCTATTCATCTTTTGATCAACGCGCTGATTTTTCTACTCCAGCTATTGCTTGGAAAGATACGTTAAACCTTGTGTTAGCTGGGTTTACCCGTGGAGTTACTACCATACGTATGCGTGCAATCGATGGAAGCTCGCAGGATAAGATTTTTCTACGAAACCTAACCCAAATACTAGATCTCAATTTTGCGCCAAACGGACGGACGATGGTGCTTTCTGCAATGTCAAACGGTAGAACAGATATCTATAGTCTGAACATGAGGGGGCAGGGGAGAAGGTTAACGAACGACATCTTTGACAACAGGACGCCTGTTTTTTTGAATGATTCAACAATTATCTATGCGTCAAACAAGGCAGATTTGGCCGATAGCCTTTTGACAGGAAATGTGGACGTGAACAATTTGCCGGATTATTATAACCTGTTTAAGTTGGACCTCGGCGATTCATTGACCTTTACGCGGTTAACCAATGTAAACCACGTCAACATCCAACCAAGAAGGCTCAACAGCACCACAGTACTTCACCTTAGCGAGCAGAGTGGAATTATGAATGTGATGCGATTTAGTCTTGGAAACATGGTAAGTAGCCAGGTATCCGCCTTCAATCGTAGCCTGGAAAGCTTTGATTACACATTAAGTGGCAACAAATGGGCGTATTCCATTCGAGAAGGAAACCGAAGCAAACTGATCCTGGAAACCTTTCCTAATTTGGACCAGTTTACCCCAAGCACGCCTAGGTTGCAAATTCAACAGGCCAAAAAGCTAAATGAACGGATTTCTACGAGAAGAATCCAACGGGAAACCGGAGAAGATGGGGAGAATGAAAGCTCGGAAGAATCTAGTACTCCTTCGGAAGCAACTAATCCCGAGACTGTTAACGCGGCGCAAGAAGCTAGTGAACTCCCCGAAAGAAGTGCCCCTGTTGATTTGACTACGGTACCAGCTGATACCACGATTACCGGTGTGAATTTAGAAAGTTTGCTGATCGGCGGAAACAGTCCCCGTACCGGACAGCCTCAAGCGCAAACGCCTCCCGTCATTTCAACGCCCGAAACGATTAGTGATACCATTCCTGCTACCGGGATGACAGGATCTATTAGCTTGGACAGGCTGCGTTTTGAACGGGAAGGTGGCATAGATACCGATAACTATACTTTTGATACAGTCCCGAGCCCGCTTTTGCAAATGCAGCAGGCTAGCCCGCAGCAGGCCCAACAACCCACCGGTAGAAGCAATATTTTGGACGCTTTCCGACAGCAAACAATGATAAAGCGTGTAACGGGTCCTATAAAGTATACGCCCTTATTCACGACGACAAGTCTCAACACGACCTTCGGCATAGACCCACTCAGAGGGTTTTCGATCAATCTTACGGGGAAAATGAATGATTTGCTTGATAATCATTCGGTGAGAGGAGGTATTTTGGCGGCTTTGGATTTTAGATCGGGAAGTGATGTGTTTTTCGAATATGAATACCTTAAAAGCAGAATTGATGTTCGGGGAAGATTTGATAGAAGATCAATAACCCGCGATGAAGGAGACTTAACCTTTCAAAAGTATGTACTCACAAAGACGGAGCTGGGTATTTCTTATCCGTTATCGGTGAGTACACGAGTAAGCATTCAGCCATTTGTGGCAAAAACGCAGTATTTCAATTTAAATCCTGATTCTGTGTTACGTGGAGAGGACGCACGTCAGAATCGTTTTGACGTGAATTACGCCGGCGGAAAGGCCGAAGTCGTGATCGATAAGACCAGGTTGCTGGGTTTGTACATGGAACAAGGGTTCAAAGGAAAGGTTGGTGTAGTCCATTATCAGGGACTTAATGCGTCAGAGCGTTCCTTTAGCAATTTCTTTTTAGATATGCGGAATTATCAGAAGGTACACAAGAATATTACGTTTGCCACCAGGATATTCGCAGGAAGTTTTTTCGGGAATAATCCCCAAAAGTACCTAGTAGGAGGGATGGACAATTGGTTATTCAATCAGTTTCACCAACCTCCAAGCAATAGACCGGAGGTTTCTCCCGTAAGAAATGCGGCCGGAGTAGAAAATTCAAATTTGTTGTTTGCTGAATTTGTTGACCTTAGAGGATATGATTATGACGAAATTCGGGGAAATAACGTGATAACCTTTTCTTCGGAATTACGCATCCCGCTATTTGCCTATCTTTCTCGTGGAAATATTACATCCAATTTTATAAGGAACTTTCAACTCGTTGGATTTTATGATGCAGGATCTTCATGGTCCAACTCCGCACCTTGGGAGCGGGTGAATGACCAGAATACTGAAGTAATTCGTACCGAAGGATCTCCATTCGTGATAACGCTCAATAATTTCAACAACCCTTGGTTACAAAGTTACGGGGCCGGCGTGAGAACTGTCTTGCTAAATTATTATGTCAAGTTTGATGCTGCTAGGCCAATCAGAAACTACTCAATTGAGAAAACAAGGTTTTATGTTACCTTAGGATACAATTTTTAAGGGTAGTATATTGCGGCATGATAAAATCAATGACTGGTTACGGTGTAGCAAACTTAGAAAATGACCAATATATAATAAATGCAGAAGTTAAGACGCTAAATTCGAAGTTTTTAGACCTAAGTTTAAAATATCCCCGTCAATTTGCTGACAAGGAGATTGAAATCCGCAATCTGATAGCAGACCGGCTTGAGAGGGGAAAGGTAAACTTAACCCTTGACTTTAGCACAAAATCTTATGATCAGTTGCCTGTCGAGATAAATGAGACCTTATTTAAAAAATACCTAGATACCTACAGAACGTTGGCAAGCGAAGTGGGGGAGTCTATTCCTGACTTGTTCAAACTCGTCCTGCAATCCCCCAATGTATCTGTCACGACGACAGAAAAAGCCCAACAACCGGAAGAATGGGAAGCTGTACGTGAAGTGCTGCTCAGGGCTGTTGATAACTGTCTCGAGTACCGGAGAGAAGAGGGGGCAGCACTTTTAGAAAAATTCAAGGAAAATCTGCAACTATTAAGTCAGGCGCTGAATAACATCAAGGAAGTAGAACCGACTCGTAAGGAAAAGATCAAGGAGAAAATTAGAAACCACTTTTCAGAGTGGATGGAGGAGCATGATTTTGATCAGAACAGATTTGAACAGGAATTAATTTACTATTTTGAGAAGCTGGATATCACAGAGGAGATGGTTAGACTCGAGACTCACCTCAATTATTTCCAGAAGGTACTAGTATCTGGGGAATCTCAGGGTAAAAAACTCGGCTTTATCGCCCAAGAAATAGGCCGGGAAATAAACACAATTGGTTCTAAGGCCAATGATGTAACCATCCAACAATTCGTTATTCAAATGAAAGATGAGTTGGAAAAAATCAAAGAACAATCCTTTAACATATTGTAAGTTAGCTTTTTATCTTTCCGGTATACGCATGTTTCACCAGTTCTTCCAAAGGGAGGTATTCTAGGGTTTTTTCGTGGGTAGCTTCCAAGACGATAGGCGGGGCAGTTCCCGCCTTATAGGCCTGAATCCATCGATTTGCACAGAGACACCATCGGTCTCCTGGCTTCAACCCAGGAAACCTTAAATTAGGTCGTGGAGAAATCAAATCATTTCCCATTTTCAGGCTGAATGTGAGAAAGGATTCGGTCATAACGGCGCAGACGGTATGGGTGCCTTGGTCCTGCTCGTCCGTTTCGCAGCATCCTGTCCGAAAAAAACCGGTCAAGGGATCTTTGCTACAGGATATCAACGGTTGCCCAAAGACATTTTTTGACATATTTTTGTGGATTAACGTAACCTGGGAAGAAATATACGGAAAAAATTACATTGGCTTGTCGGATTTACGCGTTAGGTTCAAAGTTGGTTTTTTTTCGAATTTTAAAAGGATTAGTGGCATGGTGAGCATAATGTTTAGACGTAAAGATTCTTTTTCCCACTTACGGTAACCAACCGCCTTCTTGGACCTACTGCTGGATTTGCAATCTGTTTTAGGGATACAGGAGTTTCGGTCTACAAGCACTATTATCTCCTTTTAAGACCGTACTACTTCAGTTCATACCTATAGCCGCTTACTTCTCCGGGGTTTGGCATTTGAAGTAAGATCTATTTAGTACGATATTTCATGATACGCCCCTGCTTAAAAGGGTTTTGGAGGATGGTTACTTTCAGTGGTTAGGCGCATCCCTTAGTTGTTGTTCAGGCATTATTAAGGTGTCAGGTGCTAGGAGTACCCTATTAGGTTTGCTATCCGTCCCTAAAGCGGTACAATCCGTTAATCTCCAATGCTACTCGGGAATAAAAAAAGCCATGGGATCCCATGGCTTTTTAGGTTACATATGTTATTGATACTAGCTCAATTTGAACCGTATTGGTAATCTCATTTTAACCCTTACAGGTCTACCTCTCTGACGGCCGGGTTCCCAAGCTGGGGCTTCTTTTACAACCCTCATTGCCTCTTCGTCACAGCCCCCGCCGATACCCCTTAGAATATCCACGTCCTGTATAGAGCCATCTGTATTTACAACGAATACTACATATACAGTACCTTCAATACCCATCCTTCTAGCTTGAGTAGGATACTTTAGATTTTTCTGCAGGTATTTATTCCAACCTTCCATTCCTCCTGGAGGAGTTGGCATGTTTTCAACAACGTCAAAGATTTCATCTGCCTTTTCAACAACAGGTGCGTCTTCTATGACTACTTCCTTGATGACAGTTTCCTCTTTTACATCGACATCGAAGTTAACTTCGATCTTCTCTTCAATTTCTACCTCATCTGGAATTTCCTTAATTTCCGGTTGTTCGATTGGTGGCGGTGGTGGTGGTGGCTGCTCCGTGATAGGAATATCTAGTAATTCTTCGAAATCATCGTTGATTGAGCCTAAATCTTTGAGCAAACCATCTCCGTATGATTTGTACTCAAAAGCAAATAGGACAAGACCAACGCTAATCATCAAGCCAAGATTCAGGAACATTCCTGTCTTCTTGGTCAAGTCAGCTTTTGGTGTCTTTTTGGCTTCCATGATTGATTATTATTTATGGTTGTTTAACAAATTTAACTTTTTGTAGTAAAGAACAATTCTACTGATAATTTTTAAATTAAACAAGCTTGCTTTGTCTGTTCCTCAAATAAACATACAAAATCGTTCCAATGGTTCCCCCCGATATATTTGCAACTATATCCAAGAAATCAAAAGACCTATCTGGTACGCTCATTTGCAAGTACTCTGTAAATATAGGAAAAAATATTCCAAAAACTAAATAATTAATAGATATTTTTTTAAAATTGTTCTCAGGTTCTTTCCACACCCTGTTCCACAAAAATACCAATCCGAGAAACAGTGTTATGTGGATCACTTTATCATAGCCTGGAAATTTGGGGATGTCAGGTATGTCACTTCCGGGAGACAGAATCGCATACGCCACACCAAAGCTCCACAATAATGCTGGCAAGAGCCTCTGTAACATGAATTAATCCACTCCTATGAGCTTGCTATAAGCATCGTGAGACATTAAATCATCTGGTAGATCGCCGCGAAGCTTCACTTTGATCATCCACCCCAATTCATAAGGCGATTCATTGACCAATTCGGGAGCAGCTTCCAAAGCCTCATTAAGTTCTATTACCTCTCCAGATACGGGCATAAATAGGTCTGATACTGTCTTTACTGCCTCAACCGTGCCAAAAACGTCGCCTGCTTCAAATGTTTCGCCTACTGTTTCTACTTCGACATAGACGATGTCCCCCAGCTCTTTTTGTGCAAATTCCGTTATTCCGATCGTGGCAATGTCCCCGTCGATTTCGACCCATTCATGGTCCTTTGTGTACTTTAATCCTTCTGGAAAATTCATAGTTGTTGTATTGGTTAATCAAAAATACATGGTTTCAGTGATTGATGAAATTATTGACTCAAATTAAATGTTAATTGCCCACCAAAAGCAGTGGAACTTCTTCTAAAGGCAGTGGAGACTTTGGGGTCATTAATCGTTCTGTCAAAATAGAACTGAATATTCAGTTTTTGGTTTATCACATAGCCTATACTCGGACGTAGCTGTACGTTGAGATTTCCGTTAGTAAGGGTGTTTATCTCTTCAATCTTGCGCTGTATGGTACGTGTATCTACGATACGGGTTGATAAACGTATGGTTAGGTCATTGCTTAATACTTCCTGCCTTCCCTGGATTTTGAAGGGCACTTTCACACCGGCTTTTGTATACCCTAGATCGAATCTAAAATCTTGGCTGTTTTGTTCTGTTACCTGGGCATTGGAGAAGTTAAGGCCAATTGTCCGCTCTGTATTGTATTCAAAACTGATATTCATTCTATCTTTAGTCAGGAGATCCACGCCTATCAGAGGTGAGAAGCCTTCTCTAATGACGACCTGATTCAAGATGAAAATGGGAATGTATGCACCGAATTCATCCGTTAAGCTAGCGTTAGGAATATCCTGAAGTCTGTTGTACAGTTCCAATCCATTTTGGTACAGCAGGGAATTTGAGAAATTGCTGGCATCATACGTAGACGTATAGTTATGGGTAATATTTATCGACGAGAAGTACTCCTGTAATGCAGGCAGCTTCGATAGCCCACGATACTCAAGGCGCCAATTGGGTAAAGGTAGCCTAGGGAAAGGATTTAGCGATACATCTGTGGGTGACTGACCGGAATACGCCGCGAGAAAGGCTGGAATAAGCACACTTTGGCCATTGATATTGTAAGCTCCACCAGGATTTGTCGTTTCTAATCGGCTCTGAATAATTTGACGGTATCGTTCAAAATTCTGGAATAGCGGAGAGTTGTTTTGGGCATCGTCTTTAGCTGTTGCGGTACGAATCATGTTGTAGCTGATGCTATACGCCCCCATCCTGTTCGGATTGACTGATGTGTAATTCTCAGATCCTGGTCCCTCTCTGCGGAATATTTCGCTGTATTCGCCATTTTCCCGTTTCTTTACCTCTAGCGTGATTCTGAAATCCTTAATCGGCTCTATAATTGATGCAAGCTGTAGGTTCTCTACCCGGTTTTGCCGGAAGCTCTGCGTCAGTTGCGTACTTCCTGCTAACATTCCCCTATTGGCCAAGTCGAAGCGGATCTGATCGTTCTGACTGCCAAAAACAAAGTCCAAACCGGGGTTCATAAAGCTTTGGTCCATACCTAATAAACCCGAATTCTGAAGGTAACCTGGAAGGAAGGTTCCCTGCGTGATCTGGTACCTGAAGTTAACTTCTTTGATCATCATCATAAAGCGCAGGATATTCGCCATAGCACCTTCTGTAACAGGCTGTTTTTCTTCCTCACCTTGTGGGGCTTGTACCTGTGGTCTTCCTGGTATAGAAGGTCTTTTGGGGGCGTTCAATGCGTTCAACCGCTTACTTTTGTTGTAAAGACGGATAAAATCCAATTTTCCGTTCAAGGTCCTGTCTCGTGTATTCTGGATTACGTTTCCCAGCGTATCCCTTTGTCCAAGGGCGCCGGTGATCCAGCCGTAACTTACTTCGTAGCGGGCGTCGACTTTTATCCAGTCAGCAAACGGGATTTTATCCAACGGTAATGAATAATTGACCACTCCTTGGTGGGAATAATTGGTTGTCCTTCCCAGCGACCGGATATTTGCCCGCAATGAGTCTATCTTAGCTTCTGAATCCAAATTGCCCTCCGGTTCGTCGACGATGGCATTTACACTGGAATTAAAATCGACGGAAAGATTTTTTGTTAAATCCCAGTTTAAGCTATAAAACCGGTTGATATAGAAGCTTTTCTGAAATAACGTTTCAACACCTACTGTAGTGAGCTGGTCATTCCTGTTTTGAGTCCGCATGAACCTTCGATCTACGTCAATTCTGGCTGATAGGAGCGAAGGGGCAAAATTAAAATTCAAATCTTTTATCAATTGCAAATACTTCCCATCCAGAAACGCAACGTTTTTAAATGGCTCTACTTCGAGCGGGTTCGGTTGGAAGCTGTAGGCGGCACTTCCTCTATAGGTCTCAAAAGTATAGTCGGCCAATTGTATGTTACTTTGTTTCACGGATCCATAAGCGTAGGAAACTGAAAAATTCTCCAAATCATACACCCTATTGGTTTCTTTTTCCGGTTTTCTGATTTTTCGTAAGTTGTTCACACTGAAGTTTTTTCGTTTTGATTGGTCCAAAACGAGGCTTCTGTAGTTATCCCGCTCCGAACCAGAATTGAATTTCTGCAATGCTACTTCGAAGGGCACATCGGGATTGAGGGGATCGAACTCCGGCCTTGTGCTTGAGTTCTCAATACTCATATACACTGGAATACTCAGCCCTAGCCCCTTTGGCAAAATTTTGTCCACGCTGATGTTGGCGGACACATCGTATTGTGTTGTAGACTCGCGGGCCCGTTCGGATAGCCTGGTTTCCAGTCCTCCAAACCCGAATGTATTGTGGCGGATAGAACTGGAAATCACTGCGACATCAGCAATTTGTGCGTTGAGACGGGCATTGGCCGCCCATCCAGACGATTTATTGAAGTCAGTCACGCGAAGTTCATTAGCCCAAAGACAAACAGACTTGCTTGCCCCTCCGGAACTTCCAGGGTTGCGGATTCCAATCATCATCCCTTGGATAAAATTCAATTCTGGCCTACCTACAACCGTGACCCTGTATTGTCGGATCTGCACGGAATAGGCCAGATTTTGGGGTCGTTGGTTGTTGTCCCTTTCTGATTTTACACCCACGATCTCATCAAGCGCGATATCTATTTCATTTTCTAGCGGCCAAATTTGCCGTGGATCGCGGGTCCCTGGTGGTGTCATGAATAACGGCACCTCTATTTCATAATAGTTGTCAGTATAGTCTGTACCCATTCGAAGAAAGGCCTTTAGTTCTCCATCCTGTGTGTCTACGCTGTTTGCATGTAAAAACATCTTCATGCGACCATACTGCACCAGATCCTGACTTACGTTTTTAAACACCGCCCTGGAATCGCGGGTTTGTAGATTATCTACGCATAGGCGCAACGATTGCTCGTTTAACTGACGCTCTACTGTAGAGGTATTGTCTCTGTCTCTGAATATACCAGGAGGAAGTACATAGGGGCTTTGGTTTTCTCCTCCTTGTCCGTTTTCCTCTATATTCACGACACCTACCGTAAAGTTTGAATTATCCGGTTCCGGTATTTCTGCGAAACCGCGTTCGAAAAGAGACTCTTGGAATATTCGCCATTGACTTCCAACCAATCTGAAATTACCCATTCGAAGCACTACAGGTTGTTGAAAATCAGTAAGATAAGTACGAATGAATCGAATCGATTTGAACCCTGAGATACTCCCGTAGGTTCTGTCCGGCTGTCGTACGGGAATACGGAAAAGGTACCAATTGACTTCTTCCCCGTTACTGACATCGGTGGTTTGGTCTACAATGTAATTCTGGCCGACCCGCATTCCTGCTGGATTCAAGTCTATTTCGTATTCGTAGTAACTTTCGTTTTCGTTGATTGTATTGTCGTTGTTTAAGTCTTCATTATCAGGGATATTCGATCCGGAGGGAGTGTAGGGCAGATTTGTATTTGATGTTATGGGTGTATTGCCATCCATGCCGTTGAAGCGTTTGTAGCGTTCCAAGGTCTTAATGTCATTTTGGTCAAATTCAGGATCCAAGTAATACTGAAAGTCATCTTCGGAGGGGTCTGACTGAATACCTTGCAAAACCTGAGGCGGCACATTCAGTCTGTTTAGAAAGCGATCTGCGAAATAGCTTCGTTCATCCTCATTTTTCAGTCCATCTAACCCTACGTCTTGATGCTCACGGGCTTCGGGAGAATTGTCGAATGCGGGTGTTAGGAACTGCTGATTCGTTACTCTCCCCCATTCGTTTTCGGTAGTTCGATCTACTGCCCCGTCATCTGGTAGGCCGTTTTCAAAGGCGTGGCGGCTGTCTTTCATGACATCCTCAGATATCTCTCCTAGGTTAAACAGTAGTTTACCCCCAGTGGTATTATTTTCATTGAAGATCCCATCGAGTACCCGGCCATTTTCACCTGTAAGGAAGGGATCCATAAGCCAAAACTCGATATACTCGATATTGGTGCGGTCAAAATCAACTTCAGAAGTAATGGCACGCGTGACAGCACCGAAGTTCTGTCGGGGATTTGGCAATAGTCCTGTTGACGTCAGGTTTGGGTTGTAATTATACATCCCCCTTTCGTGGGGGTAGAATGCCATATCAAAAAGCGGCTCAGGGGTGAGAAGGACGTCTCTGTTTCTGCCTTGGTAGATTTCCTGTGGAAGAACCCGTCGCACATAGTGGTTTCGCCGGTCATCATTGGTGATGTTGGGGGGTACCCCAGTTCCCGATGCCCGAAAGAAAACATTGTCTATGGTATACCAAGCCAATTTTGCACGTCGGTAAGCGTTTCCCAACCTGTCTTCCGTCTGCATACTCAGGTCGAAGCGGTTGTCATCTGTGGCCGGAGTAGCGCCGAGTTTCCACGTCTGAGGCGATGAACCCAAATTGAAGGGAATGATGGCTGTCTCAAAATCATCGATGTAAGAGGTGCCTTCTCCATCTACCTGATTAGACGTGCCGGGAATCAGGTGGGCAAATTCCCCACTAAACTGGATCAGTGATGTTTCTTTCGTTTCGGTAAAAGGAAGGGCATCAGCTAATTTGGTCAAAAAAAGCGACTCTTCGCTATAGTTCATATCCACCCCCCATAGACTGTTTCTGAGCGTTTCATTCCCGGTTCCGATGCGGGAAATGTTCGGTCGTTCGTTTAAGTATAGAAACGTGCCGCCGATATTGAAATTTTCGTTAAATAAATAGTCAAACCGGGTTCCTAAGAGGCTTCTTGTCTGGAAGGAAACCAAATCTGCCTTTTCGAAACTGATGCTTATCCGCTTACCTGATTGGAGAATGCCTTCATTTATGATGACGACTCGCCCTATGTTGTAATCTACCGTATAATCCACGCCTTCCGTGAGCGGGATATTGCCCGCGGTCACCAACACGGATCCTTCGGATATATTCAGTCCCGGGAGCATTATTTCTGAGGCCGAACCTGCCGTATAGGTTCCTTTTAGAAAATACTTGTTCAGTCTCGTTACTAACTCAGCATCAGCGAGTGTGGTACGATAGAGCGTGTCATACACATATTTGTCGACAAGGTTTGCCTCACTTGGGAGAAACTTACTTTCGAGGGTATTACCAAATGGCTCAAGCACTGGAAACATGACAAGGCCCTGTTCGGGTCGTATGGTAAGGCCCCGGACAAAATCAAAGTTTCCATCAGGCTGGGGGTCGTTTTGTGGATTAAGGTTGTCAAGTTGCAGTAAACGGATCAAAGGAACATCTTTAACCTGTTGTCCTTCTAGCAAGCTCGGGTTGTCCAAGCCTGTGCGGTCATCCCTATAGATAATCTGCAACTGAAAACCTTCTTGTTTGATTTGGTTTGCGTTCAGATTATAAATGTTTTTCATCATCAGATCCCAAGTCGGTACCCGGGTGTTTATCTTAGCAGGCCGAAGCAGTTTGAGAAAGATAACATCGCTCTCCGGACGGTTTTGATAATCTTCTGAAAGTTCACCGACTTTGTATGACTGGCCATTGTAGGTGTATTCGTAAGATACCGCTATGACTTCGTCATTCTGCAGTTTCCGAAAGAGTGAAAAATAACCGAGTTCCCGGTTGAAAGTAAATTCGTTTTCCTCTAATCGGCGGGCACCGTTTATCTGCTCGAAATCCGTTCCTCTTTCGATCCCAAGATCGTTTGCGATAGCCGTAGAGGCTTGCTCAAACGAGCGGAAACTGGGATTGCTCCTTAGGACGTCATATAACCTATTTGCACTGTTAGCTGCAGGTGATTGGGGATTTCCTGGACCTATATTGGGATTTTCTGGACGGAAGATACGCTGGCCTTCCCCAAGATCCATAAAAGCAACGAAATTCCGTAAGGTTTGCGTATTGTTAGCCCGGTTCATGATGTATACTTCTACCCGTGTGATCTGCACACCTGAAAGTACCTGTGGAAGTCCCCGCAACCAATTTTCATAATTTTGCCGAAAAAAGTGGCTGAGAAAAAAGTGTCTGTTTTCATCGTAATTAGAGGCTCGGATTTCGAATGGACGTCCCTGATTACCTCCTTCAATGACTAGTTCATCCCTTCTTCCGCGTTGTGTTGATGCCACTGCTGTCATAAACAGCTTTCCGAATTGCATTTGGGTTTTTACACCGAAGAGATTCTGCGCCCCTTGAATTAAGCTGTTCTGTACAGGCATGCTTACGTTGCCTATTTCAATACTTTTTATAATGTCTTCTTCAAATCCCGCATATTCGACTTTTAGCTGATTTTCGAAGTCAAATGAGTTATTGGAATCAAAATTTGCTCCAATGCGTACTTTCTGGCCCAATAGGCCGTTTACGCTCATCTGTATTTGTTGGTCAAAATTGAATCCGCCATTTCGCTGTTGCCGAATTGGTATAGAAGGGTTATCTATCCGCCTAAAAATACCCCCAAAATCCAAGTTGACGTTCCCGGTAGGGATGATGTTGATTTCATTGCCACCAAAGATCCGATCGAACGTAGGACTCATGGTGATTGGTGGTATAAGTCCCCGTCCCCCAACGGCACTTTCTCCATCCACACCTTTGGAGCGGTTCCGCCAGTATTGCTGCCGCAGGCGCAACTGCTCCATTTTTGAATACTCGTCAAAATCAATCGTATATCCCTGTTCTCCTCTAAGCGTAGAATCGACTTGATCATAGATCCGGTACCTAAACGCTGTGTCAACCTCAACTTCAATTTTCTGTGTGGTGGGAGGTGTAAGCTGAAAAGGCGAAGAAGGGGAATAAAGTGGTGCATGATAGGGAAAAAGTGGCCTCGTTTGAAAATTGTCCCAAAGCAAAAAAGAAGGCAAAGCCCTTCTTTTCGTTAATGAATCCAACCTGGAGGGAAGGGTATCAGTCGCTATGGCAGCAGGATTCTGAAATCCGTAACTATCCACGCATAGTACCGTGATCAACAAAATCCACAAAACCACGGTCGTGAATAATTGATGCGCCGAATTTATCCTCGAAAAAATATTTGAGAACTTGGGGGTCAATGCTGTTATGCGTTAGGATGACTTTAAAGATGCTTTAATTAAATCTTCTAATGAAATTTCGGCCGCACTTTTTTTCAAAATTTCAGTTATATTTTTTTCTGCAACTGCCCTTGGAAACCCCAACATTATCAAGGCTTGTAACGCCTCTTGTTTGAGTTTATTGTTTTGATACACGAAGCCGGATCCGACGACTCCGGTATCTCCGATGCTTTCTTTTTTGAGCTTATCCTTAAGTTCCAAAACAATCCGCTGGGCAGTTTTTGTGCCGATCCCTTTCACCCGCTGAATGGTGCTGTGGTCACCGGAAAGAATGGCATGCTCCAGTTCTTGGGTATCCAACGAGGACAACACCATCACTGCGGTGTTAGGACCTACACCGGTAATTGATATTAGTGCCATGAACAGCCTTTTTTCCGCATCATCCTTAAAGCCATATAGCGTATGGGCATCTTCTTTGATGTGTAAATAGGTGTGAAGCATCACCAGTTCCTGATCTTTAATCCATGAATAGGTAGCGAGTGATATCTTGACCAGGTATCCCACCCCTTGAATGTCAACGATTACATAGGTAGGCTCTTTGTGGGCAAGTTTTCCTTTAAGGTATGCGATCATTTTGGTTGATTGTTTGGGCGTCCACAACTGCGATGGCTACCATATTTACAATTTCTCTAATTGAACTACCCAATTGAAGTACATGTACCGACTTATTCATGCCTAAAAGTATGGGGCCTATTGCTTCCGCATTTCCAATTTCCGTAAGTAATTTATAGGCGATGTTTCCTGAAGTAAGGTCGGGAAAGATCAGGGTATTTGCCTTGTGATTTATCAATGAGCTAAAGGGGTAGTTTTCGCGTTGTATGCTTTCGTCCAGGGCCACGTTAGCCTGCATCTCACCTTCAATTACCAAATCCGGGTACTTTGCTTTGGCCAGCGAAGTAGCAAGAGACGTCTTGGTGGGGATTTCTCCTTTGGCCGATCCGAAATTGGAATACGATAAAATTGCGATTTTTGGATCAATATCAAAAAAACGTACCCCGTTTGCCGTCAAGCCAATGATCTCGACGAGCTGTTCAGCGGTAGGATTTACGTTTACCGTGGTATCTGCAAAGAAAAAGGGCCCTTTTGCGGCATTCATGATATACATTCCCGCTACCCTGTTCACCCCTTTCTTTACTCCGATAATTTGGAGCGAGGGAAGGATGGTTCTTGGATAATCCTTCGTCAAGCCGGATATTAAGGCGTCGGCATCTCCTACTTCTACCATCATCGCACCAAAATAATTCCTATCCCTCATAAATTTTTTGGATTCGTAGGGAGTCAGTCCTTTCCGTTTCCTCTTGTCATAAAGAATCTCCGCGTATGTCCTAATCAGGTCTTCCTCTTCATATGGATCCAATATAAGTACATCGAGAAGGTCAAGGGAGTTTTCGGCAATCATGGCGGTAATTTTTTCCCGGTTACCCAACAAAATCGGTATGCCTATTTTTTCATCCTTAATAAGCTGGGCGGCTTTCAAAATCTTATGATTATCAGCTTCCGCAAAAACTACCCGTTTCGGATCCTTTTTGGCCCTGGCAATGACGCGGGACATGAGTCGTTGGTCAATTCCTATCCGTTCCTGTAGTTCCAGTTCATAGCTCTCCCAGTCTACGATGTCTTTTCTCGCTACTCCCGAGGCCATTGCCGCTTTAGCAACTGCCGGCGCGATAGTGGTGATTAGACGCGGATCAAGTGGCTTTGGAATGAGGTATGTCTTTCCGAAAGCCAGTTTGGATTCACCATACGCCTTATTTACGATATCGGGCACCGGTTCTTTGGCCAAAGCAGCTATGGCCCTTGCAGCAGCCAACTTCATGTCTTCGTTGATGGTGGTTGCACGGACATCTAGAGCTCCCCGGAAAATATAGGGAAAGCCTATCACATTATTCACTTGGTTTGGAAAATCTGATCTTCCCGTAGCCATAATGATGTCCTCTCTTGAGGACATGGCAAGTTCATAGTCAATTTCCGGATCTGGATTTGCCAATGCAAATACAATCGGTCTTGGTGCCATAAGCCGCAGGTCTCCGGGGGTGATGATATTTCCTGCGGATAATCCCAGAAAAACATCTGCACCACTTAGGGCTTCTTGAATTTGGAATATATTTTCTTTAGTAGCGAATTCGCGATGGATATCACTTAAACCGGGCCTGTCCTGACGTATGACCCCTTCTATGTCACAAATAACTATATTTTCCCTTTTTACGCCTAATCCATTGTAAAACCTCGTGCATGAAATAGCTGCTGCACCAGCTCCACTAACTACCAGGCGAATGTCTTCGATTTTTTTCCCGATGATTTCGAGTGCATTGAGTAAGGCTGCTCCGGAGATGATTGCTGTACCATGCTGGTCGTCGTGCATGACCGGAATATTCATCGCCTCTTTCAATCGCTGTTCAATTATAAAGCACTCAGGCGCTTTTATATCTTCCAGATTGATTCCTCCGAAAGTAGGTTCAAGCGACCGGATGATTTGAATTAGTTTTTCAGGATCCTTTTCATCTATTTCAAGATCAAACACATCGATACCGGCAAATTTTTTAAATAATACTCCCTTTCCTTCCATCACAGGCTTGGATGCATCTGGACCAATATCTCCCAAGCCCAAGACTGCAGTGCCGTTAGAAATAACAGCGATTAGGTTGCCCTTCGCGGTATACTTATAAGCATTATCCTTATTCGCTTCAATTTCCTTACAAGGCTGCGCTACACCCGGGGAATAAGCCAATGCCAAGTCTAATTGGCTTGATAGGGGTTTTGTTGGGATTACCTCAATTTTACCGGGCTTGCCGGCACTATGATACGTAAGCGCATCTTCTTTTCTGATTTTTATGACCATAAAGGCTCCGGAAAATTATTAAAAAGGGACAACTTACTGATTTTTAGCCGGAATTTCCGTGGCTAGTAGAATTGTTTCGATTTCTCTTAATGAAGAACGGTGCGCTTCGTTAGGATAATATACAAACCCTTCCAAATAATAAAGTTTGCCTTTGTCAGCATCTACAACCGTATAGGACAAAAATGACCCACCCATGCTTAAATTGTTGGTTTTCCATGCCCCACGCATCTCTACCGCGTAGTTTCCATCCACTTTTATCGTATTAAACACGGGCGGTTCGATTGTCTCCGTTACGATAAAAGAAGACGGCTTGTCAGGATCTCCATAGATCCTTGTTCGCGTGATGTCGTTTCGTAAGGCAATTATGTTTTCTGGGAAAACTTGACTCTCATCTATATAATCGGCTTGGTAAAAAAACAGACTAATATCAGGCTTGCTGGTTCGTGGAGTTGGCTGACGAAACCACATAAAGTTGGGATCCTCTTTGACAAATTGGTAGGATGCCGGTAGATTCAACGTAATTCCCATCTTCTCCTGTCCTAGTACTGTGGCGGCCGAATTCTTTCTACTAAACAAAGCTTCTCGCAGTCTTTCGCGTTCTTTTTCAATAAATAGATTTTGTATGCTTTGTTTGTTTTTTCGAAGGTTAGCAATTAGTTCCGATTTACTGTTGCCGAACAGATACAGTACTTCCTGACCTATGGCAAACTCGTCTTTCGCGCGGAGCATATAAAGGTCTGGATCATCCGAAGCCATTGTTTTTGAAGCTTCTGTGAATTGTGCGTTAATTGCCCTGCTTCCCGGCCCAGCATCGTCAAATGTAGTGACGTAGACCATATTCGTAGCCATTTTCAAAATCCTGGTTAGGCTTCTTGGGTCCACTTTTTTTATATTAAAA
>WGNT01000073.1 GCA_016124425.1 Cytophagales bacterium
CTTTAATAAAACTTAGGACAATTTTTTCAACTGATTTGGAACCTAATCTTTTCGATTACGCCTAGTTCAATTCCACTGTAATTAAATTATCGTCGGGAATTCTGTCAATGAGTTTGTTATAGGGGTCGATACCCGCTTTCGCTGGTTCTGCTTTGACAGTAAGCGAAATGATGCTCTCCCCGGGCTTAATTTTGTGCTTTTCAAGGTATAGCGCGTTGGTTCGGGTACGCCCGTTTTCATCGGTATCCTCCTTGGCAAAAATGCCTATATCTATATAGTCCCCTTCGTATACCGCCGAATTTTCCCTGCCTGTACTATCCGCATAGATTTTCTGTGATTTTACTTTTAAAGTAACTGAATAGGTCCCGTCTTCATTTTTAGTGGAGGTGACTTCCTCGGCTTTATTTTCATATAGCGTGATTTTCTTCCAGGTATCTTCTAGATAATAGGCCATTGAGTCCGGCGTGACAGCCTCCAGGTGTCGAAATAAATCCGCGCTTCCAGCAAAAGGGGGCGTTTCTTTTAGGCTAAATGCTTCGGCAAAGTTTTTAAGGCCTCTGTTCATCGCCGTATCGCCAATATAATCGCGTAACCCGTAGAGAATAAGACTGCCTTTGTTGTACCACTGGTAGGAGCGATTGCAGTTGATAAAAACATTTTCCTTCTTTCCTTCATTCGAGCGCCCACTTAGGTATCGGTCTAATTCATCTTTTAGAAATCTCTTCATATTGTCTTTGCCATAAGCCCGTTCAGTCAGGATTAAAGCAGAGTATTCAGCCAAGGATTCCGAAATCAAATTGGACCCTTTTGTATAATTAGGTGCAATCTGATGTCCCCACCACTGATGGGCTAGTTCATGGGCAGTAACATAATAGACATAGTCAAAGCTGTTCGGATCACTAAGGTCGGCTATCCAGCCAAAGCTTTCCGAGAAGGGCACTGTATTCGGAAAAGATTGCGCAAATCCTGCGTACCGGGGAAATTCCAAAAGCCGCATTTGGCGAAATTGAAAAGGCGTGTAGGCGTTGGAGAAATAATGCAAACCATCTTCATACGCAGCCATAAACCGGTCCAAATTGCGGGTATGCCCGGGATGGTGGAATAGTTCTAGGTCTACCTTTTCACCGCCTTCGAGGGTGACTGTTTTTTTCATGACGTCAAAATCGGCCGACACTACGGTGAAGAAGGACTGTATAGGCGAATCCTGCACGTAGTGAAAATACCTGCGGTCTCCCTCTTCCCACTCCCGCTGCAGATATCCCGGAGCTACCGCAATCTGGGAAGGAACCGTGCTTACGATGGCCTCAAATTGAATAAAGTCTGCATCTTTCGAAAATAACAACGTGTGCGTTCCCCGGGGATCGTCGTGTGGTGGCAGGTCTTCGTTCTTAGCAGGAAGCCCGTATTTCCTGCGTTTTTCATCGCTTGAGATTTCCCGCTGAGGGTCATAGCCGATAGTTGGCAATGTAATACTTACAAAAGTACCATTTTGCACTAATTCTCTGCCGAATCCTCCATTGGGAAATCCCTTGGTAACCAAACTACTTCGAATCTCTAACTCTAGCGTATCGCCAGGCATCATTGGTGTAGGCAAGGCATAAATTTTATACCACTCTTTCGGCTTCTTTTTCCCGAAAATCTGGTAGGCAGCTGGAGAAACAGACAACGGAAAGCGATGGGTTAAGGTATCTCCTTCTAGGAGCACTTGAAAATCAGTCAGCAATGGATGCTGAAAATGGACAGAATCGATACGCGTATCGGTTTTGTTGACCAGCTTCACATCCGCTACAAAAAAGGCATCCCGATCCTGAGGATATAGATCTGCTTTTAGAGAGATGCTTACGAACTTTGGATGCGGAATCAGTTCGTACTGTTTCAATTGTGTTTCATAGTCAGCGAGGAGTTTTTCGCCTTCTTTTACGGTTAAGTAACTGTTGTCATAGACAACGTTTTTAAAGATAAAAGCCCCAGTGCCAAAGGAAAGGAGTAACAGGCAGTATGACACGATTGTGCTTGGCGCGGTGAGGCGCTGTTTGGCAAGTAGCAACCTGCTTTTTAGGGTACTTTCAGCACCCCTGCTATAGAAAATGCTGAAAAACAATACAAGAAAAAGGCCCACAACGCTCCAGTGTAAATTGAACCAAAATAATGGTTCTTTAAAATGCCCCAATCCGTTCATCTCGGACCACATGTAGCTTGGCTTGTAGGAATAGAAGAACAAATTAAAATCGTAGTCGGCGAAGGTTCTCAGGACAATCATGACAAGCCATACGCCGATGCTGACGGCATGGCCGGCAAATTTCTGGTTGATCAACAGGTGAATGGCAAAGACCAGCATCATCAATTGCAGGTAATCCGGAAAGGAAATCAGGTAGCTGTCTACCAGATATACCGGAATATCGAGCTGCGTATATCCCTTGGCCAATTGGACCAAAAGGCCCACAACTATTGGCAAAGAAGCCAATACAAAACAAATCACCGCTATCCCCAAAAACTTGGAAGCGATCAGTACCCAATCTTTGACTGGAAAAGTGTCGCTAATTATGGAATATCCGGTTGATTTATCCCGGTGTAATGCTTCACCGGTAAAAAACACCAAGATAATAAACACGAAAAGATTGTAATCATAGGTCTTGTACTCCATCAACATGGAAGTTACAGGCAGGTTGGGTACACTGTAGATCGTTTCTCCGATCCAAAAGTCGATTACCAAGAAGATCATGCCCCCCAACAAAATGGACCGGAAATAAACATCTTTGGTCACATTTTTAATTTCTATTTTACTCAAGGTCAAAAGGCTGTTCCATTGATAATTCCTGGAGAAATCCGCCCAAATGGTTCGTTTTTCATTGATGACTTGGCCAGTGGATTCAGGCTGTAGCTTAGATTTGCTTGGCCTATCCTGAAAAAAGTAATTGAAATTAAATCGGAAGTAGGCAGCCACCAAAAGGAAGAGACCAAGGGCAGACCACAGCACACGGTTCCATAGGAAATTGCCTGTGATATCCAAGAGATAGCTGTTTTGTTCAAAAGGTGTCAGGTATCTTGTCTGATAGTCGAAGGTGTTCAGGCCGAATGGATCTAATAGTTGTACAAGATTTCGGTTTTCTACATCCCGGGCCAGAAAATTGGCCAATAGATAGGCGATAAAAAGAACAATTCCCCCGGTGTAGATGGATTTGATATTCCGCGTAAAGATGATCACCGAAAAAAACAGTGTTCCTGATAGCCAAAGATTGGGCAGGACCATGGTGAACCACGGTTGAAGGTAGTTGACAAGTAGGTTGGGTCCGAATCGAGCGGCATCGGTCCATCCCGTGGTAGGTCCGATGATACTGCCCAAATAAATACCCAACAACCCTCCAAGAGAAATAAAAACCAGCGTGATAAACGATCCCCAAAATCTTCCCATCAAATAGGCGCCATCAGAGATAGGATAGCTGAATAGGAAAGACGCTGTCCGGTGTTCCAGATCTCGGTAGACAGGTACTCCCATTACGGCAGAGGCAATTAATATACTAAACAGTGACAGTAAGAGCTGCAAGTTCGCGATAATTACGGGTGCGTTGTGAAAGACCTTCTCTGAGGCAGGAGTACTTCCCGACCCGATCAAAATCAGGGCTACAATCAGCAAAAGCGCAAAATAGACATAGGTCGCCGGGCGGCTGAACCTATATTTCAGTTCGAAAGTGAGGATGTTAAAAAACATGCGCAGATGGGTTAGATGGTGACAGGATCCACCATTCGGGATATGTGGCTAAAATATACATCTTCCAATTCAGGCTTGGCAGGAGCAAAACCATTCTCTAAGGGTATTTCACTTTCCACCCGCATACTCAACCTTCCCGCGATCAGTTTGGTGGATATTACCCGGTAACCATCTTTATATTGTGGCAACTCGTCTTTTTGGATGGACTTCTCATAGATCCGGTCCTTTAGCTCATGGATCCCGTCTTGGGGTTTCCCTTCCATAAGCAGTTCTCCTTGGCAGATGATGGCCATGTGGGAACACAGGGTGCTTATGTCCTCGACAATATGTGTGGAAAGAATGACGATGGTGTTTTCCCCCAACTCACTTAGCAAGTTATAAAACCGGTTTCTTTCCGAAGGATCCAACCCGGCAGTCGGTTCGTCAACGATAATAAGAGAGGGATTTCCGGCAAGCGCTTGAGCAATTCCAAAGCGTTGGCGCATCCCTCCCGAGTAGGTTCCGAGTGCCTTTTTGCGGTGTTGATACAAATTTACTTTGGTGAGTAAACTTTCCACGAGGTATTTCCGGTCTTTTTTTTCGCGGACACCTTTCATTTCCGCTATGTGGTCCAGCATGACTTCGGCTGAAATACGGGGATATAATCCAAAATCTTGGGGCAGATAGCCAAGCTTTTCCCTGATCGCTTGTTTATTGGCAAGAACATCTGTTTCATCCAAAAAAATGCTGCCGCTATCCGCATCCTGTAAGGTGGCAATAGTCCGCATCAGGGTGGATTTTCCTGCGCCGTTTGGACCCAGAAGGCCAAACATTCCCTTTGGAATAGTTAGATCAATCCCATTCAGGGCTTTTACCCCATTTGGGTAGGTTTTGGTAAGGGCGTTGATGACGAGTTTCATGCTGTTAGTGAGTAGGTTAAGGCACTAAATCTAAGAAAGAAAAATTAACAACCCATGAATACTTTAATTTTTAGGAAATTTTAAGATTAAAAAATCCATTATTTAATCTTAAAATGGAGCATTTACCCTAATAGATGTAATTGAGTTGAAAATAAGTGCTATACTGCTAGAATTATCTTAAGAGGTTATTTACCTGCCGTCCAGATCGCTGATGGATTGGAGATTGCATGCACCTGTAAGATCTTTGGCGTAAGTTCCATCCTATCCACTCCATTGACCTCAAGCAATACTTCATAGTACTCCGGAACCTCTCCCAACGTTTTTACCATTTCAGCCTTCACGGTTTCCAGCAAACGGGCATCTGTAAAGCATTTCAGACTTTGGGTAGCACCTGTGTCCCAAATACCTCCAAACAAATACACGGTATTGTTATTGGGTCCGGGAAACTTAGCCATTACGGCATAGTCTGTATGGTAGGCGTCAGGGTTTCCGGATGGCCTGTAAATGACAGTTTCTCCGCCTGACGCATTTTGAACTATCAAGGCATCTGTTGCAACATCATATTTAAAAGCCGAATTTGTGAAGTAGGAACGAAACAACCCAAATGTCTTGATCATACCCACCACAATAAAATCATGGTCTTGAAGTTCTTTGGGATTAAACCGGGACATCATGCGTATGTTGTAGTCCTTATTTGCGGATAGGAAAATCTCCGTTAGTCGTTTCACCCACGAGACACTTGCCTGTATCAGCAATCCGTAGGAAAGTGCCGTCGACTGACTGGCATTCTCGGGATACTGTGACCGATAGTTTTCAAAATCCTGTAGGGAATTGATCCTGGAATCCCGAATGGATTGGGTAGTTCCCGATATCGAGTCGTAGGCCGAATAGATAAACAAATCTCCAATCAGCAACATGGTTGATTTTTCACGTATCAGTAAATCTTGCCACATTGGCTCATTACGAAAGGGGTGGGTATTTTTTTGATCCAAAAAAACCAAATATCCGAGGGCAACAAGAATGATTATTCCGAGGGGAAGAAATATAGCTTTACTCTTGAGGGTAGAAGACCCTTCAGATACTGATCCCTCCAAATTGATTGGTGTTATTTCAATCCGATAGCTACCTTTTGGGATATGCAATACAACGGGATCACCGGCGCCTTCTTTGGAGTAATAGCTCTTTAGCTTTTTTCTAAGGTTATAAAGATACACCCTTACCAAGGTACTTTGGGAGGGATCAAATCCGGTCTTGCCGAAGATTTCGGCTGCAATCGTTGCCTCTTTGGGAACCCGATCTTCCAAGGAACAAGTCATCAGGTATCTGAGTAGATTGGCATAGGTATCCGACCGGCCAAACGACCGGCTCTCGATGATTTTTTCTACAAGTACCAAATAATCATGTCCTTCCATCTTGCGGAAATTTCAATTTGTTAAATATAATCATTACTTTTAACAGTTAACAAAACTGTTTTTTAACGTCATTTGGTAAGAACTATTCCTGTATATTTGGCTATAGCATTCAAACGTAATAAAACAAACCGCTTTGATGATAAACCCGAGGTATTTTCTTTTAGCATTCTTAGCTGCCTTCACGCTTTCCGGCTGTGGCTGGACTCCCCCTGAGGAAATTGCCCAAGTGTACGATGACCTTCCGGAAGTGATTGACTTCAACTACCACGTCAAGCCCATTCTTTCGGACAAGTGCTTTGCCTGCCATGGACCTGATGCCGCCAACCAACAGGCCAATCTCAGGCTGGATCTTGAAGAATTTGCCTTTGCTTCCTTAGAATCCAATTCCCGTAACTACGCATTTGTGCCTGGTAAACCAGGAAAAAGTGATGCCATCCTTCGCATGCTCTCGAAAGATGAGGACTACATGATGCCCCCGCCCGAATCACACCTTCAGCTGGACGCACGTGAAATTGCTATCATTACTAAGTGGGTGGAACAGGGTGCAGCGTATAAACCGCATTGGTCCTTTTTGAAGCCGGTAAAGAATGAGCCACCAACAACTGGATTAGATTCCTGGGCCTACAATGAGATTGATCAGTTTATCGTAAAAAAACTCGAAGAACAGGGGTTCACCCCTTCCGATCAGGCATCGAAAGAAACGCTCATCCGGAGAATTAGTTTCGACCTGACAGGCTTGCCCCCGACCATGGAGGAAATAGATGCCTTTGTCTCCGATAATTCACCCAATGCCTATGAAAAGCTCGTCGATAAGTTACTCGCCTCCCCAGCCTATGGCGAGCGTATGGCGGCTGACTGGATGGACGTGGCCCGTTTTGCTGATTCGGACGGGTACTTGGATGACAAACACCGGGACTTTAGCCCTTATCGGGACTGGGTAATCAAGGCATTTAATGAAAACATGTCTTACAGGCAGTTTATCACCTGGCAGTTGGCCGGAGATCTCGTGGAAAACCCTACCCAGGAAAGCATTTTGGCCACTGCCTTCAACCGACTGCACAAGCGGAATTCGGAAGCCGGGATTGTGTTTGAAGAATACCGCATGGAATATGTGGCTGATCGTACCCAGACCGTGGGTAAAGCCATATTGGGATTGTCCATGGAATGTGCCCGCTGCCATGATCATAAATATGACCCGATCAGTCAAAAGGAATATTACGAGCTATCAGCATTTTTCAACAGTACAAATGAAATAGGAACTGCGGTTTATGGACCGGGACAAGTGCCGGGCCCTTCCTTACTGCTCACTGATGAGGAACAGGAAAAGCTGCTTTCTTACTTGGATACGCAAATTGAGGAAGGTGAAAAAGAGTTTCTTGCTGCGTCCATTCCCACTGATACAGGCTTGGAAACATGGTTGGCGAAAGCGGGCCAAGTTACCGCTTCCCTCCAAGAACAGGTTCGTTCTGGTTTGGTAGCTTATTATCCATTGGACCAACTGTTACCACAGGGTACTAATGGGCTATACGATAGTCCCAATGCGGTTCCCGGAGGAAAGCCCATAAGAATTAAAGAACCCGATATTGCGGAGGGTGCCAAAAATCAGGGAATCTTTCTGAATGATTATACCACATTGACCTTGCCGGAGCGCGTTGGTTGGTTTGACCATACGGATCCTTTCTCTCTGTCGCTTTCTGTATTTCCGGATAAAGTATATGAAGAAGCTGGCCTCCTGTACCATTGCGAAGATATCCGATTGGGCTTAAAAGGCTACTCGCTTTACGTGGAGCAAAATAGGATCAAATTTATTATGGCCTATTCATGGCCCACAAATGCCATTCAGGTAGAAACGGTTGATCCTATTCCCGCACAGGAATGGACGGATATTACCGTCTCCTACGACGGTCAGGGCAAAGCGGAAGGTCTGACTATTTATTTGAATGGGGAAAAAGTTCCGGTTTTGGTGAAGGCCGATAACCTGTACAAATCCATCCTTTTCAAACCAGATATCCATACGTATGGGTTCCGCGGCTTCACCTTAGGTATGCGGGATAAAATGAAAACATTTCTGAAAGGCGGATTGGATGAATTGGCAATCTACAACAGGGAACTAACAGGTCTCGAAGTGTTGCAATTGCAGCAAAAGGAATCGGTTCAGTCCGTATTGGAGGCATCGAATTCGGCAAAAAATAGGGAACTGTTATCGGAGTTTTACAAAAAGCGGCTTGATAAGGCAAGCATACAGGCAGCACAGCGGATTAGGGAATTGAAAAAACAAAAGATGGATGTAGTGGAGGATATTCCCGAAATCATGGTAATGGGTGACACAGAAACTCCACGGCCTACCTACATTATGGAAAGGGGAATGTACAACGCCCCTACTGAAGAGGTTTTCCCCAATATTCCAGCCATGGTGCTGCCTTTCCCCGAGGATCTTCCAAAAAGCAGACTTGGTCTTGCGGAATGGTTCTTCCATTCGGAGCACCCCCTGACTGCCAGGGTGTTTGTAAATCGCCTTTGGCAAATGCACTTCGGAAAAGGGCTTGTGGCTTCGGCTGGTGATTTCGGTAATCAAGGGAATCTGCCCACACATCCTGAACTGCTGGACTGGCTTGCGGTTACCTTTCAGGAATCTGGATGGGATATCAAAAAAATGCATAAGCTGATGGTGATGTCAGCTACTTATAGACAATCTTCCAAAACCAACCCTACCCTACTGGAAAGGGACCCGGAAAATAATCTTTTAGCCAGAGGGCCAAGTTATAGAATGACAGCCGAAATGGTTCGGGATAATGCACTGGCTATTAGCGGGTTACTATCCCATCGATTGGGCGGACCCAGTGCTTACCCCTATCAGCCGGAAGGACTTTGGGACGAGCTGACAACTAAATCCTGGAGATATAGGTATTTGCAGGAACCGGGAGAAGGACTTTATCGCAGAAGCCTTTATACAGTATGGAAAAGGACTTCTGGCCCACCTTCCATGCTTATCTTTGATGTGGGAGACCGCAATGAGTGTTCGGTACGGCGGCGGCAGACAAGTACTCCCCTACAGGCATTGGTATTGCTAAACGATCCCCAATACCTCGAAGCCGCACGGGTGATGGCTGAAAATTTACTCAAAGAAGAACGGGAAACCGAAAAGCTCCTGGAGACGGCGTTTCGGCTTAGCGTAGGGAGAACACCAGATCAAAAGGAACTCGCTTTGGTAACGGCCTATCATAAAGAGGAACAAGAAAAATTTACCCAAAACAGATCCGACGCCTTGGCTTATGTGCAGACAGGCAGTATGCAACTAAAGCCAGATTCAGACCCTGTTCGTGTAGCGGCGCTAGCTACCGTTATCAACGGACTGATGAATACTACTGACGGATACACGATTAGATAATGATTATGCAAGACCCATCGAACATATTTGCGGAAAGCCGCCGTGGATTTTTGAAAAAGGCCTCCCTAGGCTTTGGTTCCATCGCCTTGGCTTCTCTTCTGGGAAAGACCGGATCGTTTGCTGCCGACCAATTGTTGGCCAAATCCACCGACGGCATAGCTGCTGGCATCCTGAACGGCACCCATTTTCCCGCAAAGGCCAAACGGGTGATCTACCTCTTTCAAAGTGGAGGGCCCTCACAGATTGAAACCTTCGACTATAAACCCGAGCTGGTCAAGTGGCACGGACAGGAAATTCCCCCGTCCGTTCAGGGAACACAACGTAACTCAGGGATGGTTTCAGAGCAATCTACCTTTCCCTTAGTGAAGTCAATTTATGATTTTAAGCAATATGGGCAGTCAGGAGCCTGGGTCAGTGAGTTGTTTCCCTATACCGCGCAGGTAGTGGATGACTTATGTATCATCAAGTCCATGATTACCGATGCCATCAACCATGAACCGGCTGTGATGTTTATGCAGACTGGGAGTCAGCTTAGCGGGCGTCCGTCTATTGGTTCTTGGCTTAGCTACGGCTTGGGTAGCGACAACGAAAACCTGCCAAACTTCGTGGTGCTTCTTTCTAAGAGTACCGGTGATCAACCCTTAAACTCCAATGCATGGAGTAACGGTTTCTTACCCTCCCACCATCAGGGGGTTCAGTTCCGGTCAGGCAAAGATCCGGTATTGTACCTCAATAATCCCCATGGCGTTCACGATCATGACCGGCGAAGAGCGCTCGATTTTATTTCGGAATTGAATTCCCATCAATATGATCTTTGGAATGATCCGGAGATCCAGTCCAAAATCAGCCAATACGAAATGGCCTATAGGATGCAAAACTCTGTGCCTGATGCAGTGGATATGTCCAACGAACCAGACCACATCTATCAATTGTATGGTGAGGACGCACGTATCCCCGGTACCTACGCAGCAAACTGCCTCCAGGCAAGAAGGCTAGTGGAACGCGACGTAAAGTTCATCCAACTCTACCATATGGGATGGGATCAGCACGGTAATTTGCCCAGAGGGATCAAACAACAGGCGCTTAGCACCGATCAGGCTACAGCTGGACTAATTATGGATCTGAAGCAACGGGGCTTGCTGGAAGATACCCTGGTAGTCTGGGGTGGGGAGTTTGGCCGTACCAGTTTTTCACAGGGACGGCTTACGGCCGACAATTATGGAAGAGACCATCATCCCGGGTGCTTTACCATGTGGATGGCCGGTGCTGGCGTAAAGCCTGGAATGGTATACGGTCAGACGGATGAATTCAGCTATAACGTTGCGGAGAAACCGGTACACGTGCACGATTTCCAAGCTACCCTCCTGCATCTTTTAGGCGTGGATCATGAGCGGCTTACCTTTAAGCACCAAGGGCGCCGATATAGGTTGACTGATGTTCATGGTCATGTAGTGAAAGATATTTTGACGTAGGCAGATGGCATCTCGAAGAAAGTTTCTCAAAAATGCCGCTACCGGAAGCGGAGCACTTATGGCAGCATCTTTTTTTCCGTTTCATATTAAACCGTCGAAACCTCGGTTGGAAGCGGAAATTCTTGGTCATCGAGATTTTACTTATCGCATCGAACGGGAATGGAGTGACTTAAATCCGAACAACTATCCCGTGAATAACTGCCATGAAATGGTCATGGATAGAAAGGGCCGTTTGATCATGTTGACTGATCATCCCAAAAATAATGTGATCATTTACGATACCGCTGGGAAACTGCTTGAGGCTTGGACGCTTGAACTGCCGCGAGCACATGGACTGAGCATTGCCGATGAAGGAGGGACGGAATTTCTTTTTATTACCGACCCGGGAAAGGGAAGGGTCTTGAAAACCACCCTTAGTGGACGTGTGATTATGGAACTTGCTCATCCGGCAACGTTAGGGGTCTACGACACAAACAATGCCTACCGGCCTACTGAAACGGCTATCGGTCCGAATGGCGATATCTATGTGGCGGATGGCTACGGTTCCCAGTTTATAGTGCAGTATGACGCACAGGGAAACTTCCTTCGGAAGTTCGGCGGCGACAGTTTTTTGCAGCCGGATAAATTTAAGCAAGTACACGGTGTTGCCATAGATTACCGGGATCAAGCTCAGCCCACCTTGTTATGTTCTGCCCGTATCAAAAATACCTTCAAACGGTTCAGCTTGGACGGGAAACACCTGGAAGATATTTACCTACCGGGAGCCTTTATTAGCCGTCCTGTCTTGAACGGCGATAACCTTTATTCGGGCGTTTGCTTCGGTATGACGGAGGGCAATTACAACATGCAACTTAACAGGGGCTTTGTAACCATTTTGGATAAAAACAATAGGGTCGTTTCCAATCCCGGCGGAACTGCCCCAAGCTATGTGGACGGTAGGCTGCAGCTAATGATGCAAGATACCCCGGTGTTTAAGCATTGCCATGACGTGTGCGTGGACCAGGACGAGAACTTGTATGTTTGCCAATGGAATGCAGGTGGGATTTATCCGTATAAGTTGCATAGGGTTTAGGGGAGATGATATATGGTAAATATTTTATGATAGGTGATATGGATGGATATTAGGGAGTTGAAATACGGTGGATATATAGTGGAAATACTTGTGGAGGATATTGGTTGATATTAGATACTGATGGATATTGGGGTGGTTGAAAAACGGTGGATATATAGTGGAAATAAGGTTGAAATATTGATAGATACCTGGTTGCCGGAAGGTAGGTTAGATACTGATGGATATTTGGGAAATTGAAATAAGGTAGAAATAGGGTTGATATATGGTGGAAATATTTGTGGAGGATATTGGTTGATATTAGATACTGATGGATATTGGGGTGGTTGAAATACGGTGGATATAAAGTGGAAATAAGGTAGAAATATTTTTGGAAGATATTGGTTGATAGTTGATACTTATGGGTATTGGGGTTGAGAACATTGCTTTGGGTACTCAGGCGGTAAGTACAAAGAAAGATGGGCGTGGCTCAATTTCCAGTTGGCGGCGTGGGCTTTAAACGAGCCATAAATTCCCGCAAATGCGTGGACATGGTGATCTCAGTAGCGATTTTTCGTCTTAGTTTTTGCTTTTTTTCTGTTTTGATTTAATCCTTGTTCCTAATAAATCTGATCGGTTTGATTAGCGGCATTTATTCAGCGCTTTTTATTACCTTTGGAAGCCCTGAAAATTGGGGTAGGTTTAAATTTTCCCAAAACAAGGTACCATGCCTACTATAACTCTAAGATGGAACGAATTGCCAACTTGACGCTTTAATGATAACAACTCAAACAAAACGGTTGCGGGAAATCGATTTTTTAAGAGGGGCCGCAATAGTATTAGTTCTGTTCAGGCATAAATTTCTTTTCCAATTCACGACAACTATGGGCTGGATTGGAGTGGATTTGTTTTTTGTATTAAGTGGATTTCTTGTTTCTGGGTTATTGTTTAAAGAGTATTTGAGAGTTGGACAAATTGATCCAAAGCGATTTTTGATTAGGAGAGGATTTAAAATTTATCCGATCTACTATCTATTTTACATACCTTACCTGATACCCCTCCTACTTAATGACGAATTTAGCCTCACTGGCTTTTTGGCGGACATGGTATTTTTACAAAACTATGTGTTGGGCTGGGGATATGCCTATGCTGCGAGCTGGTCTCTGGCTATCGAAGAGCATTTCTACATTGGATTATCCCTTTTTTTATGGTTGGGCATAAAATATAAGAAGATCAGGTTGGAGGATACTTCAGCTCCACAGGCTGGTTCGATTCCGTTTAGTAGGCTTATGATCGCGATATTGATACTGTGTTTTTGTATGCGTTTGATAAGTAATCTGGTATATCCTGAACAAATGGTCAGAAATACGACGATGACCCATTTGCGGATCGATTCGCTTATTGCCGGAGTATACATTTCCTATCTGTTTTACTTTCGATATGATAGGCTCTTGTCGAATTTCAAAAAATATAAAGTATTGCTACTATGTTTGGCTTTATTATTTTTAGTATGGACCCCGTTTATTGATCCTATTCCGTCCTTCTTTGTGAAGACGATAGGATTTACCATGCTCTACATTTCATTTGGGATAATTTTGCTTTATTTTGTGCTTCATTCCCGAATCAATGATCGCCTCAACTTTTTGTTCGGTAGGCGTACTGTTGATGTTTTGAGCAAGATAGGCTATTGTTCGTATTCTATTTATGTGATTCATACACTTATAAATTTTGCAAGTTATAATGTTTATTCCAGCTTGAACATAACCTATAATCACTATATAGATTTTTTTGCAGCGACAATTTCCGCTATACTCATCGGCATGTTTATGACGTACATAGTAGAAGACTACTTTTTAAGGGTGAGAAATGCCAATTTTCCGAACAAAGCTTAATCGGATGATGCTGTATTCGCAAAGATTGTTTCCTTCGCTGCCCGGTTTCAGGTGGATAGCCCGAGGTAAAAGAGTAGCTAGGGAGTCGAACTTTTCGAAGTAATAGTACAATTAGTGGTTTTTTGCCTAGTCCATTATTAATTTAAGCGGTATTGTTTATGTCCGCCTATATGCAACACAATGAATCAACCATTTATGAAGATTAATTTAGCTATTGTTTTTGTTGCTGTTTTAGCTTTCCCATCATGGTGTCAGACAATCGAAAGTGACAGTTCCTTTACTTTTGCCTTTCTCACAGACATCCATTTAAAACCGGAAATGAACGCGCCGGTAGGATTTCAGATGGCGATTGACAAGGTAAATGAACTCAACCCGGACTTTGTGCTTAGTGGTGGGGACCAAGTGTATGATGTGATGCGTGGAAATCAGGAGCGGAGCGATTCCCTCTTTACCCTATACAAAGAGATGAGTAAAGGCTTCAACATGCCGGTTTATAACACCGTTGGGAATCATGATTTGTTTGGGATTTATGCCGAAAGCCCAGAAGACGAATCTCACCCCGATTACAAATACGGAATGTTTGAGCGCTATTTTGGAGACACCTACTACTCTTTCGACCACAAAGGCTGGCATTTTATCGTGTTGAATTCCCTTGATGTTACGGAGGATAAGCGCTACAAATCAATAGTTCACAGCGATCAGTTGATTTGGCTTAAAAGGGATCTTGAAAAGGTAGCTTCGAAGACGCCGATCGTTGTCGTCACGCATATCCCTTTGGTCACTGCCCGTACTCAGGTTACTGGCAGTGGACAACAGGTCGAAAATGCATCTGCTGTTTTTTCGATGTTAGAAAACCACAATCTAAAACTCGTATTGCAAGGACATATTCATTGGAAGGAATATGGACATGTAAATGACAGGTTTCACTTCATTACCGGAGGATCGATTGCCGGAAACGGATGGAAAGGACGAAGGCACAATACCAAAGAGGGATTTGTGCTAATCAAAGTAACCGGATCAACACTTACATGGGAATACCTCGACCATGGTTGGGAGGCCAAACGCATTGAAATGGGTTGGTAGTTGGCTGACGCCTATAGGCGCAAGCTAACGTGTTCCCATTCATCCATCGGGCAACGATTCATGTAAATGAAATCACAATAGTGTACAGGCTACCCTTCTAAAGCATCCAAGACGAGAAAATCATCCGTATTATTTCTTCCCTCACGTTTCTCGTCGTCCACATTCGTGGGAAATGTCCCGTTTTTGAGGTGCTCCTGATAGATAAACGACTCGCTGTGAAACATTCCGCGTCCTGGAAAATAAAAGATGTGATCACCTTTTTTTATTTTCTTTTTGGTCTGCACACAAACTCCATCCTGCTTTGCATCAATAAACTTTCCCATATCTTACGTACTTTTTGAAAAAAAAGTGGGACGGGCAGTTAACCCGTTTTTCCACTACTTTGCCCTTATAAAAGCATTTTAAAGGCCTGCTATACTTAATTTAACTTCAAAGGCATAAACCCATTTAATTCCGGTTTGATATCAACCGGAATTTTTCATGTCTTGTACTTCTTTTCTGATATCCTGTGCAAGATTCTTGAGATCCATTAATCCTTTTCTAATTCGCGTTCCGGCTGCTTTGTTCTTCGCTTCATAAAACTTCTCAAAATCAGCTTCCATGCCGTCAACAAGTGCCTTAACTTCCTGAAATTTACTCATGTTCTTTAATGTTTTGGGTTAATTTGAATGGTCTTTTGTTTAAAGATAAACAAAATTTTCAACTTCCACCTATTTGAAAGTGTAAATGAGGTCTTCTTGTTCAATAATTTTTTAACTATTTTGGCTAAGCGTTCTGTGCAGTGACATGCCCGAATCGCCCGATAGGCAATTTTCCTTGAAACCGGCAAATAGCCTCTAATCCTCAGCCTCAGCTTTATTTTACCATAAATATGGATTACCTAATAGAAATTTCGTATTATACCCCAAATAGCCGTATATTTATTTGCCAGCATCGATCTGCTGTTATTCAGCAAAAGAGCGTTCAGGAACAGGATAATTTTCAAAAAACTACTATCAAAAAAAAATTGCCAATGCGGATAATTATTCAAACGTTAGCGCTATTTTGGCTGCTTGGAGCCGAATTGGCCTCCGCTCAGGACCGACTCTCAGGGCAGTTGTTTGCTACGCGCTCGGAGGTGCTCGCCCGGAATGGGATGGTGGCTACAAATCATCCCCTCGCTACCCAAGTTGGACTGGACATCTTAAAACAGGGCGGAAGTGCCATCGATGCCGCCATTGCGGCAAATGCCTTGCTAGGCTTTGCAGATCCCGGAATGAACGGTATTGGAGGGGATTTGTTTGCCATCGTTTGGGATGCAAAGACACAGCGTCTTTATGGGCTAAATGCAAGCGGAAGATCGGCAAAGTCTCTGACTTATTCAAAACTCATTGAACTTATCGATACGGGCATGCCGCGCACAACGGGCCCCTTATCAGTTTCCACCCCCGGTTGCGTGGATGGATGGTTTGAACTGAATAAACGGTTTGGAAAGTTACCCATGGCAGATCTTCTCCAACCTACGATCGACTATGCACGAGAGGGAATTCCGATACCACAAGAAGTTGCTGACAATTTTTTGAGCGTTGAAGAGCGCGTATTGGCTTCAGATAATACAACATTTAAGAACACGTTTTTTTTAGGTGATCGCTTCCCAAGAAAAGGAGAGATTTTTAGAAATCCTGATTTGGCGAACTCACTATCGCTAATTGCCCAACAGGGTAGGGATGCCTTTTACAACGGACCTATAGGGCGTAAAATCGCAGACCACCTACAAGCTAAAGGGGCTTTCCTTACTACGGATGACCTTTCTTCCCATATTTCGGAATGGATTGATCCCATTTCTGTGAATTACCGGGGATATGATGTATGGGAAATGCCTCCAAACGGTCAGGGCATGGCTGCATTGCAGATGTTGACTCTATTGGAAGGATTTGATCTAGCCAAGATGGGGTATGGGAGTGCAGATCACCTGCACTACTTTCTGGAAGCCAAAAAGCTCGCCTATGAAGATATGGCAGCCTTTTACGGTGATCCCTCAGAAAGCAATATTCCTATAGACACTTTACTATCCGAAGAATATGCTGCTGCGCGTCGGACGCTTATTAGTTCTGGAAAAGCGGGAATTTATGAGCCCGGTCTTCCCGTAGGCGATCATACCATCTACTTAACTGCGGCGGATAAGGAGGGAAACATGATCTCATTAATACAGAGTAACTCGGCGTTGTTTGGATCCTATGAAGTTCCGGAGGGATTAGGATTCCCCCTTCAAAACCGGGCTGCAGGATTTGTAATGACCCCCGGACATGCAAATGTGTATGCACCGGGTAAGCGACCCTTCCATACGATTATTCCAGCTTTTGTAACGAAAGACGGAAAGCCCTTTTTAAGTTTCGGACTTATGGGAGGAGATATGCAGACCCAAGGCCATGTACAAATAATCATGAACCTTATCGATTTTGGGATGAATCTTCAAGAAGCGGGAGATGCGCCAAGGGTTTATCATCAGGGTTCCCGTCCACAGACTGGACATATAGACGATGTAGGTACTGCCTTTGTGGAATCGGGATTTTCCTATAGCGTATTAAGAGAGCTGATGCTTCGAGGGCATAATATTGGTATGAATACCGGTATCTTTGGCGGTTACCAGGCGATAATGCTCAAAGAAGGTGTTTATTATGGAGCTACTGAATCAAGAAAGGACGGTCAAGCGGCAGGATATTAGCCAACATAGGTTGGCAAAAAAAAACCCAGACCGATCGGTCTGGGTTTTGGACTTGTTTTACGTCGGACAGATAGCTTCAAAGCCTATCCGCTTTTCTTCTTATCTTCTTTTTTTACTTTTTTATCCGCCCGCTTTTCCAATAAGGTCTTGCCTTTTTTCTTCGGGTCTTTTTTTTCACCTTTATCTTTGCTCATGACTTTCTGATTTTCATGAAAATTTACTGGAAATTAATTTCAAATCCATTAAAAAACATGGAAATATTTTTCATTAAAACCCTGGATTTTCTACTATTACATGCTAAAAAATATGCGTCAAGTCATATTTTGGCAGTGCAATTACTTGAACAGCTGCTGGAAAAGGCTTCTTGTTGATGCGTTGTTGATAAAAAGGGTTAGCTGCAGGCTTTACGCCCTACGGGTAATCACTCGGCCGCTAACCATTCCCCTTTTTTAGTTTACCTTCTTCAGAAAGGGTATCAAATTTCCTTGTCAGCTTTTTGATGTAAGCCACCTTCCGAAAGCGAAGTGCACTCCAATCCTCGTCGATGGATACTTGTCTCACAGGCTCCAATCCATACGTGCCCATTACCTCCCAGCCTGAATCGCGGTTGAAGTCGCAGGAGTACTTTTTGGAGGTTCCTTTGGGATACGCCATCCAAAATACGGCATCGCCTACCAACTTTGGCGCAATCTGTTGCACCATTTCGTCTAGCTTTTCACGCAACTGTACAAACCCAATAGCAAAATAGATATCCCCTGTTGCATGCCGCTCAAGTATGGCTTTGCCTTCAAGCACATTCAACGCTTCGTTGAATGACTCCGGAGCCTGAAATATATGTACTACCGGCTGATCCTTATAGTTGAGTTTTTTAAAAACACCTTCCATGGCACTTTCAAATTAAATTCAGAATAAAAGTAATCCATAATCCATTAGTATCCAACAGGGGCTTTAAGTCGCTGTATCCCGCCACAAATCCACAAACAAAAGGCGGTCAATGTATGTTTTTTTGTACCTTTGCAGCTTGATTTACATTGATGCATACCAAACCAACTGTTTCTTTTGACAATACAGGGGTTGCCTTTGCGCATAAGAGTGATGGCGCGCTGCGGAAAATGTACGGCCTGTTTGCGTTGATGCACTATCCGTTTTTGTTGTTTACAGCCATCAAGCTGGCAAACTGGGGATTAAAATGGAACCTTCCAATAAAGGGCTTGATAAAGTATACCGTGTTTGAACAGTTTTGTGGCGGGGAAAACATACCGGATTGTGGTGAAAAAATCAAGGAACTCGCTACGTATGGGATAGGTACTATTCTGGATTATTCGGTAGAAGGTAAAATGGACGTCACAAGTTATGACCATACGAAAGCGGAAATTCTTAAAACGATCCGTGAATCCGCAGGCAAACAATACATGCCATTTGCTGTATTCAAAGTTTCTGGAATTGCCAATGTGACGGTGCTAGCCAAAGTTCAAGCGGGAGAGCAATTGACCGCGGAAGAACAAGCCGCCTATACTAGAGCGGAGAAAAGGATTTGGGAATTGTTTGATGCAGCCGCGGAGAATAAGGTTCGTATCATGGTTGATGGTGAAGAAAGCTGGTTTCAGGATGTCATTGACAGTTGGGTTCAGGCCGCAATGCGCAAATACAATAAAGAGACCGCAGTAGTGTACAACACCTTTCAGCTTTATCGCCATGATATGCTGCGCAACTTGAAGGATGCCCACCATGATGCGGTAGCCAACGGATACTTTCTAGGGGCCAAACTTGTTCGCGGTGCCTATTTGGAAAAGGAGCGGGATAGGGCCAGGGAAATGGGATATCCTTCCCCTATCCAAGCAACCAAGGAAGCTACAGACCGGGATTATGATAAAGCCCTTCAATTTTGCATCAATAATAAGCAGCGGGTTTTTCTTGTCTCAGGGACCCACAATGAAGTGAGTAACATGGTATTGACCGAACTGGTTGATCTGCACGGGATGCGAAGAAACGACGAACGTGTCTATGCCGCCCAACTATACGGCATGAGCGACGCCATTTCATTTAACTTAGCAAAGGCAGGCTTTAACGTAGCCAAGTACCTGCCTTATGGTCCGATAGCGGAGGTGCTTCCCTATCTTTCCAGAAGGGTGGAAGAAAATTCGGGAATTGCAGGTCAAAGCAGTAGGGAATTCCTCCAACTAAAAAAAGAAATTGCAAGGAGAAAATCCTTGTCCAACAAAGCATAATCAGGTTAATATATGCAATTATTGAGCGAACAAGAAATCGAGCGACGCAAGGATCGCGAGGAGCTGATCAACATTGGCATCGATCCCTATCCGGCCATCTCATATCCCGTAAATGTCACCGCTGCGGACATTCACCAAAACTACGAGAACCGTAAAAATGACTATAAAAGTATTTCTATCGCAGGAAGATTGATGTCGAGACGGATTATGGGTTCCGCATCCTTTGCGGAAATCCAGGATGCTACCGGCCGGCTTCAACTGTATGTGCGGCGCGATGACCTCTGTCCCGATGAAGACAAATCAGCCTATAATACCGTATTTAAGAAACTTCTGGGAATAGGGGACTATGTAGGGGTAAAAGGATATATCTTCACTACGCAGACGGGTGAAATCTCCCTACACGTTACCGAGCTAACTCTCCTTTCGAAATCCTTAAAACCGCTGCCTGTGGTAAAGAGGGACGATGATGGAAACGTATATGATGGGTTCACAGATCCTGAACTGCGTTATCGGCAACGCTATGTTGATCTGATCGTCAACCCCGAGGTAAAGCAGACCTTCATTACCCGATCCCGAGTGATTTCCCAAATGCGCCGCTACTTTGACGACCATGGTTGGCTGGAAGTCGAGACGCCTATCCTGCAACAGGTCCACGGAGGTGCAGCCGCGAAACCTTTTCAGACCCATCACAATGCGTTGGACATACCGCTTTTCTTACGTATAGCCAATGAACTTTACCTTAAAAGGCTGATCGTAGGAGGATTCGACGGAGTTTACGAAATCGGGAAAATGTTCCGAAACGAAGGAATGGACCGTACCCACAATCCAGAATTTACCTCCATGGAGATATATGTCGCCTACAAAGACTATATCTGGATGATGGAAATGGTGGAAAAACTACTGGAAACGATCGCGGAGTCGGTGTTGGGTACCACACAAGCAAAGGTAGGCGAACATGTGATCGAATTCGCCGGGCCATACCGGCGATTGACCATGTTTGAGTCTATACATGAATACGCTGGTATTGACGTAAGCCAGCTTGATGAGGAAGGCCTGCGAACCGTCTGCGCGAATCTTGGTATTACTGTAGACGGCAGCATGGGCAAGGGGAAATTGATCGATGAAATTTTTGGGGAAAAAGTAGAAGAACACCTGATCCAACCCACTTATATTACTGACTATCCAATAGAAATGACTCCCTTAGCCAAAAAACACCGTGATAAGCCGGGGCTTGTTGAGCGTTTTGAGTTGTTTGTAAATGGTAAAGAAATAGCAAATGCCTATACCGAACTAAACGACCCCATTGATCAAAGAGAACGTTTTGAGGAGCAGCTTAAACTTGCGGCAAGAGGCGACGACGAGGCAATGGCGATGGATGAGGATTTTCTACGTGCGTTGGAATACGGCATGCCCCCAACCTCCGGCTTAGGTATAGGTATTGACCGTCTTTGCATGCTACTTACGGATAACAGTACCATACAAGAGGTGCTTTTCTTTCCCCAAATGAAGCCGGAGAAGCGAGTACACATCGCCTCCGATGAAGATTTCATCGCCTTGGGCGTTAATGCGGGCTTGATTCCAGTGTTGAGGGACTTAAACATACACACGGTGGAACAACTAAAAGGCCAAAACGCGAGTAAGTTTTTTAACGATATCTGCGGACGCAGAAAGAAAATGAAACTGGAAGTGGCCAATCCTACCAAAGAAGAGGTGGAAAGTTGGATTGGCAGCTAAGTAGCTTCCCTATTCATACGTTATTGCATTGAGTGAGTGTTGTCAGTTTTAGCAAAAAACTGACAACGCCCACTTTTTTTATTCGCCGACATCGGGAACCGTTCAAACGCTTTAGGCTCCTACCTTATAACTTCTAAACATTTAATGGTTTAGAAGGGTTTTACTATTAATAAAACACTGTTAACCTCTCTGTTCCGATCTCAAACCGTTCCGCCTAAATCTTATGAAGCCTATTTTTTACTCGTTACTCTTGTTTCTTATCGTCCCCATTGTATCAGGTTTTGCGCAACGTAATTCGCGACAGTTTGAAGTATCCGGTACCGTTACCAATAAGTTGACTGGAGAGAAGTTGCCGTTTGTACAAGTGGCCTTATTTGAGCCTAACAAAGACCAACCAGTAGTATTTTCTGATACCGATGAAGCCGGAAGGTTTGCATTGTCCAGCCCCTCGGGCGATTATCTCCTGCGGTTTTTTCTGATCGGATATGAATCCAAGGAAGTACAACTTCCCCTGTTTGCCAACAGCTCCTTGGGAACTATTGAAATAATCGAGGAAAATCAAAATCTCGAAGAAGTAATTGTAACAAGCACAAAATTTCCCATGAGGGCGGATGTGGAGGGACTTACCATCAACCCGGATCAAAACTTGTCCAATCTAGGAGGGTCATTGCTGGACATTCTTCGAAATACGCCTTCCGTCAACGTCGGTGACGACGGGTCCATCACACTGCGGGGGAGCTCGGGAACAAATATCCTTATCAATGGCAGAAACTCCTCTTTGACCCAGAATCTTGATCAAATACCGGCAAGTGCAGTCGCACAGATCAAAATAATCAACAACCCAAATGCCCGGTATGATGCCGAGGCTGAGGCCGGTGTGATTAATATTGTGTTAAAAAAGGGCCAAGACCTGGGTACCCACGCCAGTAGTGAGCTCACCTATGGTACGCGCGGACGGATGAATACGGGATTGAACCTGAATCACAGAACGCTTAGGTACAATATGTACGGAGGATATAATTTTCGCAGATGGCGGGATATAGGGGTACGTAGGACAACGCGGGAGATCTTTGAGGATGGCGAAAAGCTACAGCAAGAAACAAATAGTATCGGTGAAAATACCGGCCACAATGTAAACTTTGGAGGGGATTATTACTTCGGTAGAAACATCATCAGCTACGAAGGAGTGTTTCAAACCAGTGACGACAGTCAGTTGAACACACTTTTTGCGGATTTGAGACGGGTGAGTGACGATAGCCAAGTGCTGAAGTACGTGCGGAGAAATGATGAGACGGAAGCAGACGACGGTCTTGATAATGCCGTGATCTATGAACGTACGTTTGATAATCCAAAGAAGCAGCTACGTTTCTCGGCAAGTCACTCGTATAGAAACCAGTTCAAAACCCAAAATATCGATATCTATCGTAATGCCACCGAGGCCTTGCCTGAAAACCTTAACGGTCAAGAACGTGCATTTACCGATGAAAAGCGGTACATCTCGGTTTTTCAGGGCGACTATGTTGTGCCCTTAGAGAACGGTGGCACCTTCGAAACAGGCCTAAAGTCAAACATTCGAAAGTTTGATAACGATTATCTGTACAGCCGTTTTCAAGAGACCAGTCAGGATTTTGTGGAAGATCCTGCGGTAAGTAACCGCTTTATATATAAGGATCAGATCCATGCGGCTTACCTGATCTATGCTAAAAGCTTTAACAAGGTTGACCTATCTGCGGGGGTTAGAGGAGAATACACCTTGGTGGATACGTATCTGGAAAATACGCAGGAATCAAACCAACAAGAGTACGTCAACTTTTTCCCCAGTTTCCAAGGGTTGTACAACTTTTCACCGACGCAGAGTTTCAAGGTTACCTATAGCCGAAGAATAGACAGGCCCACCGCTTGGAGATTAAATCCCTTTCCGGATATTACAGATTCATTGAGTGTACGTAGGGGTAATCCCAATCTGCAGCCGGAAATGATTCATTCCTTGGAAGTTGGTCACATGGCAAATTATGAAAAGGGGAGCCTTACCTCCAACCTATTTTACCGGCACGTGGCGGGGCAGTTGGATTTTGTGACTATCGTAGAGAATGGTATTTCCTATTCCCAACCCGCCAACTTGAACACCTCCGAGTCCTATGGCGCGGAATTTATTGGCTTGCTGGAAGTGCTTCCTTGGTGGAATGTAAGTGGAAGTGCGACGGCCTTTAGGATCAAGGTAGACGGATCCAATGTCGGTGAAGAGTTTGTCAATGATGGGTTTGCCTGGAACTCAAAGCTCACCTCCGACTTTTCCCTTCCTTATGGCGTTCGCATGCAGTTTGTCGGGAACTATGAGTCGGCGGAGATTGAAGCGCAGGGAAGAGACTTGTCTCAATATTATATGGATATCAGTTTCCAGCGTAGCTTTTTTGAGCGTAAAGGATCGCTTTCTGTCAGTATTCGTGACGTGTTCGACACCCGGCGCTTTGCGGGTAGTGCCCTCACAAACACGTTTTCACAGGAGTTTTACAGCAAGCGGGAGACAAGGATTCTACTGGTGAGTGCAAGATATCAATTCTGAGAGTTGTTCTTTCGTAGGAATTTTATTTTTCTTTAGTGATTTCCGGCCGTTAAATCGATGATTTGATTGGTTTTTTACGAAATAAGACTGTTTTTGGTAAAATAGTGATGGATGACATGGATAATCAAATCAAAATTCCTAATTTGAGGGGATCATGTGTTGAAAGTGCCGACGGTCAACTAACATGATAAACCCAATCTGTCAACCAAAATAGTAAACCACATGTGTAAAAACCACGGAGTAGCTTATGTAAAGCCCGGAGAAGTAGAGGTAAGGGAAATTGAATACCCAAAACTTGCGCTGGGCAACCGAAAATGTGACCACGGTGTCATTCTCAAAATCGTATCCACCAACATCTGCGGCAGTGACCAGCACATGGTCCGGGGTAGGACTACTGCACCGGAAGGACTCATTTTAGGGCACGAAATTACCGGACTGGTAATAGAAGCCGGCCGGGACGTTGAATTCATCCATGTCGGGGATTTGGTTTCGGTACCGTTCAACATAGCCTGCGGCAGATGCCGAAACTGTAAGGAAGGAAGAACAGGCATTTGCCTCAACGTCAATCCAGCACGTCCCGGGGCGGCGTATGGCTATGTGGATATGGGGGGCTGGGTAGGTGGTCAGGCGGAATATGTCATGGTACCCTACGCCGATTTCAATTTATTGAAGTTTCCGGATTCCGATCAGGCCATGGAAAAAATTAAAGACCTGACGTTGCTTTCGGACATTTTCCCTACGGGATTTCATGGTGCCGTGACCGCGGGGGTAGGACCAGGAACCATCGTGTATGTAGCTGGGGCAGGGCCAGTTGGATTAGCATGTGCTGTTTCCTGTCACCTTTTGGGTGCTGCGGTAGTCATTGTTGGAGACATGATTCCGGAGCGGCTTGAACAGGCCAGAAGCTTTGGCTGTGAAACGATCGATCTTCGAAAAGACACGCCTTTGGAAGAGGCCATTGCGGCAATAGTGGGTGTGCCAGAGGTAGACTGTGCAGTCGATTGCGTTGGATTTGAAGCCCGAGGCCATGGATCTGACGCAGGAACGGAGATGCCGGCGACCGTGTTGAACTCCGTGATGAACGTAACGCGTGCAGGAGGAAGTATCGGCATTCCGGGCCTTTATGTAACCGGTGATCCGGGTGCGGTGGATGATGCGGCGAAAATTGGCAGCCTAAGCATTAGGTTAGGATTGGGCTGGGCAAAGTCGCACAGCTTCCATACCGGTCAGTGTCCCGTCATGAAATATCACCGACAGTTAATGAATGCCATTCTTTATGATAAGGTGCAGATTGCTAAGGCGGTCAATGTTCAAATTATATCCCTCCAGCAATCGGTGCAGGGGTATAAAGACTTTGATGGCGGAGCAGCTAAGAAGTTTGTAATTGATCCACATGGAATGATTCCGAATTGATAATCGTCTACATCCTACCGAGTCAAATCTGACTCGGTAGGATTTTTTTTAGTTGAATACTGCCAGCTAGCCCCAGTGACTTTTTTAGTTTTTGAATTTGTCCCTCTAAAATCACCTTACCCAGATGGGACTTGCTACAAGCGAAAGATTAAAATGTATTTTTAAGTCGCAAAGCCTGATAAGGGATTTTTGAAAATCGGCCTCGCAATGCCTCTCTAAATCCAGAGAGAAGTAAACCAAAAAAAAAGCTATGAAACAAAATCTCATAGCTTTAGTCAATTAACAATAAACCCAAAATAACCAGCTGTAGGAGAAGGAGTCGAACCTCCACGGGGCAGTTAGGCAAAAACACGAGCTCGATGTTTGCTTTATCCCAGAATCCCCACCCCCGAGACCGGAGGGCACGTCTGCCAGTTTCATCATCCTACAGTATAAAAGACCATTTGTCTTTGTTTGATATGTCAAAGGTAATGGATGATCACTTACGTTGCAAATAATATGAGAAAAAAATTGAAAAAATATTTTAAATTCAATCAATCCTCAGATTTGTTACCAATTCAGTAATTTGCCTTTCTCCTTTTTCGACTGTTTTGCGGATAATAAATTCCATCTGTATACGGAATGAAAACGTACCCTATTTCTCAATCAGGTAGTAGATCGTTTTCGTTGCTGATCCAGAAATGTATGCCCGACCGTCTTGAACGGAAAGCATTTTCCCCGTCTTGTTTCCGTCGTGATCCAGCACAGAAACCCTGTATTCCTGCCCAGCGGGAAACTGCAAAGTAAGATCAACAGGCTCCAATAAAAGAGGAGCTGTCCCCTTCGAAAGCAACCTATCCGCTGATTCGCTGTATTCCATCCCGGTATTTTTTCCTCTCGCCACGGTGGTTAATAGAATTCTTTTGGCGGTAGTCAGGTCTTTTTCCTTTTCCAAACTACTCAGGAGAATTACTGCAAACGGATTGGATGAGGAAATCGTCCAATCTCCAAACTCAATTTTTTCATCTGGCAGAAAACCTACTACTCCCTTTGTGCCGGAAGTATTGATGGTAAAATATCCCTTTTGCCCGTAATGCCAACGCAACTCCCCCGTTACTGACTGAATCGTTTTTTCTGGTACCTGATGGTACTCCGTCAAATCAGGCAGGATTGTTTCCTCGGGATTTTCCGTAAAAGCAATTGGCATTCGGCCGATTGCTAAGGTGTTTGGAGTGAAGGTTCCTGAGAATTCTTTGTCGTCAAATCCCTGAGTAATTCTTTCTTCAAAGCCCAATTTACCACTTGCTAGGGAAGGAATGTGTACGTTGCGGGTAGTTATCACCTCACTCTCTGAAACATCGCCACGGTAAACCATGCGCGCCAACGCCGGATATAGGCCCATATGAAGCGGGCTTGTGGCATTGTATACGCCGTGGTGTTCCGATTCAAGTAGGGGAGAAAAGCGTGGGATATCCGTCGCGAAAGAAAAGGAAGCATCCCAACCCTGCAAGCCCATGCCATAAGCGGCAATGATTGGTGTGGCCTCGGCGGTCCATTCATTGGGTACGAGACTCATCCATTCGGAAAACGAGAAAGGCCTATCAATCGCCTGTTGCATTCCGGCAGAAAGCAATCCGGTGCCCGGATTTTGAAGCATCGACATGTTTTTCACTAAGCCGGTGTCTAACCGGTGGCCCCCGGCCCCGCCTCCAAAGTAATTGTGCCGATCTATCATACCGACCTCATAGTCCGCATGCAGGTTATAAAAATGCGAAATCCCGGAACCCGCCTGCCAACAGGAACCTACCAATACTCCCTTATACCCAAGATCGCGTACCGCCTTTTCAAACCGTTGGTAATACTCCCGTTGCTTTTCATATAGGAAACCCATTTTGTCCAAAAGATGCTGTTTAATCGGTTGGTTTTCTGCAATAGCTTTGTCGTAGGCTTGGGAAAATGCGCTGTGGTTTGGTTGGGGATAGATGTTCAACGCTGCTAGGGATTCTCCTTCCGGAATAGCACCGGGACCCCATGCCGCATCAAGTTCGGCTTGCGACCCGTATTTGGCAAGTAGCCACTCTGAAAACAGCCTGCAGAGAAGCTTCCGGTAGGTTGGTGCCTGTTCCAAAGACCGTTCAATCGCACTCCAAAAGATGTTGTCTTCATTTTGAAACTCGATAAAAGCCAATCCTGGATCATCGGCATACCGCAGTCCTGTCAGGGGATTGGTGTGAGAAAGCATGTTCACCGTGAGTGCGATAGACAACGCTTGCAAGTCGGGGGCGAAATTCACCAAGCTGGAAGTGGACCCATTCAGGTGGGACCAAGGGTAAGATAGGTTTTTGATTTCTTCATAGGATAGCAAGGAGGAACTATCCCCAGGAAGAACCTTATGTCCATAGATATGCGACCAACCGTAATACATGCCTTTTTCTTTGAGCTTGGCATGAAAGTAATCGAGCCGCTCCATCTTTTCGGGATCAAACTGAGTCGAGTGGATGCCGTCGTTCGCGTTCCAAGTAAACTTGTGAAAGCGGATGGCATTTACGCCGTACTTGGCCAAAAAAGCGACAAACTGATCCGCAAGTTCCTTTTTCGGATATGTGTTGCCTCCATTGATGTTCGTGCCCCAAAATTTCACGGGAGTTCCGTCCTTAAAGAGTAGGTTTGCCCCCTTCCTGGTCACAAAGCCATGTTTTCCGGCCGGAGCATCCAGCCAATCCTGCATGCCTATTTCTCCTTTGTCAGGGCTGCTGTTCGGTTGAAAGGCAAACCAGTCACCCTTTTCCTGAGGTGCTCCGGATACGGCTGCGAACATCACGGCAGCAAAAAAGATGAGGTGTTTGAGAAAAGCTGGAATTAGCATGAGAGATTGGATTTTGACGCTTAAAGGTAAGCAACCCTTTGGACATCTCTAGGCGTATATTTAGGCATGATATTTCGCTCTGGTAGCAATAATTCTCAGTTATCTTTCCTTCAAACCGGCTTCCGAAGTAGGGATGACTGCGCTAGAGCTGAAAAAACAGCCCGAAAACCGCGAACTGCACTAACGTAAAGTTGTAGACTTCATCTACATCCGCTCCGCCTTCGAGAATTCTATAGCCAGCTTTAATGTCGGTTTTTGCTGTAAGGGGTATCCTTGTTCCCAAAAACACATCAAAGGCACGGCCAGGACCTCCTGCTAACCCGTCCCCTTCTAGGTAAAACCTTGTCCTGTTTTCAAGCGCGTACTCAGCATAGAGGTGTAAAAGTGGTACAAACCCCAGGTCATCTTTACGGTCTGCTTTACCCATTTCGTTGTCAAGTTGTACACTTGCATCGCGTATTTTTGCGGTGAAACCCGTACCTACTGTCCATGGTCCATCCACAACGAAGTCCCTGCGATAGGTTAAGCGGTAGCTGTTGAATTTATAAAATCCCTTCAGGCTTTCCCCGGCATCAAACGTGGAGGATTGGAAATCGATCGCTTGATCGGGTGTACCGGTGTAGTTCACATATAGGGGAGCAATCAGTCCAAACAGGTGATTCTTTTCACCCCATGAATACCCGACCCTGACTCTAAAGGGAACCACTGCTCCATCTACATCAAAGTCATTTTTGAAACTAAACAATGTCCCTGTTTCATTTGGAATGCGGATATCATTATATCCCAAAAAGGCCAGTCCAGATTCCGCGTCAATGGTCCACTGCGCCTTACTTTGCGTCGTCGTGAGAACGGTAAGTAATGCCAGGAGAAGTAAATATCCCAGGGAGGGAATACATCTATCATGTGTCTCTTTTCGGATCATATCGTTTCTAATTTATTTAGGCAGTGTCATTTTTTAGCCTATGGCTGGCGTAGAGTAAAAAACATCGTTTATATGCAACCTATCAGACCAAGCTTCGTGCCGTTTACCATGATTTTCACAACAAAGGCCATTTTGAAAAGACAATTATCAAAAAAGGTGCCTTTCGATGAGTACCGATTACCCTTTTTTAAATGCTTAAATCGGGAGTTTTTTGAGGGTGGAAATCAGGTAGGTCAAGTCCTCTGAACTGTGAGAAGCTGTAATGACCAACCTGTTGAGGGGCGCATCTGAAGGTCCCGGATAGGCGAAGGAGGAAGCGATGATTTTTTCTTCAAGCAGCCTATCCACCCAAGCGCTTTCCCGAAACGTAACCACCGGATATTCGTCAAGCATCGTAAAATCCCGCATGTCCCGGATCTGATTGTAAACCAATGCCGTATTTTGACGAAGTTTTTTAATCTGGGTGTTATATAGGTCTTGCCCGGTCAAAAACGCGTGTAGAAAGGCCGGAGCAGGAGGCGAAGAAGAGCGAAAAATAGGGTGGGCATCGACTTTGTCCAAGAGATTTTTCGGTCCTAAAATAACACCCGCCGGTAGGGAAAGGGCTTTTCCCAAAGAACCGCACACCAGTACATTGGAGGTTACATGCTTCCATTGGGCATAGGTTCCGAAAACAGCATCACCGACCACTCCAAATGCATGGCTGTCATCGATCAGTACAAAATAGTCATTAAGCGGGGATAGTTCTTTGATCCACCCAAAATCGTGTACTTGTGGGTTTAGGGGATTGACGGCATTCGAGAGAATACCAATACGATGCCCCATTAGGGTTCTGGATTTTTCCAGACACTGTCTGACCCAAGCCTCAAAGGGTTGGTGCGGATTTCCGCTTTGGCCCTGTGGTAAGATAGCAGGGTGTGCGTCAGGGGCAATCCATACCAGGTCCACCTCTTTCCGAAGCACCTCCACCGCCAAGTGTCCAGCTAAAAATCCGCTGCTCAGCAGGCGGACCTTTTCAGCCCCTGTCTCACCTTCAAAAAATGCCTCAAACGCATCATATATCGCTAACTGTACGTTGCTTTGTCTACTGGAACCGTGGTTGGCGCCGTATTTTTTTATCCCCTCTATGAGTAGTGTTTCAAAAGCAGGAACCTGAGACATGCCCAAATACGCTGTTCCGGCGAACTGCAGAAAATCTTCCCCCTGGGCGTAGAGCCTCGAAGTGGCCCTGTCGGTGGTAAGGTGTTTTCCCATCCCTTGCTTATCCTTCAAGCATTTTGGCTCCCGTTCCCGGACGGTCCGGAAAAATAACCCCATCGGTGGTAATTTCCACCCCCGTGGCGATATCTTTTGCCAGTAACATGGCCCCGTCCATATCCACGTAATCCAGGATAGCTGCCAAGTGGGCGATCGCGGATATGCCTACCGAAGATTCCGTCATGCATCCCACCATGGTTTTCATGCCCAAACTCTTGGCCTCCCTAATCATCCGTAGCCCCGGCGTTATTCCTCCCGCCTTTACCAACTTTACGTTGATCCCGTGAAACAAGCCATGGCATTTTTTGACATCAGATTCAACAATGCAACTTTCATCGGCCATAACGGGTAGTACGCTGTGTTTGAGTACTTCCTTCATCCCCTCCAAATCATCCTTGCCCAAGGGTTGTTCCATAAATTCTACACCTAGGGTTTTCAATTCCTCAGAATAGCGGATAGCTTGCTCGGCGGTCCAGGCACAGTTCGCATCTATCCGAAAAGTAGCATCGGTATGCTTTCGAAGTTCACGGATGATCTCCATGTCGTGGTCTGTTCCCAGCTTGATTTTATATAGCGGCCAGTCAAACTCCTTCATTTTAGCGACCATTTTTTCTACAGTGGCTATCCCAATGGTGAAGTTGGTCAAAGGGATATCTTTTGGATCAAATCCCCAGAAATCATACAGCTTTTTCCTCTGTTTTTTGGCAAAAAGATCCCAAGCCGCAATATCCAAGGCACATTGGGCGAAGGGATTTCCCGCAAACACAGCCTTTGTCTTTTCCCATAGGATTTCTGGATGCATGATGGATTCGTCCGCTAAGAGCGGCTTCGCAGCCTCTAAAGCGGCTGTCATGTTTTCCACCGTCATGCCATAAAACGGATTGGTCGTCGATTCTCCCAATCCATACTCGTCTCCATCTAGGAGCCTGACTATGATGGTCGTCTGTACATCCCTGCTTTGGTGAGCGATGGTGAAGGTGTGCTTTAAGGGTAATTCTTTAACCAATATTTCTATTTTCATAGCCTAATTTCTCCAAGTAAAGTCCAAAACTAACCCTATTATTAAAGGGATTTAGGTTATAAAGGTAGAATAGATAATTTTCATTTTGAATTAAAATAGTGAATTTGATTGTATCTTTAGGGAGCAAACTCCCCTTCTTATGCGAAACGTTTTACCGATCGGAATTATTCTGTTTTTACTTTATATAGCCCCTTCGTGCTCCACCCGAACCTCCAGTAAAAAGGCTTCGTCGATACCGGTGGAGGATCTCCGGCGCGCTGCAGAAATGTACCGAGAGAAAGCGTTCCCGGTACGTCGCTTTTCCCATGCGGACATGATTCCCCTGGTAGAAAGGAGAAGTGATTTATTCTCATCGGAAGTCTTGGGCCAATCCATTGAAGGCAGGGATATACTCCGGCTAGACTATGGATCGGGAACAAAAAAAGTATTGCTTTGGTCCCAAATGCATGGTAATGAAAGTACGGCAACTATGGCATTGTTTGATCTGTTCAATTTTTTGGAAGGGGCTGATGATGGGTTTGAGGAAATCCGTAACACGCTTTCTGAAAATCTTCATATTCGCTTTATTCCGATGGTAAATCCGGATGGAGCGGAGAAGTTTATGCGTAGAAACGCATGGGAGATCGATCTGAACAGAGATTTTTTACATGCCACCTCACCTGAAGCTGTGATTCTAAAACAGGCAAGGGATGATTTTGAGCCGCATTTTGGATTTAATCTGCACGATCAAAACACATACTATACGAGCGGAAGCTCCCGCAATCCAGCTACCATTTCGGTATTGGCACCCGCCTATGATGAAGCTACAAGCATTAATGATGTACGTAGCAGGGCGATGAAAGTAATTGTTGGCATGAATGAAGTACTGCAGGAAGAAGTGCCGGGACACATCGGCAAATACAATGATGCCTTCGAACCAAGGGCTTTTGGGGATAATTTCCAAGAAAGGGGGACAAGCACCATCCTTATAGAATCAGGCGGCTATCCCAATGATCCGGAGAAACAATACATCCGACGCTTGAATTTTATGATCATCTTGAATGCGCTATACCAGATTGCCACGGACGGGTATGAAGGATATTCGCAAGAAGCCTATTTCGCGATACCTGATAACGAATCCCGTTTGATGGATCTGCTGATCAAAGGCGTTGCGTTAAATGACAGCGTTAGCTACAAGGTAGACCTGGGAATCCGCCGTAGAGAGGTAGAGGTTGCTGATCCCATGGATTATTATGTTGCGGGAAGCATTGCCGATTTGGGCGACCTGTCCGTTTTTTATGGCTATGAGGAGATTGCTGCATCGGGCCTTGTCGTCGTACCTGGAAAGGTCTTCGAAGAGCGGATAGACTTGGAAACGTTCACAGTAGATGAGGCTAAAGAACTACTCCGAAAGGGCTATTTGGGAGTGACCACCGATGAGAGTACGACAGGTACGCTGCATAATCTGCCAATTAATGTATTGGGTACAGCAACGCAAATTCCCTTTGGCACCGGCTTAGGAAGCCCTACCAATTTCTTTTTGCAAAAGGATGGCGTTTTAAAATATGCCGTGGTCAATGGATACCTCATTGATCTGGATAACCCAGAAACTATCCGCTGGAAACAGCGGGTGCTATAGAGAAAGGTCATTCGTATTTCACACATGCGTTATTGCTCGCTGCTTTTGGTGCTAATATTTAAAGCCAATTTTCATATCCGTTATCTATTAAGGATAGTAGCCACGCGATGGTTCCTCGGTAGCTGGAACCATGGCAGGTACCTTTCTTGTTTCTTGGATCAGAAAACAGCTAATATCCTTAATTTATGATGCGTAAATTAATCATTCTCTTTATTGCGTCTGCCTGTTGGGTAGGATGCGATAGCAACGAAGAAAACACAGAAACCATGAATCCATTCTTTGAGGCGTATGACACGCCTTTTGACGTACCTCCCTTTGACAAAATCAAAAATGAACACTTTGCTCCTGCCATTCGGGAGGGAATTGTGCAAAAAGAAAAGGAAGTAGATACCATCGTCAATAATCCAGATGCGCCTACCTTCGCAAATACTGTCGAGGCGTTGGAATATTCAGGTGAAACCCTGTCAAAAGTTTTGCGGGTCTTTTATAACCTGAACTCGGCCAATACGAACGACGAACTTCAAGCCATTGCCAAAGAACTGGCACCTGAAATCTCCAAACACAGCGACAACATCAGTCTTAACGAAAAACTGTTTGCACGGGTCAAAACCGTTTGGGAATCAAAAGATGACCTTGGCCTAAATGCCGAGCAACATATGCTGCTGGATAAGATGTACAAATCCTTTGTACGGAATGGCGCAAACCTAAATGAAGCGGACAAGGAGAAATTGCGTGAGATCAATTCAAAGCTTTCCTCGCTAACGCTTCAGTTTGGACAGAACCTACTTGCTGAGACCAATGCCTACCAACTTTGGATTGAAGATGAAGCGGATTTAGCTGGCTTGCCTCAGGAACTCATAACCACGGCAGCGGCGGACGCCAAAGCTGCCGGTAAAGAAGGTCAGTGGCTCTTTACCTTGCAAAACCCCAGCATCATGCCCTTTTTGCAATATGCGGATAAGCGGGAACTGCGCAAACAGATCTGGGAGGCCTATAAAAATCGGGCAGATCAGGGCAATGAATATGACAATAAAGCAGCGCTGATCGAAACCGCAAACCTGCGCCGTGAAAAAGCCCAGCTTCTAGGCTATCAAACGCATGCGGACTATGTATTGGAGGAGTCTATGGCCAAAAATGCCGCAAATGTCTATACCCTCCTTAACCAACTTTGGACACCAGCGTTGGCAAAAGCCAAGGTAGAGCGTGATGAGATGCAGGCAATGATTAAAGCGTCTGGGGATAATTTTGAGTTGGAGCCTTGGGATTGGAGGTATTATGAAGAGAAGCTGCGGCAGCAAAAATTTGAGCTCGATGAGCAGGCCATCAAGCCTTACTTTGCACTGGACAAAGTGCAAGAAGGGGTATTTATGGTGGTTAAGAATCTCTTTGGGTTAACCTTTGAGCTCATTCCTAATATCCCTACCTACCATCCCGATGCGAAAGCGTATGAGGTAAAGGAAGCGGACGGCACCCATGTAGGTGTGCTTTATATGGATTTTCATCCCAGAGCTTCGAAGCGTGGAGGAGCTTGGATGACTTCGTATCGCTCGCAGAAAACCGAAAACGGAGAGCGAAAGGCACCTGTCATTTCCATCGTCTGCAATTTTTCCCGACCCTCCGGAGATGCGCCTGCACTCCTGACCTTTGACGAAGTCACTACCTTCTTCCATGAATTTGGACATGCCCTTCATGGATTGCTTTCAAATGTACAGTATCAAAGCTTGGCAGGAACATCGGTGCCTAGGGATTTTGTAGAGCTGCCTTCCCAAATTATGGAAAACTGGGCTACGGAACCGGAGGTGATGAAGCAGTATGCGATTCATTATGAAACAGGTGAGGTTATCCCCGATGAACTGATCGAAAAACTAACCAAAAGTGGCACCTTCGGACAGGGTTTTGGCACGACAGAATATCTGGCGGCTTCCTTACTGGATTTGGATTACCACACCCAAACCGAACCGATTACCGCTGATGCTACCACCTTTGAAAATGAATCCGTAGCGGAAATGGGGTTAATTGATGAAATTATCCCAAGATATAGAAGCACTTACTTTCAGCATATCTTTAGCGGAGGATATTCGTCCGGCTACTACAGCTATATCTGGTCGGGGGTATTGGATACGGATGCCTTTCAGGCCTTTAAGGAAACAGAATTATTCAATGCCGAAAAAGCCTTGGCTTTCCGAAAGGAAATACTGGAGCGGGGCGGAACCGATGACCCGATGAAAATGTACGTCAATTTCCGGGGAGCAGAGCCTACAATTGATGCGCTGTTGAAAAAGCGGGGATTGGATGAGGCGAGTTTGTCGGTGACGAAGAAGTAAATGCGTGAAAATAGGTAACCACGGTGAACACCGAGGTTCACTGAGGTCACAGAGTTTTTCCAAAATTCTTTGTGGCCTTTGTGCCCACTTTGTGATCTCCGTGGTTCTATTTTTAAGGAGCTCGCAATGGGAAAAAGATTTAAGATCTGCCATTGCAAATGGCTTAAAGGTGATTTCGATTCTAAATGAAATTGGTGATAGAAGGGAGTAGTGGATACTACACCCAGAGAGGGGAGAGTCAGCCTACAATCCGACAAGCCCAGACTTTAGCCAAAGCGTATAAAAGACCCTTTGCTTTATTTTTCCTACCTGATATTCCCCGGGACTTTCAGCCACTCCAAGACTTTAGGAAACCAGGTGCAAAGCCATTGACAACTTCTTCGATCTTTATAATTCGTGAAATTCAACAAAAGCAGGCCTGGATTAGCGATGTGAATTCAGAAAACAAAGAAGAAAAGTCACCTTTTGTAGGTCGCTTCTCAATAAAAGACGACCCGAAAAATGTAGCGCAAGACATCCTTGATGCATTAAAAATAAATCCAGCATTTTACAAATCTGAAAATCCAATCAAGGAATGGATCAATGCAGCGGAAAAAAACGGAATCTTTGTATCAAGAACAAGCTTTATCCATTCCCGACTTAAATTAGATTCGGAGGAGTTACAAGGTTTTGCAATTGCTGACCCTCATGCCCCTTTTGTTTTCGTAAATTCCGAAGATTGGAATGCACCACAGCTCTTTACGCTGGTTCATGAATTGGCACATATTTGGATTGCGGAATCCGGCATTTCAAATGCCGTTGAACCAAACTTAACCTACAAAGACAAATTTCACCCCGTCGAATTATTTTGCAATGAAGTAGCAGCGAACGCTTTAATGCCAGAGGAACTTGTTTTCAGTTTTGATTCGTCATCTTTTCAAAATTCAGAAGGCATTTTCCAAGTTGCCAAGCAATTGGGTGTAAGTTCTTTTGCGCTGTTGGTAAGGACGTTAAACCTTAATATCATTTCAACTTTTGACTATCAGAAACTAAAAAAACAGGCGGATATTAGCTATGCTGATTATCTAAGCAGGGAAGCAGAAAAGAAAGCCAGGCAAAAAGAGAAAGATAAGCCAGGCGGGCCTAATTACTTTATGCTTCAATTGAACAGAAATAGCAGGCTATTTACCCAAACTGTATTGGATGCATTTCGAGGTGGTTTTATAGAGCCGACATTGGCAAGTAGTCTTTTAAATGTTCAGGTTAATAAGTTTCAAAAGCTAGAATCTCAATTGAATAGATGAACACAAAGGCGAGTTTATATTGTTTGGATGCCAATGTATTAATCCAAGCGTGGCAAAAATATTACAATCCAAAATTTTGCGCCGGCTATTGGAACGTTTTAACTGAACTTGGTAAAAAGGACACGATTTTTCTTCCCGAACTGGTTTACGAAGAAATTACAAGAACCGAAGACGAACTATCTATGTGGCTAAAAGGAAGTAAAATTCCAATCAGAAAAATAACTGAGCCTGTTACAACCTGTTTGCAAAGAATTTATTCGACTGACCCTATTCACAAAAATCTGGGTTGACAATACTAAGACCCGATCATTGGCTGACCCTTGGATAATTGCCCATGCCTTACATGAAGATGCAACTGTTGTAACAAAAGAAGAAAAAGTAACTGCATTGAATTCAACCCGAATTAAAATCCCAAATGTTTGTGACAACATGGGTATAAGATGGATTAACGACTTTCATTTGATTGGTGAATTGGGGATTCAATTTAATTGTTCGTTGACGAAATAGCCAAACGAATAAAGTTTTGACCTGCAACTGTTTTTAGGGCGTGGATGAAAGATTTACATTGTTTACAGTTAAAAAAGGTAACCACGGAGAACACCGAGGTTCACGGAGGGCACAGAGTTTTTCTAAAATTCTTTGTGGCCTTTGTGCCCACTTTGTGATTTTTGTGGTTCTAATTTAAGGAGCTTGCAATGGGAAAAAGATTTGGTATCTGCCATTGCAAATGGCTTAAAGGTGATTTCGATTCTAAATGAAATTGGTGATAGAAGTGTGTAGTGGATACTACACCCAGAGAGGGCGCACGGAGGTTCACGGAGGGCACAGAGTTTTTCTAAAATTCTTTGTGGCCTTTGTGCCCACTTTGTGATCTCCGTGGTTCTATTTTTAAGGAGCTCGCAATGGGAAAAAGGGTTGAGTTTTGCCATTGCAAATGGCATAGAGGAGATAGTGATTCTAAATGAGATTAGTGATATAAGGTTGTAGCGGATACTACACCCGGTGAGAATTGATGCTTGACAGGAGACAAAAATAGTGGTATACTTGAGCTAAACTATACCACTTATTCTCATGTCCACGCTTACAGAAAAGGTTACCTTATCATTAAACAGAGGTCTTTTGGAAAAAATGGCGAAAAGGTCAAAAAAGAATTTATCCCAATATGTCCGTGACCTAATTGAAAGGGAGGCATATATGGACCAAGAAAACTTTGAAATTTCAGACGAAATAGTAGAACTAAAGGGGATATTAAAAGCTGATACTACTAGCAGTAAAGATCGTGTTCGGAACAGGACCATAGAAAAAATACGGAACTATGACCTTTAATCGAATTTTTATCGATACCAATGTTTTTGATGAATTATTTTCTGATTAAAAATCTAGCCAAGTAAATTTATCACACCCTCGGCGAGCCACCGATACCCATAAAATTTCACGCCATGACCGCAACGGTTTACACGCCACGCTTGCGACGAACCTTCGGATTATTTTTGCGGCAAACCATTTTAATTGAAAGTAAATGCAAATTGTGATTCACTAAATCGAAATCATAGCTCCCTAAAATAAATCCACCTCAAAACCCACCAACCCAATTCTCAAGCAAATACCTGCAATTCAATACCTTCTCTTTCAAGTCATCCGGGATATAGAAATAGTGATTACTGGCCTCAAAGCCGATACGGGAATCCATGGACTGTAATTCATAAAGCCTTTTTGCAAGGGCTATTTCGCTGCGTAGCAATTCTTCCAGTTTTTTCTTTAGTTGCTGGCGTGACTTTGGAGCCGTATCTGATGCAAGCAAATCCCTATTGCGGACAAAATCCGCTTGGTTGGCGACACTTCTATACAAAACCGCGACAGCTTCGGCTATCCGCATTTCTCCATTGAGTTCGGTAGATTGGTCCGCATCAAGGGTTAAATTAGCGGTTTTTAACCGAAGCGTATGGATGGCTGACTCAAAGCCAGCAGCTACTTTGTATAATTGACGGATAAATACTTCCTCCGGATAGATGCTTCTCCATTTTTTCAAGTCATCGTATCCGAAACCGACCATGGTAGCGGAATATCCAGTTGGTTTTTCCCATAGCAGGTTGGCGGGTCCGGAGTGAACGGGGGCATTATAGACAACGCCTATATGGTAGGGAAATTCCCGAAAGGCAGCACTGAATCCATACCAAGCTTCAACGACTGCCCCTGCTGCCGGTCCATACCTTCTTTCGGCTACTTTGTCCAATGCTTCCCTTACGGATATATCGGGATCGCTTCCTACTACCGACACCACTTCCAGATTTGGCGAACCGGGATATCCGCCCAGTGTCCATCCGGTCATTAACCCACCTACTTTCTCTTTCCTTAGGTTTACAGCATGCTGGGCAACATTTTCCAGTGCGGGCACATAGGGCAAGCCACCACATTCCCAGGTTGTACCCGCCTGTATTTTAGCGATAATTTTCAGATTGTGCTTTCGTGCCAAGGCCCAGTGCCTTTTTGCCCTTGGTCCGGGACCTACTGCCGAAATCGAATATTCGCCTACCTTTCCAGCAATTCCACCACGTTCTATTTCCAGATCCCATTCACTTACACTCATCAAGGCAGTATTTTTTGGCAAATTGGGTAAAAGCTTATCTGCCCATCCATCCCGCCATCCCCAGTCCCAAGCAATTAAACTTGGTCCAGCACCCTCATACTTGACTTCATTGGTTGTGTTGTATTTTGCTATTCCTTGTCTGATTCCTTTTTCATAGAGTGTATTTAACTCCGCTATAACCTGTTCCGGTCCCCGAGGACCACACCTAGGGCAGTCTGCCCCCTGAAAATGCGACCAACAGTTGGTTGGGTTTTCCGAAGCGGTGATGGAGAAAAATCCTGCGAGATCAGGTACTACGGAAACTATATAGGTGATGGCTTCTACCAAATACTGCTGCACCTCGGGAACACTTGTGCAAAGCGATGCGGATTCCCCTCTGGTTACGCCTCTGAACTGCGGGTACTTTTCGTAAAATGAAAGTGGCATATACCTCGGTTCATTGAGGTAGAGGTAAATTCCTATTCCGTGATTCTTGCACTTAGTGACCAGCTTCTTAAGGTTGGCCAGTCGTTGTTCCCATCCTTTACTTAATGCCGGATCCCAGGGAAAAGGCGTGAGCTTGCTAAGCACAATATGCATCCAAGTTCCATCCAGTCCCGATGAAGCCATTCGTTCCAGATACCCTTCCGGGAATGGATCCAGTTCAGCATCGAGTAAGGGATCCCCAAAAAGTGTAAAATACCCATAACCATAACGGGGTGAAAAGCCGGATTCCAATGGCTTTTCCTTTTGCGTTGGAATAGTGGAAAGCTCCTTTACAAAATGGAACAGCTCCTCCCTTTGCCCAAGGGTTGGGCTGGAAAATTCCTCTTTCAGGACGTTCTGTATCCACTTTTCGGCTTCCTGTATTTTTGGAGAGCGAATGTTCCAGGTTATCCGCTCATTATCCGGCTTCAAACTCCCCAGTTTGATATATAAAAAATCATCTTCCTGAAGGATAAAGTCGAGATGTTCCGCCGTCCACCCCAGAAGATCCTTCAGCTGGGATTTCGGAAGTAAGTGCCAATTTCTCCGGATGATGGTAATATAGCTTCTACGCCATTGCTCTTCCGAAACAGAAGAAGGTTCGCCCAAGCCCATTGCCTTACCGAGTTCAAGAATTTGGGTAGGATTGGTCCCAAGAACCGATGCCATTCGCTCATTAGGCACAAGATTCCAGTTTCGCCAGACAAAGGCATGAAGCAGACTTGGGAAATGCGGAAATGGCACGGGTAAATTTCCTTTCCAATAGTTTTCAAATCCGGCAACCGAAGGAAAACCGGAAAAAACCATTCCCGAGGTAAGTAGCAAAGTGGATCCCAAAAAGTTTCTTCTGGAATCGGAAAAGTCGGATTTGGATGACATGGGTGGTTTCGGGTTTATTCGGTGGTTAATTGAGATAAGGAAGCCTTGAAAGGTGCCAAAAACAATGGCATGCTTTGGAGCTAATACTTTTCAATTTACGATATATGTTACCTTGGGCAAAAGCCTCCTTAAGAAAACAACTTCCTATACATCTCCTCCAGCTTGCTTAGGGGAATAATTTCGATATCAAACTTCGATTCGTTTAGGCCCTTTACGGCATATTTGGACACCAATATTTTCTTAAACCCCAGCTTTGCCGCTTCAGCAATCCTGTTTTCTATGCGGTTGACTGCCCGTATTTCGCCGCCTAGTCCTACCTCCCCGGCAAAGCAAACAGAGGCGTCAATGGGCGTGTCTTCAAACGAAGAAATCAACGATGCACAAACGGCCAAATCCAATCCGGGGTCATCTACACGCAAGCCGCCAGCAATATTCAAAAAGACATCCTGCTGTCCCAGACGCATGCCGCCCCGTTTTTCCAGCACGGCCAAGAGCATATTTAGCCGCTTGGCGTCATGGCCTGTACTACTACGCTGAGGCGTACCGTATGTAGCCGGACTAACCAAAGATTGAATTTCAATAAGCAAAGGCCGATTTCCCTCCAACATCGCTCCGATGGCCACCCCGTTCAATTGTTCCTCCCGCTGCGTCATCAAGATCTCAGAAGGATTGGTGACTGTACGAAGGCCCTCGGCATGCATTTCATAAATGCCCAGCTCATTGGTAGACCCAAAGCGGTTTTTCGATGTTCGTAAAATTCGATAGCTCAAATGACGGTCTCCTTCAAATTGAAGCACGGTGTCCACCATATGTTCCAACACCTTGGGACCGGCAATAGCCCCGTCTTTGGTGATATGGCCGATCAAAAATACAGGGGTGCCGGTTTCTTTGGCAAACTTCATGATTTCAGCAGTACACTCTCGTACCTGACTCACCGACCCGGCAGCCGATTCCACATACTGACTGTGGAGGGTTTGGATGGAATCGATGATCAACAAATCAGGTTGAAGGATCTCTATCTGCTGGAAAATCTGTTGGGTGTTGGTTTCTGCCAACACATAGCAATTATCCGAAGCGTACTGCATACGTTCGGCACGCATCTTAATTTGATTTTCACTTTCCTCCCCGGAGACATACAGAACCTTAACTTGATTGAGCAGTAAGGCGATTTGCAGCAAGAGGGTAGATTTTCCTATACCTGGCTCTCCGCCAATTAGGATCAGGGAACCTGCTACGATACCCGAACCCAGCACACGGTCCAATTCCGTGTCTCCGGTCACTAAACGAGGCTGCTCTTCGAAATTTATTTCACATAGCTTCTTTGGCGTAGCGCTCTTTTTTTGCGTGGCGGATTGGTTGGTTTTCCAGGATCCTTTTCCGGCTTCCTCCTTTTGGACGACCTCTTCCACATAGGTATTCCACTCCCCGCAGGAAGGGCACTTGCCTATCCATTTTGCGCTTTGCGCGCCGCAATTTTGGCAGAAGAAGGTGGTTTTTATTTTTGCCATTAGGGTGGTTGGTATTGTTATAAAAGCCGGTTTAGCGCCTAGGTCATGTAAATTCACACCTGTTGCCCATTTTGGCGGTGCGTATAACGCGTGTATCTTCCAAAAGCAGGTGTAGAGAGACTGAAAGGATAGATTTAATGCGCTTCCAACCAGTCATTTCCAGTCCCAACTTCTACTTCAATCGGTATACCGATATCCACGGCTCTGGACATAAGCTTAGGGATTTCGGCTTTCAGCAGCTCGACCTCGTCCTTATGCGCATCAAAAACCAATTCATCATGTACCTGTAGGATCATCTTGGATTTGAGGTTTTCTTTTATCAGCCATTTATGCACATCGATCATGGCTACTTTGATCATATCGGCAGCAGATCCTTGAATAGGTGCGTTAATCGCGTTTCGCTCTGCAAAACCCCGCATGGTGGCATTGCGGCTGTTGATATCCCGCAGGTAACGTCGCCTACCCAATACAGTTTCTACATATTCCTGTTTTCTGGCATTTTCAATGCAATTGTCCATATAGGCTTTTACCGCGGAGAACTCCTTAAAATAAGCATCTATGATTTCCTTGGCTTCTCCGCGGGGGATATTCAACCTTTGAGAAAGCCCAAAAGCTGATATCCCGTAAATGATACCAAAGTTTGCTGTCTTCGCTTTGCGACGCATATCGGAAGTAACTTCTTCCAAGGGCACTTGGAAGATCTTTGCAGCGGTGGTGGCGTGGATGTCTCTTCCGTTTTTGAAGGCTTCTATCATCGATTCGTCTTTCGAGAACGCCGCCATGATCCGCAACTCTATCTGGGAATAATCCGCAGCCAGAATGATGTGATCATTGTCTCTGGGAACAAAGGCTTTGCGGATTTCCCGGCCTCTAGCGCTTCGGATCGGTATATTTTGCAGGTTGGGGTTGATGGAAGAAAGCCGACCTGTTGCCGCTACAAACTGGTTATAGGTCGTATGGATCCGTCCTGTTTTCGGATTGATCAGTTCAGGTAAGGCGTCTACGTAGGTTGATTTCAATTTTACCATCTGACGGTAGTCCAAGATGGCTTGGGCGATTTCGTGTTCCCCGGCCATCCTACTAAGTACTTCTTCCCCTGTGGCAAATTGCCCTGTTTTTGTCTTTTTAGCTTTTGGGTCGAGGTTTAGTTTCACAAAGAGGATTTCGCCCAATTGCTTTGGCGAACTGAGGTTAAAGGATTCCCCTGCAAGTTCATACACGCGCTTTTCTATGACTTTACTTTCCTCGTCAAGAACCTTCGAAAGTTCAGAAAGCGCCTCCGTATTTATCCTTACCCCTTCAAACTCCATGGCCATAAGCACGGGAATCAATGGGTTTTCTACTTCATGGAAGAGTTTTTCGACCTTGTTCTCTTTGACCTGCGGATCCAGTTTGTGCTTAAGTTGTAAGGTGATGTCAGCATCCTCAGAAGCGTATTCCACTACCTCGTCTACATCCACATCCCGCATATTGCCTTGATTTTTACCTTTCTTGCCGATCAGACTTTCAATAGAGACTGGCTTATAGTTCAAGTATTGTTCGGATAGCCAATCCATGGAGTGCTTGCCTTCCGGCTCGATCAGGTAGTGGGCAAGCATGGTATCATAAAGTGGGCCTTTGACGGATAAACCGTAGTTGCGGAGTACGAGCAGGTCATATTTGATATTCTGTCCGATCTTGATGATGTTTTCTGACTCGAAAACCGGTTTGAGCCATTCCAATATTTCCCCCGCTGCCGTTTCATTGGGCGGCACGGGCAGGTAATAGGCTTCTCCAGGAATATAAGCAAAGGAGATGCCCACCAGTTCTGCCTCATTGGCATTTACAGAGGTGGTCTCGGTATCCAAGCATATTTCTTTTTGTTGCAGCAGGTAAGAGACCAAGTCATCTATTGCTTCTTTGCCCTCCACTTTATGGTAGATGTGCAGTCGGCTTTCGATCGAATCGTGTTGTTCCACTTCGGGAAAGGGAAGCACCTCTTCCGTTTCGGCAGCTTCTGTTTGGTCCATGCCTGTAAATAACCCCAACTGCTCATCCACCCGTATCTGAGGCTTTTTAATTGCTTCTCCAAATACCCTTTTCGTAAGCGTCCTGAATTCCAGCTCAGCGAACAACGCTTTCAATTTTTCTTCATTTGGGTTTTCGTACCGCAGATCTTCCTCGACAAACGCAATCGGCACCTCTTGGCTGATGGTGGCTAGTTCTTTTGAAAGTAATCCCTGCTCGGCAAAATTTTCTATATTTTCTTTCTGTTTGCCCTTGAGTTTGTGGGTATTTTTCAGCAACTCCTCAATGGTGCCGTAGGTTTTTAGCAGCTTTACAGCCGTTTTTTCTCCAATTCCGGGAATGCCCGGTATGTTGTCCACGGCATCTCCCATAAGGCCTAAGATATCCCGCACCTGATCCACATGCTCGATGTCCCACTTTGCACAGATTTCCTTTGGCCCCATGACATCGACGGCATTTCCCATAAACGCCGGTTTGTACAGATATATATGATCATCCACCAGCTGTCCATAGTCTTTGTCGGGGGTCATCATGTAAACGACAAAGCTGGTATTTTCCGCTTTCTTTGCGATTGTGCCGATAATGTCATCGGCTTCATATCCGTCTAACTCCAGGACAGGAATGTTAAACGCTTGTACAATTTCTTTAACCCAGGGAATGGCGACGGCGATGTCCTCGGGTTGTTCTTGTCTATTTGCTTTATATGCTTCAAACCGTACATGGCGAAAGGTGGGAGCGTGGGTATCAAAGGCAACCGCTATGTGGGTAGGCTTTTCTTTTTCGAGGACTTCCAACAGCGTATTGGTAAATCCCAGCATTACACCCGTATTGAGTCCCTTGCTGTTGATTCTTGGATTTTTGCTAAACGCAAAATGAGCCCTATAGATAAGGGCCATGGCGTCCAATAAAAATAACTTTTTTGATCCTTTTGTAGACATAACGGTAGGGGTGTTTGGAAAAGAAATTACGCATTCAAAATTGGTCAAAAGTACGTAACTTATCAAGGATAAGTAAGAATAAGCCCATGATCACCCGAATCTACTTAAGCCTTCTGATCATACTTTTGTAGTAGCTAGCCGCTTCGGGGTCTTCTTGGTACCTATAGCTTCGGACAATAAACAAGCATCCAAACATTTTGCAAGAATTTGGTATAAACCGCTAATTTAGGATAATGAAAGTATTTTATAGGTAAATAAATATTAATTCGGTGTATACCCGTATCAGCAAGGTAAATGTGGTTTTTAATACCTATATGTAAAATTTTGCCACTGTTTATTTTTTTTATAGTAGACCTATTTGTTATCTTGTTGACAGAATTTTATATAGCTCTAAAATTCTACCGTAAGGAAAACCTCAAACGGAGGGATGATTATTAAAGTGACCTGCTAGCCGCAGGAAGGGATTCCATAGTCTGTCCCGACTAGTCGGGATGACCTCTAAAAATCAATTACAAACACATGAAATCGAGCATGACGAAATCGTCACACAGTGGGATGATTGTATTTGCGACCTGCCTGCCGCAGGCGGGGATTCCACCCCGACAAATCGGGACAAGTTCTGACCATTAAAAAACAATTATAAACAGATGAAAACAGGTTTTTCAGCATTTATCCTCTTGCTTTCAGTTTTTGCCTGTTCGAAAGAGGAGGTAAAACAGGTTACACCACCCAATTTAAAGGTAGTAGAAGTATCAGAACAGCGCGTCCCGCTTTTTAAAGAATTTGTAGGTCAGGTTTATGGCAAGGCGGATATCCCTATCCGTGCCAGGGTGGATGGTTTTGTAGAGAAAATTCATTTTCGTGAGGGGATACGGGTAGCAAAAGGGCAGCTGCTGTACAGCATTGATGATGACCCACTTCGGCAAAGCGTTAGCCGGGAAGAGAGTACTTTATCAGAGGCAAGAATTAATCTGGTAAACGCTGAAAACGATTTAGCCCGAATAGCGCCGCTAGCAGAAATTAACGCTATCAGCAAAAGGGACTTAGATGCGGCGATAGCCCGAAAAGACGCATCCCAGGAAGCTGTAAAGGCAGCTGAGGCCAATTTGAATCTCGCTAAAATAAATGAGGGATATGCCAGGATCTACGCCCCGATTAGCGGAATCATTGGTAAATCCAAGGCTAAAGAAGGAGAATACGTAGGGCGAAGCCCAAACCCGGTTATATTGAACACTATTTCGCAAATTGACAGCGTGGTGGTGGAGTTTTTTTTGAATGAGAAGGACTACATCACTTTTTACAAACAGCTGCTAAAGGACGGGGAAAGTGGACTAGACCGAATAAATCATCCCTTGGACTTGTATTTAGCCGATGGTGAAAAATTCCCCTATACCGGTAAGATTACCTTTCTTGACAGAAACGTAGATCCAAGCACGGGCACCATATTAGTGCAGAGCATATTCCCCAATCCAGATGGGCTAATTCGTCCCGGGCAGTTTGCCAAGGTGAAGAGTGTGATAGAGGTTCTCGATCAGGCATTGGTAGTCCCACAACGCTGTGTTGTAGAGCTTCAGAGTTTTTATAATGTCTTTAGCGTAGGTGCAGACGGGCTGATAACACAGAAGCGCGTGGAGATTTTGGATGAATTAGGGGATTTATTTGTCATCAATTCGGGACTGCTTAGTGGTGAGAAGGTATTGATTGAAGGATTGATGGCCGTGCGATCCGGTCAAAAGGTAAATCCAGAAGTTGTCCAATTTAACTCGGTAAACGAATGAGCGAAGAACATCATTTTTTTGTAAGAAGGCCCATAGTAGCCATCGTGATTTCTATTATCACTGTTACAGTAGGTCTAGTGTCCTTAGCTTCACTTCCAATAGAGCAATATCCGGATATCACTCCCCCTGTAGTGAGGGTAAGTGCTCGATATACCGGCGCTAATGCCGTTTCCGTGGAACAGTCTGTGGCAACAGCCTTGGAGCAGCAGATTAACGGTGTGGAAAACATGATTTACATGAAGTCCACCAATTCCAATGATGGAACCATGGGGATCCAAGTGACCTTCGATATAGGTACCGACCCGGACATGAATACCGTATTTACGCAGAATAGGGTCTCCTCTGCTATGGCTAAGCTTCCTGAGGAAGTCACGCGCATGGGCGTAACCACCGAAAAGTCCATGTCCAATACCCTGTTGTTGATTTCGCTTATATCTCCCAACCTCGCGTACGATCAGCAATTTCTTGGCAACTACGCCATGATTAATATCAAGGACCGGCTCGCACGTATACCTGGCGTCGGTAGAGTCAGCGTTATTGGTGCTTCTGATTATTCCATGCGGATCTGGGTTCAGCCGGACATCCTGTCCAAAATGGGACTTACCATTGGAGAAATAACGCAGGCTATCCGCGCACAAAATACGATCGTACCGGGAGGGAAACTCGGGGCGGAACCCGCGCCACCCGGAACTGAATTTACCTATGTAGTGAGACTTCCAGAGCGCCTCCAAACCGAGGAGGCTTTCAAAGAAATCGTAGTCAGAACCCACGCCGACGGCTCGCAGGTGAGGTTGAAGGATATCGCAAGGGTGGAACTGGGCACGGAAAGCTACAGTGCCTTCACAAGAACAAACGGTTCCGATGCGGCACTCATTTCCATCTATCAATCTCCTGGATCGAACGCGGTTCAGGTAGCCGAGGATGTCAAAAAGGAACTGGAAGCGTTGTCTCTCGGCTTTCCGGAGGGCGTAGCGTATGCTGTTTCATTAGATGCTACCAAACCAATCATTGCCGGCATTGATGAGATTGTGGAAACACTTATTATCGCGCTAATACTGGTCATTCTCGTTGTTTTTCTGTTTATCCAGGATTGGCGGGCTACCCTGATCCCGACGCTAGCCGTACCCATCTCGCTGATCGGCGCTTTTATGCTGTTTCCGTTGATGGGCTTTAGCATCAACGTACTTTCACTATTGGGCTTGGTGCTTGCCATTGGTATTGTAGTAGACGACGCCATTGTGGTGGTAGAGGCAGTACAGGTAAAAATGGCAAACGGAATGGGTGTCAAAAGAGCCACATCTGAAGCCATGAAGGAGGTTACCGCCCCCATTATAGCCACTAGTTTGGTTTTGGTTGCGGTATTTGTTCCGGTGGTAGCAATCCCCGGAATAACGGGGAAGCTATACCAACAGTTTGCCATCACGATAGCGGTGTCGGTTATCATTTCCAGTATAAATGCGCTTTCCCTTTCTCCTGCCCTTTGTTCCTTGCTGTTAAAGTCAAAGACGTCAGGCGAAAGTCGATCAGGACTGCTAGGCCGCTTTTTTGATAGGTTTGATAGGGCATTTGATAGGACCACAGCATCCTATACGTCGTTTACAGCGGTGGTTTCCGGAAAACTAAAACGTGGCGTTGTTTTCATTTTGATCACGCTCATTGCTGCGGGGATACTTGGAGCAAGGCTACCGGGAGGGTTTATTCCCGAAGAAGACCAAGGCTACATTTTCCTTACTGCCCAATTGCCAAATGCGGCTAGCCTACAACGCTCCGACGAAGTGTCCAAACGGATCGAAGCAATTCTGGCCGAGATCCCTGAAGTAGAAACCTACTCCACTGCAGTGGGATACAACATGCTTGCCGATGCCTTGAGCACCAATGCTGCCTTTATGTTTATATCCCTAAAGGATTGGGATGAGCGGGGCGATCAGACGGCCAAACTTGTAGCCCAAAAACTCAATTTTATTCTTTCCAGCCAAATAAAGGATGCCGTAGCGTTTGCCTTCGGCCCACCGGCAATTCCCGGCCTTGGATCTGGCGCCGGTTTTAGCCTAATGATTCAGGACAAAATCGGGGAAGATCCAATGTATCTTTTTCAAAATACAAGGGCATTTGTTGCCGCGGCCAATGAAAGGCCTGAAATCGCCCGGGCATCTACCCAGTTCCAGGCGTCGGTTCCGCAACGCTTTATAGAATTGGACACCGATAAAGTGTTGAAAACTGGTGTGAACTTACAGGAACTGTACCAGACCTTCGGCGCATTTTTGGGAGGAGCCTATGTCAACGATTTTTCCAAATTTGGTAGAACTTATCGGGCATACATTCAGGCTGAATCGGAATACCGCCAAAATGAACATGGCTTGGATCTCTTTTACGTAAAAAATAACGCCGGTGAGTCGGTTCCGATAAGTACTTTTCTGACCGTTAAGGAAGTAAGTGGTCCGGAGTACACAAACCGGTTTAACCTCTTTCGGTCCGCGGAAGTGACTGGGATTCCGGCTACTGGATACAGTTCCATCCAAGCCCTTGACGCACTTGAAGAGGTAGCGAGGGAAGTTTTGCCTGCTACCATGGAGTTTAGCTGGAGTGGAATGAGTTTCCAAGAGAAGGCTTCTTCCGGATCAGCGGGAGTTATTTTTGCCTTTTCCTTTTTTTTAGTATTCCTGATTTTGGCAGCACAATATGAAAGCTGGTCGCTTCCGTTAAGCATCCTTCTTGGAACCCCTTTTGCCCTGTTTGGTGCCTTTCTCTTTTTGGCAGCGGCTAGGTTGTTTAGCTTGAGTTTTGAAAATAACGTATTTGCACAGATCTCACTTATCCTGTTGATCGCCATGGCCGCCAAGAACGCCATTTTGATTGTAGAATTTGCTAAAATGAAGTTTGATGAAGGGCTTTCGCTATTTGATGCGGCTATCGAGTCGGCTAGATTGAGGTTTAGACCGATCTTGATGACGGTGTTTTCCTTTGTACTAGGTATTCTGCCATTGATTTTAGCCACGGGTTCGGGGGCAGAAGCCCGAAAAATAATGGGTATGGCCCTTCTGGGAGGCATAGGCATGGCCACTTTTTTAGGGGTTTTTTTATATCCCATGCTCTTTATCATGGTGGGGAAATTGTTTAATTATGAGAAAAAGAGGGAAATGGCCAAAACTATTAATCCATCAGAAGCATGAAAACGATCATCCTTGGTATTTTCCTAGCAATTTTTCTTGTTGGCTGTAAGGCTGGTAAACCGTTTAAGGGCGTTGATCTTGCTATTCCAACCAGTTTTTCTAATTCCCTCGAAGATACAGACCAACCGGAAACGGATAGCATTAATACGTTGTCTTTTGAAAAAGCCGGCAATGCGAACCTCGAGTGGTGGCAATACCTGGACGACCCAGTGTTGGATACCTTGATAAGGACAGCCCTTCGGTATAACAGGAATGTGAACATCACCGCAGAACGGCTAATGCAGGCACGGTACGCCCTTAGATTTCAGCAAGCAGAACTGCTCCCAAAGCTTGGTGCGATGGGGTCTGCTGAAAGAGGAAACTTTCTTTTTAACCAAATTGGGCAGGTAAATGAGCTTTTTATTGCCGGCGCGGGTTTAAACTGGGAAATTGATTTTTGGGGAAGGCTAAGGAACCTGTCAGATGCTGCCCAATACGATTTGCTCTCTAGCCAATATGGATTGAACAGTTTGCAGATCTCCTTAATCGCTGATGTTGCCTCTACCTATTTTACTTGGCTACAGGCGCTTGAGGAGCTTGAGATTGCTGAACGGAATTTCGCGCTCCGGGATAGCATGCACCAAATCATCGTAGCTAGGTTTGAAAAAGGAATTGTACAGCAAACAGATGTAGACCAATCCAATATCCTCCGCAAAATAGCTGAAGGTTCTTTGCCAAGGTACCACAGAAAATCCATACAGCTTGAAAATGCGCTTAACTTTTTGGTAGGAAGGAATCCTACGCGCATTCAGAGAGCAGCCTCGCTTATGGATGTTCGTATCGAAATGGATATTGACCGGTTTTCCCCCGTTGATCTGTTAAAGAATCGCCCGGACATTCTTGAGGCGGAATACCGCCTTATGGCACAACATGCACAGGTAGGAGCAGCCAAAGCGAGTAGACTGCCTACCATACGACTGAGTGCCACCCTTGGCGTCATTACGGATGATTTTACCCATTGGGATTTTGCCAACCCCCTTTGGAACATAGGTGGGCAGTTGATAGGACCCTTGTTTTTTTGGAGCCAACTTAGAAGAATTGTCGACATTCAAGAGAGCAAGGAATTTCAAATGGTTTTTGCGTACGAGAACACTGTTTTGAATGCGCTTCGGGAGGTAGAAGATGTTAAAGTTGAAATTAGCACCTTAACAGAAGAAATTCTTATTGCAGAGGAAAGGAAAAAATCAGCCTTAAGTGCGCAATACCTTAGCGGGGAGCGGTATTCGCAGGGAGTGACTAGTTACCTCGAAGTCCTGGAATCCCAAAGGCAGGCCTTTGATGCTGAATTATCATTGGTTCAGCTAAAGCAGTTGTTGCTTTCTGCATATATTCGTTTTTACAAAGTTGTGGGCGGTGGGCCGATCTTCGAAAATGATCAGTGATAACGTAATCGTTCACGATAAATATTTTTATTTTAGGCGGTTCTTGATTGCGACCAAAGGTCACGAATGTTTTTCGTAAGATCGGTTTGGAGTGCGCAGAGGCCGCAGATATTCCCTTCCAGTGCAAGCGTTTTGGATTATCCGTCAATTATATGTGATCAAATGCCAAGAACCCACTAGCGGTTGGCCGTTATGTTGTAGTCGCACCGCATGACCTGTAAAGAGTAAACACGTTTATAGGGACAACGCACGCATTATTCTTATAAACATAGTTTTTCATGACCTAAAAGCTCGAGTTGCTAGAAAGCAGCGTTATTTTTTTCTGAACGTACAATAAATTTGGTAAGGTTATTGGTAGGTAAATGTTGTGCCTTGTTTGTTGTAGGCCTTACAATCAAAATAGCGTAAAATTTCAATCTAACCCCGTAATCACATGAAAAAGACAGCGTACTTTTTATCACTTGTTTTTCTGCTAAATGCTTTTGTTCCTGTAGCAATGGCAAGTGGTGGGAAGGAACCTATCACCTTGAGTGCCGAAGAAGCGGAAAGGCTTGATGAACTCAAACACCGTGTTGAGGAAATAAAAGCGATGGACTTTTCGGAGCTATCTAAGGTTGAGAAGAAGGCAATAAAAAAAGAACTGCGGGAAATCAATAAGGAAGCCAAAGCTGTTGGAGGGGGAGTTTATATTTCTGCCGGTGCGATCATTATCATATTGGTGATTCTGTTGATTATTACATAAGGCAAGGAATCAGCCTCAGCGCTAAGATCGACTAACGCTACCCGAGCCCACCTATCTACCATACTTGGCATGGTTTTTTCATATATGTTCGTATACATCTGAAAGGAGAATAGTATGAAAAATTGGATATATAGTATACTACTTGGCGTAGCATTTGTCGCGTTAGCTTCGTGTAGTTCAACTAATCGCGCAGTGCAAGGCGGTGGGTACGGATATTACGATCCCATGTACCAGTATGCACCATACGGCTACTATTACAACCCGGGTTTTTACCCAAGGAGGAATGTGATTATAAACCGTTATCAAGACATTTACCAGTACAGAAATAATCCGCCGGCTACTAGAATAGAAGCACCAAGAAGTGGGCGACGTCCAGCGACCGTGGCTCCTCAAAACCGTAGGGGGAATGAGAGCCGGTCTAGCGAACAGCCCCGAACGAGGCAGTCAACTACCCCGAGCGAAATGAATAGACGTTCTACTACCCCTGGTCGAAGAGGCGACGTGTCGGTGCCACAACCGACAGCACCTAGATCTTCGCCAAGAAGCGGAAATACGCCAAGTAGGAGTAGAAGTGAAAATAACTAACGCAAACCAACAAGATTACCATAATAGGGTGTCCGTATATTACGGCACCTTTTTTTATTTCTCCGCAGGAAGTGATTTTACGTACGTTTTTGTCTTATTGGCTTTATACAGGATGATCAGTAACAGGATTAACCAGAGAAGTTCATTGAACGTGACATGAAAGATGCTTCGCTTGTTCCATCCTACGATGTCCGAATATAAGATTAGAAACCAACCGGTGGATATCGCTTTGCCTGCTGCTCCCGCGACGATCAGGTAAAACCAACTCAAGGGATAAAAAGCACTTAAGAAAATAACCACGCCCACGACCATGCCAAAGGTTCCGAAGGTATTCGTAGCTAAGTCATCAACAACGGCATCCATAGAAAGCCACTGTAGGAGGGCAGACCCGAACCATTTGAAAAAGGCTCCCCATACAAAGGTATAAATACCGGCTACCAAAAGAAGCCCGCGTAAAGGCATCCCGAAAGTGGGCGTGTTAGGATGTACGTTCATGCGTTTTTAACTTTTCGATGGTTTATTGAGGCAAATTTACACCAAAAACTGCCGAAAACAGGTCTTTTACTAATTTATCAACGATAGGGAGCTTCTAGTGTTTACCAGCCTTTCTCTAAAAAGGTAGGGTACTCTTTCCGATGTGAATGGAAGCATGCTGAGCAGTATGAAAAAGAAACCAGTCTACTAGGTTAGCGCTTTTCCTGTCCTGCCGGGTTTCTCCAAGATTTTTGCCACTTCGCAGTGTCCATGTTAGCTTAGTCGCGTACCGCTACGCGGCTTCTAAATACCGTTTTTTATCATCGGATTTCACCGCCGACAATTATCATGGCAAACCTTCCTCCTTCCCAATCAGCCTAAAATAATCTTTAAGGGTAATGCGCAAGGCATCCACTTCTTCAACTGAAGAAAGCAGGGGTATCCATTGATTTCCAAGTTTTGCTTCAAATGCTACAGGTTCCTCTAAAACCAGCAAAGGAAAAACCTGTTCTAAAAACGCTAGATGAGAAAATCTGTCACCTTGATAGAAGGTAGCATCTCCACGCTGTCCGGATGCTGATTCCCATCGAATATGGAGTGGATTTTCATTTGCAAGATTACCTTGTGGCTCAATGTAGATGTAGGCAGCGTCCTTTATTCGATTCAAAATGATTGCGGCATTTAGAACATTCTGGGTCGAATCCGCGATTCGCTTGCCATAGCGAAAGACGTCCATTTTTGCATCGAGCCGCCTTTCCACGTCATAGTTGGGCTGCCGGAGATTACGAAAATAGATTCTATTGGCATCTGTGGTATAAAATTCATCCATTTCTCCGGTATTATCCGCCCTGCGTTCATTGAAGAACGAAAGCAGCAGAACAAGGGAGATGGAAATAACACCGAATAATTTTAGGATCCGGAGAAGTTCAGGAGATAAGGCATCATTAGTTGCCATGGATTGGGGAAAGGTTTGATGAACTTAGCGAGGAAGGTACTACTTTGTCCCGGCTGTAAAAATAACGCCTTTACCGGGTAAAAAGTTAGCGAAGAGATTTTCGTCACGCACATTTCGCCACGTAATACCCAAGTACCAACAAGCTATTGTATCTGCCAAACATCCGTTCTACTAGATTTCCATTATATTTGACTTCTATTTCAATATCAAGTTTGGATGGATACCCCATCATTGGCTTTAATTTTTTATCTTTGCGGCTTGAAAATGAGAACGATTTCGAAATAACATGAATAGAGAAGTACGCGTAAGGTTCGCTCCCTCACCCACGGGTGCCCTGCACATCGGCGGGGTGAGAACGGCTTTATACAATTACCTTTTTGCTAAAAAGAACGGTGGCAAATTTCTGCTACGAATTGAAGACACGGATCAGACGCGCTTCGTTCCAGGAGCTGAAGAATACATCAAGGATGCACTTAGTTGGTTGAACATTAGTCCAGATGAGAGTCCATGGAATCCTGGCGATTGCGGACCGTACAGGCAGTCAGAGCGAAAACCAATGTATATGGATTACGCGCTGGATTTATTGGAGAAAGGACATGCTTACTATGCATTCGACACGTCTGAGGAATTAGAAGCGATGCGTGAACGACTGACTGCTGCGAGGGTGGTGTCCCCGCAATACAATTCGATTACGCGGACGCAAATGAAAAACTCGCTTACTCTTCCCGCGGACGAAGTAGCTGCAAGATTGGCATCTGGAGAACCCTATGTCATCCGCGTGAAGATTCCCAGGAAAGAGGAAGTCAGGCTAAATGATAAAGTAAGGGGTTGGGTAATGGTTCATTCCAGTACCCTAGATGATAAGGTACTGATGAAGTCAGACGGCATGCCTACCTACCACTTGGCTAATATTGTCGATGACCACCTGATGAATATCACCCATGTCATACGGGGTGAAGAATGGTTGCCCTCTGCACCGCTTCACGTATTGCTGTACCGCTACTTTGGTTGGGAAGACACCATGCCCGAATTTGCGCACCTTCCGCTGCTACTTAAGCCGGATGGAAACGGCAAGCTATCCAAGCGAGATGCGGAAAAGCACGGGTTTCCCCTGTTTCCACTTAGCTGGCAAGATCCCGCAACGGGGCAGGTGGCCGACGGATTCAAAGAAGAAGGGTATTTGCCTGACGCATTTTTGAATTTTCTTGCTTTTCTGGGATGGAATCCCGGAGACCAACGCGAGCTGTTTACATTGGATGAGCTTGTGGATGCATTCTCTATCGAGCGGATAGGAAAATCAGGTACAAAATTTGATATAAACAAAGCGAAATGGTATAATGAACAATACCTTCGAAAAAAGCCGGATGCGGAACTTGCTAGTTATCTATCCGAGGGTCTTGGATCAGAAGGCTTGCAGATACCTGCTGAGAAAGTAGAGAAAATTGCAGGTCTTATCAAAGAGCGGGCTACCTTTCCTGCAGATTTGTGGAAGGAAGGAAGGTTTATGGTAATCGCCCCAACTTCCTTTGACGATGAAGTTGCGGCAAAGCGTTGGAATGAAGACGCAGTAAATGTTCTTGCTGGCTTTAAGGATCTCCTAAACCGCCGAGAGGCAGCGCTTCATGCCTCTGACGCCAAAGAGCTCCTCAATCAGGCAGCTGATGCAGCGGGCGTAAAGCTTGGTAAAGTGATGCAGGCAGTACGGCTGGCGATCACGGGAAGTGGTGCGGGTCCGGACTTAATGGAAGTATTTGAGATTTTAGGAAAGCAGGAATTAATAAAAAGAATTGAATTTGCTTTAAGTACACTAGAGATAAAAGGATAATTTCTTATCCATCTCACCTTATAAATCGAATCGGAGGTGACTATGACAAAAAAGACAAAAAAAGAGGATACACCACGTGTAAATCCAGAACTGGAAGGCTTTAAGATGAATATCAATTCCTTCGGCGAAATTTCCAGTTCCTATTCTATTGATAAGATCAATGAGTTTCTCAACAAAAATGTCGACGACAAAAAGTTGCGGGATAGGGACGATTTGGAAGAAACCAAAGAAAAAGAATAGCCGGCTTGTTCGGTTATTCTTTTTAGCTTTTATAAGATACTATGTCGACGAAACTCTTCCCTTTACTAGCTTTTCTTTTTATCGCTTTTGGAGCAGAGGCACAGACGAGTATTGGGTTTAGAGGGGGATATACTAGTTCGAGCGCTAGTTACCGCGTTACGCTGGGCTCTTTTCCACGCGGGCTGACGGGCATCACAGCTCCGACTTACTCTTTTGTCATTGAGCAGTTTTTTGATAAAAATGCAGGTGCGCAAATCGAATTCCAGTTGCTTACAACCGGTTACGCAGCAACGGACTCAATCAATATGGGTAATGAAGCACATTTTGACTACATAAAGGTGCCTATTCTTTCGAACTTTTATCTGGGCAACTCCGGAAGGTTTCATATCAGGCTAGGCCCTCATTTAGGGTATCTACTGAGGGCGCAAGAAATCGCGAGACCTATGGAAGGAGAATTGGTTGTGCCTACATACGGTCAGCCAGGAGATGACCCAAGACGCATTATGTACGGATTGACCGGTGGTGTCGGCTTGTCCAAGCTTTTCGGGAGGCATACGGTACAGGCTGAGGTGAGGTTCTCATACGAATTCGGCCGACCGGAGTCACAGGACCGTGTATTTGATCTTAACTTCACGCAGCTTGAGTTTACACTGGCTTACCTGTTTATGGTGATCAAGTAGGTTCAAATGATGGGTAGTTGGTTGGAGATGTTGTAAAATAGTCCCATTGTTGCTTTTGTTTTAAGGGGAGCTTCTTCGGGATTATCCAGACGAATACGCGTCTTCCCTAAACCGAAGTAATGCTTTGAGCATTCGAAAGCTACTTCAGCTAAATAGGTTGCCTAAGTCAATTATTTTTTTGCTAATTCACTTTTTGGCGCACAAGCTTCGTAAGAGCGGTCGATTTATTAACAACATGGGTAATCCATGGTCAGAGGAAATGACACAGCCTATACGAGCTGTAGGATAGGATAATTTCAGTTTATGATCACCGAAAACTAAACAGCTTATAAATGTAGTATACCCTGCCAATCTATTCAGGCTCGTTAAAAATATATCTATCCTCATAATCAACCTTATATTTGTTTAGCATTGTCTCATACTCCTCTAAAAATGTAACCTGCTTATGATGAGCTTCCTGATTTTTTATATAATTATAAACTTGATCGATTTGGCCGTAACTGTATGTAAAAGACCCATATCCATCCTGCCATTCAAATCTGCTTTTTAGGTAGTTGGATTCGTTTAACCATTTAGATGATTTTGATTTTACTGATTTCATTACATTCGACATGGAATGTTTGGCTTTAAAGCCAAAAAGACAATGAACATGATCCGCTACACCATTCACAATTAATGTTTTACAATCTGTCTCATTGATCAAGTTACCTACAACAGCAAAAAGCTCCTCTTTCCAATCTTGCTGGATTAAAGCATTTCTATATTTAACAGCAAAAACAGTTTGAGCGATCATTGATGAATATGTGTTGGCCATGATATTTATGGTTTAATTGATTAGATTGAAATTTTAAGATAAAAATAATTAATTATCATGAGTTCTGAAATTGTATCGGACAAATGGGTGTTCTGGATAATTCCACCGTTTTATATCGGTCGTCCCTACGGGACTATAACCAATGGTTGGACATATGGGTCCGTAGGTTAAAACCTACGGCTAATATATCGGGCGTGCCTATGGCACTGGGTTTGGCCGAAACGAATAAAACTCTCTATCATTAGA
>WGNT01000055.1 GCA_016124425.1 Cytophagales bacterium
TCCAGTCGGCGAAGTCGATCACGAAGTCGTGGTCAATATGCCGAAACCGCTCTTTTGATCCAGCTTCTTTAATGGTAGTTCCCAAGGAACAGAATGCATGGATTTCTACTTTTTTTTCCTGTAACCCTTCTATGAGTAAGTGGTAATCGCCGCCGGGGTTCTTTTCCCGAATCTTTTCGACAAGATGTACAAGATGTAATTTGTCGAAATCTACATTCAGTTGGATCAGCTTATGATGTTTTAGGGTAAGTTCTCTCCTCCCTAGCGAAATCACATACGCATAGGCTGGATTTTGAAACAGCTGGTGAAGCACCTGCATGCCGACCATTCCCGAAGCTCCTGCAACAAAGGCTATTTTTTTGTTCATAGTTTCAGATCAGATTGTTCGCTTTCCCAATGCATAAATTGTTCAATATCTGCCCGAAGGCTTTTATAAATTCCAAGTAAGACGGAAAGATCGTCCACATAGCCCACAAAGGGAATGAAATCCGGCACGAAATCGAGTGGCAAGGCAAAGTAGAATAATCCCAATACCAGCAAACCTAGCGATCTGTTGGATAATCCCTTGTACCTTCCCTTGACATGGGCCGTTACCATCCGAATAAAGACTTCCAAATGGCCTTTAATTCCTGCAACCGCAGGGCTGTCAACAATCTGTCGCACTTTATGGGATGCCTCTTGGAGCAGTTTTTTGATTTTTGTATGAGAGGCTGCGATTTCCTGTGCCTTCTTCATATAAAGCGCTTGAGCTTTGTGCAAAATTTGTTTGTATTCTGATGTGAGTTTCATGTTCGTCGTTTTAAAAATATACCCTTATTTCTGATTTTACTTTCCCCCTCGCTTCGGCAAGCGCGTCATTATGCAATTCCATGGAAAGCTGAAAGATACGTTTTGCCAGATCAAGGCCTATCGCTTCCTTGGGAAGATCTTGATACGCCCTGTTTATTAACGTGATCACTTGTTCCACTGCTCGTTGAATACTTTCCCATGTTTCGTCGGTAAAGTAGATTTGTTGTGACAGGTTGTGGTTGAACTCTTCCCTAACTTCCGCAATAAGCTGAATGTGTAGTTCGGCAGCACTCATTCCTCCCTGATTGATTCTACGAACGAGATTGTTCGGCGCGATTCGCTCCAAAAGAAGGCAAAGACGCTCCCCAGCTTGTATCCGGAGTGGCAGGATTATTTCCGTGTTTTTGGTTTTAAGATCCAATTGCTTGTGTTTCCATTCCTTCTTCAAAAATGATACCGTGATGATATACATGCCGTAAATTGCTACACCGGCTGGTAAAATGATTTTTAAAAGATCAATAAAGTACGCCATAGAAAGGTAAATTTACATCGAATATCCTAAACTTACCCTAGGAATGCTATGTCTGCGTGATTTTTCTGGAGTAATTTTGAACCATTAAACGGTGAAAAGTATTTTGTTTACATGTTAAATCCGATTACGATTACTTCTAGGGCCGTAGAGGAAATTAAAAATATCCTGACGAGCAAAAAAATTCCCCAAGAGTATGCCCTTCGCGTTGGAGTAAAGGGAGGTGGATGTGGGGGTGTTTCGTATGCTTTGGGGTTTGATATCCCGAAGCCCGACGATCAGGTCTTTTCATGGGACGACATACAGGTGCTGATTGAAAAAAAACATGTGATGTTTTTGATGGGGATGCAGATTGATTTTTATGAGGGAAACGACGCCCGTGGCTTTACATTCGTCAATACAGCCTTGCCAAAACGGCATGATTCCTAGTGGTCTTCTGGCTATTTTAGGTGTTTAAATTTTGTTTTTCAGAGGCCACAATTTTCCCGAATGTATCGGGGTAGCTTGACCCAATCAGTATCGGAAGGATCTCGCAAAATAACAATTCCACCGTGTGCCGGGTACGTCACGCCTGCCTTTCCGGTAGGCAGCCTCGATTTCAGGTAGGCCAAAAGAAATAGAGAAAGGTGTGGGCATACTAAAAATATGTGGAACTAAACCAGCCCTTCGAAACCGTATTTCACGTTTGCCCAAAAGCTATCCAGGGAAATGATGCGTGGTTTTAGGAAGGAAATGATGGTAGGCCAGTCATTCTGATCCATCACGTTGACATGGTCCAAACGGGATTCGATGACAGAGACCGTTTTTCCGGTTTCATCCCTATCGAGTAGTCTCCATTCCCAGGATTCTTGGATTTCGTTTTCGAGTAGTTTTTTGAATTGCTCAAACTGCCCGAATAATAGCTCTTGTATTTCTTGGTCCGGGTAGGTGATCTCTATACCTATGGATGCAAAATCCCGCTCCACCCGCATTCTAAAAAAAATACCTTTTACCCCAGTTTTATAGTTTTGCCAAGAAATGCGTAACCCTTCCGCACTGGGCACAGGTTTCATGTATGCGCCAAATGTTGTCCAAAATCCCTGCTTTGTCTTACTTACCTCTGACTTGGTATACATCGTGATTTACTAGTTCCCGTAATCATCCGGATAGGTTACCTCTACTACCGAAAAATCAACGACTCCGCCCAAGGCGGGATTGTGTTTTTTAATAATTACCTGGACTTTAATCAGGTTAGGGTAGGTTTTCAGGATATCCTGAATCATCAGATGGCCGAGATGTTCCAAAAGCCTAACAGGTTCCTGCATGTGGGATTTGGCAATCTGATAAACTTTATAATAATCCACGGTGGACTTCAGGTCATCGTTCAGCATGGCACGTTGGAAATCCGTCCACACGTGAATGTCCACGGTAAATCGGTTTCCTAATTTTTTTTCCTCTGAAAACACACCGTGATAGGCATGGAATTCAATTCCTTGGAGTGATACCTTACCCATTAGTCAAATTGGTCGAAAAAAGATCCCGAATTTTTTTCTTTCGGTTTCTCCGATAAAGAATCCAGGGCGGCGTCACTTTGGTCATTGGAATCCGTTAGATCGGTTCTAGATGTTGTTGACTGCTCCACTTCGGGCCTGTTTTCAGGCTCGTCCTCCAGTGGAGCTACCTCTGAAGCAGTGGATAAGGGGACGTTATCGGAGGAGAAAGGCGTAACTGGAGGTTGATAGGTGCCTCTCCGTTGCATCTCTTTTACCCGCTGTGTGTGTATGCTTAGGTCTATTTTTTGAAAACCGTCTTGGTTTTGCCGGATATTTTCGAGGGTATCATTAGCCAGATTTTTAAGATTTTTAAGTATGATTTCCCGCTGTGTTTGTAACGAGGCATAGCTATCTATCAACAATCTTACCTCTTCTTTCAGATCTTCAACGATCTCCTTGGACTGATTCTCAGCGTGTTCTAGTATGTTACGCGCTTTACTTTTGGAGTCAGATTCCATAAGATCAGCGTTCATTTGGGCCTCTTTCAAGATCAAGTCCGCGGTTTTATTGGCATGTTCGATAATGCTGGCTCCTGTATCTTCAGCGGTTTTTAAGGTTTTGAAGAGGGAGTCTTCGATTTCACGGAGCTTTCTTGCCTCTTTATCTGCTTGCTCAAATTTTATCTGGAGCATGTTTTTTTCCTCCATGACTTTTTCCCATTCTTGGGAAAGGTAGGTTAAAAACGAAGATACTTCTTCTTTGTCATAGCCCCGAAGTTGTTTTTCGAAGGTTTTTTGACGGATGTCTAGAGGAGTGATTTTCATCTGTTTATTTTTTGCTTTTCAAAGGTCAGAACTTGTCCCGATCAGAATCGGGGTGGAATCCCCGCCTGCGGCAGGCAGGTCGCAACGATAATCATCCCACTATGTGACGTTTTCGTCATGCCTGCCTGTCCGGTAGGCAGGCTCGATTTTATGTGTTTAAAATTCTAATTCCCAAATGGATATGGTCCGATCATCGCTGGCGGCTATAATATGCTGTCGATAGTGGCTCCAGATAACCTTATTTATGGATGTACCGTGTCCCGCATGTCGGCCTTTATCAATCACCTTTAGGAGTTGAAAGGTATGCGCATCCCACACCTTTATGGATTTGTCCATGCTACAAGTTACAAAATATTTGCCATCCTCCCGAAATGCGAGGAAATTAATAGCATACATATGGGCTGCGATGCGTTGGGCGCGTTCATAGGATGTTGCGTCCCATACCATTAGGCTTGCGTCCCGACCTCCGCTGACCAAGACCCTACCATCCGGAGAATAATCTAGGGCAAATACCGAATTGGAATGGGCCTGAAGTCGGGCAAGTGGTATGAGGCCGTCCGTCCGAAGTACTATTATGGAATTGTCGCTGGAGCCAATCGCCAAGTGGTCTCCCTTTGGATTTACAGCCAACACGCGTAAGGAGGCATCACTTAATTTTACGTGTTTCTGCGTGGACCTTTCGGAAATGTTTACAACAAATAGCACCCCATCGCCCGTGGCTACATAGAGTAGGTCTCCTTGAACTTTCAGGTCAAAAATCGCACTGGAAGTAAGCTTCAGAGACCAAACCTCTTTTTTGGTTTTCAGATCTATCACGTGTACCCCTTCAAAATTGTGGCCTAAAAACAACAAGTTCCTGATTGGGTCTACGGCGATGGCATAGACCGAATGGGATAGGTTGGCAAGCAATGTTCCATCTTTGGGGCGATCAAGATCCCAGGCAACCACCATACCGTCTCCGGAGCCTGTATAAAAGTACTGAGGGTCTGAACCCTCTGCAAGGGCGAAAATCGAATGGTTGTGTCCGGTAAGGGTATGCAGTTTATTAACTTGAATTTTTACCATATATTGCATTAGATTTTATCACCACCGCCACCTACGTTCGCATGCAAACAAAATTAGAAAAAATTAGTCCCTTATCGGCTATTGCTGTCAATAATATTCATTTTCAGGATCATAATGCCTTAGATTTTTTGAGTTTTAGAGAAAAATTGTCCTATGCGAATATCAGTCATGCTCAAAAAAAAATGGAATGGAAGGGGGCAAGGTTGGCGATAAAGGCCGCTTTGGACGCAGTAAACCTGCCTTATCCTGGCTTTTACAAGGATGGGCATGGAAAATCCTATCCCATGGACGGCTACGGCTATGTTTCATTGACGCACTGTGCCGACAGGGCTGGAGCGATCTTTCATAAGGAAATGCCTGTGGGAATCGATTTGGAAAGTATTCGGGAAAAAGTGGTTTCCCTTGGCCCAAAATTCCTAAACCCAATGGAGCAGGAATTTTTAGGAAACGATGTGCTTTTACATACCATGGCTTGGTCGGCCAAAGAGAGCATTTTCAAATGTCAGGGACGCAAGGGAATCAGCTTCAAACAAAACATCCTCCTACAACCCTTCACAGCTGAGGACCAGGAAATCAAAGGCAGGATTTATGATACCGGAAGTTCAGATCACCATTACCTGGTGAAAGTAACGTATGAAGAAAACATGGTGTTGACGTATACGATTTGGTAAATTTTTGAGTTTTTTTCCTATTATGGAAACTATTAGCTAATTTTTGACCAAATTTGTTTGGATTCTGCATACAAACGGACGAATGGGTTATTCAATGTTGCTTTTCATCAGCCTGATTCTTTTGCCAGTGATGGCAAGTTCCGATGCTTTTGGGCAACGGATTGCGGACATTCCTCTGACCGATGCTGTCACTGGAGAACAGTTTCTCTGGGAAGAACACCGAACGGCTAAAGGTGTGGTGTTGATTTTTTCTAGCCTAAGTTGTCCTTTTTCAAAACTTTATGAGGGACGCATTACTTCATTATATGATACCTATTCTTCCAAAGGGTTTGTGTTTGCACTGGTAAATCCACACATGGCACTTGGTGAGTCAGAGAGTAAACAAAGCATGGCAGCGCTATCCAACGAAAAGCTCGGTGGCATGCCTTTTTTGATGGATGAAGCGCAGGAACTTGCCCGCTACCTTAAGGTGACCAAAATTCCTGAGGCTGTACTTATTACCAATGGCCCGACGGGATATTCCGTCGCCTACCAAGGAGCGGTGGATAACAACCCGCAATCTCCAGAGGGTGCCCAGATGAATTACCTTGACAATGCCCTTGCCAATATCATTGCCAGAAAAACGCCAAGCCCGGCATCTACCAGAGCCGTAGGATGCAATATCCGATGGAACCGATTGGATTGATCACCTAGTGGGTGCCGATTAAGAAGCTAAAATGTCAATCAGCTGCTCGATTTCCTGTTTTTTATCCAATTCCCCTATTTTGTCAAATGCATAAGCGAGGTTCCGTAACGTTCGTTGGATGATAACGATCGTTTCACAGGGCTCAAAAAACTCATCCTTAGGATCAATCTTAAGGTGCTCTAGGTAGTTGTGGATATCCTGACGCGAGAAAATCAGCCCCTTATTGAAGGCGTTTATATAAAACGTCAAATTGTCGGATTTATAGGTTAGCACAAAAAGGTTTGGGAGATTGACGCCGAATAGGGGCAGCCCTAGCTTTCTTCCCACTAACAAGTAAACAGCACACAGGCTGATTGGATTTCCTCTTTTTGAATCCAAGACGTTGCTAAGCATGCTGTTGCCTGGAGAGTGGAAGTTCTTGGTATTGGCAGCAAATTTCAAATCCTTAAAAAGGATGCTGTTAATTGTCCGGATCTTTTCGTAGGGGGGTGAATCGTTTTTGAAGGAAGTCCATACGTCGAAATAAATCTGATGCATCGTAGCATTGAGTTGGTCAAAGCTTAAGTCGGGATATTGGTAGGTGTTGACAATCCAAAGACCCGTCAACAAATCCTGATCTGAAGAGTCCCTCCACTCAGCTAGCCTGTCTTTTAAAAGTGAAAACTGGAGCTCATGGACCAACTCTTCAATTTCCTTCTGAATTTCCGGGTTGAAGCTGTTCTCCCAGCTTTCCTCCAAAAAGGGTATTATTTGGTTTCCTAAAGACACGATTCGATCTCGAACATGTTCTTTTACTTCTTTGTCGGTATCATCCAATAGAGACACCAACGCTTTAAGTTCTTTTTTGCTGATATTCATACGCGGGTCAGGAATGGCCTATAGCGATTCTATTTCTTCCTTATATGCTTTTATTGCCCGGAACATCGCCGAGGCAATGTAGGTTTGGCCATCTTTGCTGTTTAAGTATTTTTCTTCAGTTGGATTAGAGAGAAATCCGACCTCTACCAATACGCTGGGCATACTCGTGGTCCAAAGCACATAAAACGGTGCTTGCTTAACCCCACGACTTCTCCTATTCACCCGTGTTACGAAATCATTTTCGATTTTTTCCGCTAGTGACAAGCTGTTTGCGAAGTACGCCTTTTGCATGAGGTTGAACATCATGTACGATTCCGGTGACTTTGGATCAAATCCTTCGTAATTTTCCTCATAGTCGTCTTCCAAGAGAATAACCGCATTCTCTCTCTTTACGATTTCAAAGTTGGCACTAAAATTCTTGTTTCCCATCACAAACGTCTCTGTTCCATAGACACCGGATGTGGTTGTGGCATTACAGTGAATGGAAACAAACAGGTCTGCCCGGTTTCTGTTGGCGATATTTGGGCGTTCTTTCAGTGGAATAAAGGAATCCGTTTTGCGGGTATAGATCACTTCCACTTCCGGTAGCAACTCCCCAATGTATTGCCCCAATTTCAAGGCAAGGGAAAGCGCCACATCTTTTTCCTTACTAATCCTCCCGACCGTGCCCGGATCTTTACCGCCATGCCCGGCGTCGATCACTATACGTCGCAACTTAAATTCTGACGTCTTTGTACCGGTAGGGAGAAATCCCGTCATAAACAGGGAAAAAGTAAGTAGGGTGATGACAAGAATATTTTTCGCTCTCCTTCGTTCCATAAACTGTTAATAAGATTAACTTTACACAAAATTTGTAAATTTTTGAAGCAAACAGAAATAATCGGTGCATAATCTTAAGCTCGTTTTTCTTTCCTTAACGATTCTCCTTTATTTCCATAAGCCAGTATTAGGCCAAGAGCCACAGATTAGGCAGCCGGAAAGGGTGCTAATCGCCCCTGATTCCCTGATAAATCCTGAGGTATTGCCCGATACCACACTTCCAGCCCTTCCAGATAGTATATTAAACGTAGACGACCTGATTTTAGCCGAAGATAGTGTAAAAGTACCGCCGGTTGGTGATATAGAAACGGTTATCAATTATTTTGCCGAAGACAGTATTGTGTCAGACTTTACCGCAAATAAGGTGTTTTTGTATAACGATGCCTGGTTTGAATATGGAGAGATACGCCTTGATGCCGATTATATCGTCATAGACTGGGAGAAGAGTGAACTCTTTGCTTCCGGTCTTCAAGACACTACCGGAGTGATTCAGGGCACTCCCATGTTTAAAGAAGGTCAAAGTATTTACGAAATCCGCAAAGACATGCGGTATAATTTTAAAACAAGTAAGGCCATCATCACAGACGTAGTCACCCAGCAGGATGAAGGGTTGCTGCGGGGTGAGACAGTCAAAAAGGGACGGGATGGCAGTATCTACCTGAACAAGGGGTTCTATACTACCTGCGATCTGGTGGAACCACACTGGCACATTTCTTCTTCCAAGATAAAATCTATTCGGGGCAAGCAAATTGTATCCGGGCCTTTCAACCTATATTTCAACGGCATTCCTACCCCCCTTGGGCTGCCCTTCGGAATTATTCCGGATACACCGGAGGAGCAAGTATCTGGTATTATTTTTCCGTCGTATGGACAGGAGCAGATTAGGGGCTTTTTTCTCCGCGATTTTGGCTACTACTTCGCCCTCAACGATTACATCCATACCAAAGTGACGGGAGAGGTATATTCTCTTGGAGGCTTTGGGGCCAAGACTGCCTCCGTGTATAATAAACGCTACCGATTTAAAGGAGGATTTAATATTGACTATCAAAAATTCCAAAGTCCGGAAACGGCCGAGGTCCCACTCGAATACGATGCCTTCTGGCTTCGTTGGAACCATACACCGGAAACGCGGGGGAATTCCAGGTTTTCGGCTTCTGCAAATTTCGGGACCAAGTCCTACAACGACAACATCCTGCAGCAGCAGAACTTCCAGCAAAACATGTCTTCGGACTTCTCTTCAAATATATCCTATAGTAAAACCTTTACGGGGACTCCGTTCAGCATGTCCGCCAATCTAAGGCACTCACAGAATCAGGTGACTGATGAAGTGAACCTTCTACTGCCCGATATCGCCATTAACATGAACCGGCAGAATCCCTTTAGAAACATCAAGTTTGAGCCGCTCAAAACATTAAACATCGCCTGGAATTTCAACGCGCAAAACTCGATCAATAACCGCATCACCAATGAGTTTGGCGTGGATCCGACGTTGTTGCAAACACAACTTGACGGATTCAACCAGCCAAATGCCCCAGACATTCTCCCATTTACCTTTGCCAATCTCCCACAACTCCTCCGGGAAGCAGATAACGGATTTCGGCATACGGTACCCGTGTCCTCCAACTTCACGTTATTCCGATACTTCACCGGTACCGCGTCCATGAACTTTACCGAACTCTGGTATCTTGATCGCATCAACTATTATTACAATCCGCAGGAAGGGAGACTTGACCAAATTCTTGAGCCCGGATTCAACCGCGTTGGATTTTACAACGCTTCCTTCAATATGGCTACAAATATCTACGGGTTCTATACCTTTAAAAAAGGATCCAAAATAGAGGCTATCCGTCACCATGTTCAGCCAACATTTGGCTTCAACTCGACACCGGATTTTTCCGATCCAAGATTCGGATTTTATCAGGAAGTCCAAGTAGATGAATCGGGGAGGACGCAGCGCATCTCCCGCTACCAAGGCTTCATTTATGGTGGAGCTCCACTTGGTGAGTCAAAAGCCCTCAGCATCAATATCAGAAATGTGGTGGAGGCAAAGGTGAGGGCAGAAAGCGACACCGCTGAGGTACAAACCAAAAAGGTCCCTCTGCTACAGTCCTTCAATATCCAAACCAGCTATAACTTCGTCGCCGATTCATTCCAACTAGCCCCTGTGAATTTCACTACAAGGACGTCGCTCTTTGACAATAGAATTTCCGTGAACGTGACCGCAAGCCTCGACCCCTATGCGACAGGCACCTATATGCAACGGGGTGAGCCGGTAGTATCCAGAATCAATGACTTTGCCTTCAGACGTGGACAGGGTATTGGAACGCTTCGCAATGCGTCACTAAACTTGAACGGAAGCATCAATCCGAGCAAAACCGAGAAATCCCCAGGCGAAGTAAGAGACGAACTTACAAATGACTTCTTAAATCAAGGCGGACAACTGAACGAGTTCGTAGAAAACGAAATAGACCGGATAGCGAATGACCCAAGCCAATATATTGATTGGTCCATCCCGTGGAACATGCAATTTGGATACAACCTTGCCTATAGGAAAGCACCAAATGGCACAACGAGTATAACCCAGGCAATCAACATATCCGGAGACCTTAGCCTTTCGGATAAATGGAAGATAAACTTCAATTCGGGATTTGACGTGGCGGCAGGCAACATTACCCAGACAATGATAGGCATCGCGCGGGATCTTCATTGTTGGCAGATGAACGTAAACTGGGTTCCCTTCGGTAGATTTACCAGCTACAATATTGATATACGGGTGAAATCCAACATCCTTAGGGATTTGAAGGTGTCACGGCGAAGGTCCTTTTTTGATAGCTTTTGAAAAGTTTACCTTAGTTATATCAGACAATTGCCCGCTCTATGGGCATCGTCATACATCGTGGACCACCCAATCCTCTAGACAGTTCAGAGGAAGGAATCTCCAGGACTTCTACCCCCACATCCCGAAGTGCCCTATTGGTGTGTTTGTTTCGGCTATAGGAGATCACCCGCCTAGGGCCAATCGTTAATACGTTTGCTCCGTCAAACCACTGTTCGCGTAGCGCATAATCCGGATTGCCATTTCCTGTATGGATAATTTGGAGGTGCGGAATTTCTTTTTGAAGGATCGTGGCCAAGGGGTCCGTCAAGATTGTTTTCTTGATATGGACTTGGTCATTTTCATGTGCCTTATACGTATAGACGCTGGTCTGCAATACCGCATCCAATGCATCCGGATAGGTAAGAATTAGATTTTCATCCAAGATGGTAAAGACTGTATCCAAGTGCATAAAGTTCCGCTTTGGGGGAAGCTGCACCATATACACCCGCTCAATCGTTCCCTCAGAGATTACCCGCTTTGCAAGGTGGTAGATGGCCTTTTCATCTGTTCTTTCCGAATGGCCGACTGCGATCGCTTTTTCAGAAAGGATGATCACATCCCCTCCTTCTATACAGGGAGGATTACTGTGATTTTCAATTGGGTATACGGTATGAATGGTATCCTTGAAAAGTCTGTGTTGCTCAAACACGCTGCGGACCATATTTGCCTCCCGTTGCCTTTCCTCCTTCTTCATACTTGAAAAAAGGATGCCACCTGGGGTAACAGCTGCCGTATCCCGCTGAAAATACAAGTTGGGGCTGGGGGGTATCAAGTAGGCAAAGTCCATTAGCTCTTCCAGTTGCAGCCCACTAATTTTACGCTTTGCCTCGTGCACCTTCAACCCAGCGATCAAAGCAGTCGCACATTCGGAGGTAGAAAGCTTCTCCATTAAATCTTCTACCAAGTGCCCAAGACGGTATTTTTGCAAGGCTTCTGTAAGCAACTGCTTCAGTAATGACTTGTTGGTAAGGATCTCCATTAATAGCTCATGAAACAGATACACTTTAGCTCCCGTCGCCTGGGTTAGAAGAGTACGAAAATAATCATGCTCCTTTTGCATCTCCTCTAAATAGGGGACATCTTCAAACAAAAGTAGGTGCTTGTTGTAAGGGGTTAGCCTGTCTATTTCTTTTCCCGGCCTGTGCATCAATACGGACTTTAACGTGCCGTACTCAGATTTTATTCGAAGATCTGTCATGAAGTAATTCTTTGATAATTGCGCAAAAAATGGTTTGTACCCGTAATTTCGGAAAAAATTAAACAGGTTTTTCGGAAATTGGTCATGTTCGTTTAAATATATTTTGGCGACTCAACCGAAACAGGCCCTTGGAAGCCCTATGAACTAAACCGTACCCCGGCTCATAACTATAGAGACAGGTAAAAGGGACCGGGCATAAGCAGTTACCATTTTCCTATGACTGAAAAAGGATATGCTTATCAAGGCCCTTTCGCACAGCGTAGAAAGCTTCTTTTTATCAGAGTAGCTAAAAACCCGGTTTTTAAGATCTCCCTAAGACGTGTTCCTTTACATCACAAATTATTTATCGATGTGTAATCGATTTTTGCCAATTGCCCGGGATGTTTTGAAGTCGGCCATATTGTAATGGCCGACCACTTTAGACAATGCGGCAACAGCTTGCCAAGCAGTAAAACAGTATATGTACTACCGACATTTTGTACCCGTCACGTAATAGGATCTCTTAATATTGCTCAGAATCTCGCCTAGCATCATGCTTACGCCGGAATAGAAATAGAAAGCCACCTTCAACTTCACCACCAAGAAGGGGGTTACCTTCCCTTTTCCAAGTCCAAAATATCCCGGATCTTGTTCGCCTCTATCATGTCGTCCGTTAGTCCCTTATAATCTTCCTCAGCTATCTTGTCTCGGAACTGCTGCATATGGGAGATGTAAGAATCCATGGCTTCGAGTAAATTTTTCCGGTTTTCTATGAAAATTGGCGCCCACATAGCGGGAGAGCTTTTTGCAAGCCGCACGGTGGAGGCGAATCCACTTCCAGCCATATCGAAAATGTGTTTCTCATCCGCTGTCTTATCAAGGACTGTCTTACCCAGCATGAAGGAGGTAACATGGGAGAGATGGGAAACAAAGGCCAGGTGAAGGTCATGGTCTTTCGGGTCCATGAATCGGAGCTTCATATTCATCAGTTCAAATAGCTCATAGGCCATACCTTTGAGGTGTACATCTGTCTTATCCATTTCGCAGATAATCATGACCTTACCGTCAAAAAGATCCTCTTCTGCTGCCTTTGGCCCGGAGTTTTCCGTTCCAGCGATCGGGTGAATCGCTAGGTAGTTTGCGCGTTTGGGATGGTTGGCCACTTTTTCGCAAATAAGCTCCTTTGTCGACCCAAAGTCAACCACTAGCGTCTGCTCTCCAGTGGTGGCCAGCGTATCTTCCAAAAGGGCCGATAAGGTGTCAACGGGCGTAGCCAGAACAACTACATCGGTATCCGGATCTGCTGCATTTTTAGCTTCACTGATCATGCCGAGCGAAAGCGCCTGCTCAAGATGATGTGGATTTTGATCATACCCAGTAAGCACCAGATCGGGTCTTTTTTTCTTTATAATGAGGGCAAAGGATCCGCCTAGCAGTCCGAGTCCTACGATATGTATCTTCTTCATATGTTTATAAGGGTTTTGTAATTGTCCTACGGAACCTCGCTTGGATTACAACCGCCTCGCTGTTGAAGTATTCCGTATGCTTGATAGTAGGTTTTTTTTTCGGTATATATGCTTTTTAATTTTGTGCGTCCGCTTTTACACGGTTTATTGCTTCCATGATATTGGCTTCAGAGACACATAGCGAAAAGCGGACATATCCTGCTCCGGCTTTTCCAAAAATTATCCCCGGTGTGACAAAGATGTGGTTCTCCTGTAGCAGACGGTCTACCATTGCCAATGCATCGACATCCTTCCCTGCTTTAGTCCACACAAACAAGCCTCCTGCCTGTTTCAGAACGGTCAGTCCCATGGCTTCGGCTAGCTGCCAAACCAATTCCCTACGCTTGGCATAAATGGCATTATTCTGTTCAAACCATTCACTGCCTAGTTTCAACGCCGCAACTGCACCCTTTTGGATTCCCAGAAACATGCCGGAATCCATATTGCTCTTTACGCGCAGCACGGCCTGAAGGTACTCTTTTTTGCCCACTAGCATCCCCACCCGCCATCCTGGGATGTTAAAGGTTTTGCTGAGCGAATTCAATTCCAAGGCATGGTCTTTTGCACCGGGAACAGCTAACAAACTCATTGGTGTATCATACAGGACAAAGCTATAGGGGTTATCATTGATAATCAAAATTTGGTGCTTTTTGGCAAATGCCAAAAGGCGTTCGAAGAGACCCACGCTTCCGGCGGCTCCTGTGGGCATGTGGGGATAGTTTACCCACATCAATTTCACCTTCGTCAAGTCCATTTGCTCAAGGGACTCGAAATCTGGTTCCCAATTTCGCTCCTCGGAAAGGGTATAAAAGATCGGTTTAGCGTTTAAAAGTTGTGTGACAGCGCTATAGGTGGGGTAGCCTGGATCTGGAATCAATACTTCATCTTGCTCATTCAAGAACGCCATAGAGAGGTGCATGATGCCCTCCTTTGACCCCATTAGCGGTAATATTTCATTTTCTGGGTTTAGCGTGACGCCATAGCTTCTGCTATAAAAGTCTGAAACCGCTGACCGAAGTGCGGGACTTCCAATGTACGATTGGTACCCATGGGCGGATGGGTCGTTTGCTGTGTTGCAGAGTGCATCAGATACAGAGGAATGAGGAGGCAAATCTGGGCTACCTATTCCCATATTGATGACTTTATGCCCTGCGTCCCGCAACGCCTGTACTTCTTTGAGTTTTGTTGAGAAGTAATATTCCTGTACGTCCCCAAGTCTGTTCGAAAACCCTTTCATTATTTTCTGTTTTGATATTCGCCAAATACTTTGACAGTGCCGAAGCTTTCAGTGATCAAGCGAATAGCTTCTTGGTAGCGGTCATAATTTCCGATCAGCGTGTCGATGAAGAATGCGTATTCCCAAGGCTTATTGATTACCGGTATTGATTGTATCTTGGTCAGATCCAAGTCATGTTCACTCATTAGGGTGAGCAATTTTGCCAGACCGCCTTTTTGGTTGTGTATGGTAATCTTTAGGGAAGCTTTTGTTGGAATTTCCTTTAAAACAGGTTTTTCCTTCTGAAGAAGGATGAAGCGGGTAAAGTTGTTTTTTACGGTCTGGATATCCGCTGCAAGGATTTCTAGTTTGTAATAATCAGCTGCTTTCGGACTGGCAATGGCCCCTACGCCCAGTTGCTGTCCGTCGGCGATAAGTTTGGCTACATATGCTGTATCCACATCGTCTATCAGGGTGATATGCGGATACTGCGCGAAGAATACCTTGCATTGGAGAATGGCCATTGGGTGCGACCGGACTTCCCGTATATCGGAGAGGGTCTGTCCGGGCCATACTAGCAAATTGTGTGAGATAGGGAGGTAATATTCATCAAAAACAAAAAGATTATGACGGTCAATAATGTCATAATTAGGAAGAATGGCACCTGCAATAGAATTTTCAATAGCCATTACAGCGAAGTCCGCTGTTGTGTTTTCCACACTTTTGGCTACTTCCTCAAAGGTGTGGTAGCCTCCTACAGCAATATCTTCTCCGAAATACTGCTGGGCTACCTGATGGTGGAAGGATCCGGGAACGCCCTGAATGGCGATGGTTAATTGTTTGGTGCTTAACGTCATTTCTTGAATATAAAGTAGACTGCCAAAACCAGAAAGCTGAAACCTATCAAGTGGTTCCAGCGAAAGGTTTCATTTTTGAAAAAAAGGAAAGAAAACAGCATAAATACTAACAAGGTGATTACTTCCTGAATGACCTTTAGCTCAATAAGCGAGAACGGTCCTCCGAATTCTTTGTAGCCCAGCCTATTGGCGGGTACTTGGAAGAAGTACTCAAATAAGGCAAGGCCCCAACTGATAAAGATGATGGATAGTATTCCGAGATTTTCGAACCATTTTAATTCTTTAAATTTCAGGTGACCATACCACGCCATGGTCATGAATGCATTTGAAACCACCAATAGCAAAATTGCATATGTACCTCTCATTGCTCAGGAACCTCGGTTTTACGCGTTGCCTAGCTGCAGATCCAAATCCAACAGCGAGCAGTGTTTCCAGAAGCTTGGGTACGATTTGTTGACTACTTCTGGATCGTCAAATATCACCTCCATCTTAGTCAGCAAAGGCATAAAGGCCATTGCCATTCGATGATCGTCGTAGGTATGTATCTGTACCGAGGCTGGGAGGTCTTTTGCGGGTACTATGGTGAAGCGGCCATCCTGACCCTCTGACAAGCCTGCATTGATCTTTGCCATCTCCGCTTGGAGCGCATAGATGCGATCGGTTTCTTTAATTCGCAGGCTTTCCAGTCCGGAAAATTCGACCGGCTGTCCTAACAATGCACACGTAACCGCTACAGTCTGCGCCAAATCGGGGCAATGGGTAAAATCGATATGGGATAAGCCTTCAACGGGCTTTTTCGTCAGCCTTACACCCTTGTCATCAAATTGGCTTTGTACCCCTAACTTGTCCATGATCTCAACTATGCGTGAATCCCCTTGAAGGCTGTCTTTTTTGAGACCGCTGAGGTACAGTTCTCCCTCTTTAGCACAAGCCAAAAGGCTAAACCAATAGCTTGCCCCTGACCAGTCACTTTCGACATCAAATGCCGTAGGGACGTACGCCTGATGTGGAACCTCCCTTGTTTTTCCTTTAAAACGATAAGCGATACCAAAGGCTTTCATCAGTTCCAGCGTCATTTCAATATAGGTTTGGGAACCTACTTTTCCGGTCAGTTCCAAGGAAAGGCCTCTAGGGAGTAAGGGAGCATTCATCAGTAGCGCTGAAATATATTGACTGCTTACATCTCCTCTGATTTGGATTTTGTCAGTCAGCTGTCCCGCAAACCCTTTGGTTTTTAGAGGAGGGTACCCTTCTTTATCCAAATACTCGATTTCGGCTCCGAGCTGTCTCAAAGCATCCACCAGAATGCCGATCGGTCTTTCACACATCCGGGGAGTTCCGGTAAGTGTTTTCACCCTGTTGTTAAGTGCTGCATAAGCTGTTAAGAACCGCATGGTGGTCCCTGCATCCAACACATCATAGACCTCAGGGTCTTCTTCAAGAAGGCGGACCATCGTACGTGTATCGCGGGCTTCTGCCAAATTGGAAAGGATGCTTTTTCCATTTGTCAGCGCGTTTATGATCAATGCCCGGTTACTTTCACTTTTCGAAGAGGGAAGGGGAATCGCGATGCTTCCAAAGCGGTCTTTATGTGGCAGTGCAATAGTCTTCATGTGTTTATAATTTGCTTTTCAGAGGACGAAACTTGCCCCATGCATGCAGGTGTGATCCCTTTAGGATGTACGTCGCTTCGTGTGAAGTATTCCTCATGATCGGTATTATGCCATGAGTTCGTTATAATAGGAGAGAGATTGGCTGACTTCCTCACGTCCTACATTGATATTGTACTCGCAGTCGCCTATTCTTCGTAGCAGCGAAAAATTCAGTACAGCCCCTTCATTTTTCTTATCCTGAAAACATAGATCCACAATCGACTCGAAATCAGCCGCTGGAATTTCCCTTTTTCCATAAATGGGAAGGATCATTTCTTCGATGGTCTTTAACTCATAAGGGGACATGCGGAGAAATTTATTGGAAAGATACGCTTCAGTAAGCATACCAATTGCAATGGCCTCGCCGTGTAGAAGATGTTTGTCTGTGTCCAAATAATAGGATTCTATGGCGTGCCCAATGGTATGTCCGAAATTCAGTATTTTTCGTACGCCGTCTTCTTTGGGATCCTTTTCCACCACCTCTTTTTTGATACCTACTGAAATTTCAATGATCGTTTTCCAGTCCTGTTCCTGCCAATGTGTGGATTTTAATCCCTCAAAGTAATTTGCATTGGCAATTAGTCCATGTTTAATGATTTCAGCATATCCGGACCGCAATTCGGATTCAGGCAGAGTTTTGAGAAACTCATCGGCGATAAGTACTGCTTCCGGTTGGTTGAAGATGCCGATATGGTTTTTAAATCCCATGAAATCAATCCCGAGCTTTCCGCCAACGCTTGCGTCTACCTGGGAAAGCAGCGTTGTTGGCAAGTTGATGAATCGGAGCCCCCGTTTGTAAGTACTAGCACAGAATCCGCCCATGTCACCGGTCACTCCGCCGCCTAGGTTGACAATTATAGCTTTTCGATCAAAGGCCTGTTCAGTCATCCACTGCCAAATCTGCACACAAGTGTCCAGATTTTTGTTGATTTCGCCTGCATCAAATGAGAAGACGCTATGGTCCGGCAGGGATGACTGAATGAGGGGATAACAATGTTGTATTGTATTGTTATCGGCTATAATTCCTAATTTGGAGTATTTCCGCGTGTTAAGATACCGTGCCAAGTCCTGCGCAACATGGGCGGAGAAGATAATTGTTTCCAATACTGGTTTTTTAGGTAAAAGAAAGTACAGTCAAAATTAGACAGTTTTCTTTACAGGCACCACTTCTCTTAACTTTTTCTCCTGTCTTTTTACAGACTCCTCATGAATGCAGTAAAGCAACTCTTTCATGAATTTTTCGCTGAGGTTTTTGGCAATGCCCTTTTGCGTACGCGAATCCATCACGGCCTTCCAACGGTCTGCCTGAAATACCGTAAGGTTATGTTCACGCTTGTGGTCGCCGATTTGATCGATAATGGAGAATCTCTCGGAAAGCAGGTCCAATAATTGGTCGTCAAGATGGTCCACTGCGTTTCTCAAATCCTGAAGCTTTTCAGATGGTTGTTCCGTTTCTAGCGGCTTTTTGAAATCGATGCTGTCGAGGATTTCCCGTAGCCTGAACGGGGTAACCTGCTGCTTGGCATCACTCCATGCGTTGTCCGGATCATGGTGTGTTTCGATCATCAGACCGTCCAGCCCAAAATTAACGGCACGCTGTGCGGTCTCAAGAATACCTGCACGGTTTCCTACAATATGGCTGGGGTCATTGATTACCTGCATACCTGGCCAAATGCGCTTCAGGTGGATTGGCATAGACCAGTTAGGTTTATTGCGGAATTTTTTGTCGTAAGCGTCGCTGAACCCTCTATGAATGGCAGCTAGCTTATTGATGCCGACAGCCTGCAGGCGTTCTAGGGCACCTCTCCAAAGTTCCAGATCTGGGTTCATCGGATTTTTAACCATGACAGGAATATCTATTCCTTTCAAGGCTTCTGCAATTTCTTGAACTGCAAAAGGGTTTACGGTTGTTCTAGCTCCTATCCAAAGTACATCCACCCCATGTTTTAAGGCTGATTCTACGTGAGCGGTATTTCCCACTTCGGTTGTAATGGGGATATTGAGGTGATGACGTACGATTTCCATCCATTTCAAACCATCCTCTCCGATGCCTTCAAAGCTTCCCGGGCGGGTTCTTGGTTTCCAAATACCGGCCCGAAAGATGTCTGGCACCGCATTCGCCGAGATCATATCTAGGCATACCTGTTCGATTTGTTCCGGAGTTTCTGCACTGCATGGACCGGCGATGATCAGATGCTTGGCTTTTAGGCCTAAGCCCCAATCTTGCGTTTGTAAGTGATTTTCCATAGTTACGTTTAATAAAAAAGCCCGACTCTTTCGAATCGGGCTCCTGTGTGTGTTTATCTTTAGTTTATTTTTTTACCAGACAATACGCAGCTCCGATTCGACCATAGGGACGAAAGTAAAAGTAAAAGAAGCTAAAATAAGTAGCCGCGAGATTTTTCATGTGCCAAATGTAAGTGACCCGATTTAAAAATCAAACAATTTTAATAAATTTTTCTGATGTTTAGTTGCTTTTCAAAAGCCTTGAATTGTAGTTGTATTAATTTTCATCTGCTTGGCAGCAAACTAGACGCCATGCGTAGACCAATCTTAAGCTGATATTAAGCTTGATTGAAGAAAAGCCTAAGAAATAGCAGGTATATTTGCGGATAACCAAAAAATACCAAGATGGAGCAATATTTTTTAATTGAAATCGGTTATCTTCAATTTCGGTTGTTTTTCGATCCACTTACAAGCATATGAGAATTTTGGTAATTGAAGATGAGCCTGGTATATGGGGTTTTTTAAAGCAAGGGCTTGAAGAAGAAGGATATAGCGTCGATGTCGCTGAAGAAGGAAATAAAGGGCTGGATATGGCCCTTGAGGGGGTATATGATTTGATTTTGGTTGACTGGATGCTACCCGGCATCAGCGGGGTGGAGGTCACGCGGAGTTTTAGAAAGGAATATCCTGATACTCCTGTAATCTTTCTTACAGCAAAAGATACTTCGCAAGAAGCCGTGTTTGCTTTGCAGACAGGAGCTAATGATTTTATTCGTAAGCCATTTCAATTTGAGGAGTTACTGGCAAGGATACAAGTACAACTGCGGGCAAAATCTGGGGAACAAGTCATTTTTACCCTTGGTCCAGTCAGCTTATTTACAGATACTCACCGGGTGGAGAACAATGGCGAGGAGGTATTATTGACACTAAAGGAATTTGCACTGCTGGAATACTTACTTCGCAACAAAGGTAGTGTATGCAGGCGCACACGAATTATTGAACGGGTTTGGGACATGCACTTTGCCTACGACACAGGGGTCATTGATGTATTTATCAATGCTATCCGGAAGAAATTAGGGTGGACAAAGGAAGACAACTACATTCAAACAATAAGGGGAGTAGGATATATGGCCAGAGAACTATGACTTTGCCTTACAAAATCCGGCTCTCGCTCTATCTGACCTTTGCTACGTCTCTTATTGTGCTACTGGCTTTTATCTTCATTTATATGGTAGCAAATTGGACGTTGGTCAGTGCTGTGGATCGGGATTTAACACGTGAAACGAAAATTCACGAAGATCAAATTTCGATTGTAGATGGAGAATTGCGCTTTTTACATAAAGACGAATGGGAGGAGGCTGAACATAAAGAAACACAGTTTCACCCCATTTTCATCGAGATCGTGGATACCGATGGTAAGCAACTTGACAAATCTCCCAACCTAGGAAAGTTGCATCTAGGCTTCAAAAAGGGGCATACATCCGCAACCGTTGGGTTTATGCAGCTATTAAACGACCAAGAGGTACGTCAGATGCAAATAGCCCTTACCAACAATTCCAGGATAGAGGGATATCTATTGGTAGCGACCTCCTTTGAACAATCAAGGAAACTTTTGTCCAATTTAAAATCAATCTTGATCGTACTTTATCCAATAATTCTCCTTTCACTTTTTTTGACCATGCGCTATTTGGCTGGTAAAAGTATAGAGCCAGTGGTAAAAACCACTGCATTAACCAACTTGATTTCCCAGAAAAACCTTAACCAACGAATTCCGCTCTCAGAAAACAATGATGAACTAAAGCAGCTTACTGTAGCTATTAACGGTCTGTTGGAAAGATTAGAACAAGCCATGAAAAGGGAGCAAGAATTCACCTCCTATGCCTCCCATGAACTGCGAACACCGCTTGCAGTTCTTAAAGGAAGCTTTGAGGTATTGATTCGAAAGTCGAGAACGCAGGAGGAATACGTGGCAAAAATACAATCGGGTCTCATAGAAATTAACAAGTTAAATGAGATTATCGATCAACTGTTGGACCTAGCGAGAGTCGAGTTAGAGGTATGTGATGTACATGAGATAGATCTAGGTAGCATCGTAGAAGAAGTAGTAGACTCAGTTGTGATTGACGGACAAAGGAAGGTGACCTTTGTAAATGAAACCTCTCATCCTACCTATGTCAGCTCAAATGAAAAATCACTCATTATTATTTTAACTAATCTGATCCAAAATGCCCTGAAATATTCGTTGCCTAGGACAACCGTTACCGTGTTGCTTTTACAGACAAACGCTGAGACGATATTGGATGTAATAGACGAAGGCACAGGAATAAAAAAGGAATCGCTACCGAAATTGTTTGACCCCTTCTTTAGGGAAAACTCCGCTGAGTTCCGAAGAATCCCAGGCTCAGGCTTGGGCCTTTCTATCGTCAAAAAACTTTGTGACCAGCTTGGGATAACTATTTCAATTGATAGTCAACTGGGACGCGGCACAACGGTGAGGCTCATTTTTCCCCCTTCCACCCAATCTTAAGCAAACCTTAAGGCATCCCTAAGGAATCAAAAAGAGTACTAGCTATACATTTGCTGATACAATAATCAACGTGTATATGAAAAAGCTAGTCTTAGTAGTATCTATATCTTTTCTGTGTATCGGTAATTCCTTTGGACAAGATATAGACAGCCTCTTACTTATGCTCGAGACCGAGTCGGAAGCACCGACCGCTTTATTACCGGATCGAATGATGGTAACCCAGCGCATTTTTTGGGGAGAGAAAGGCTTGCTGCGTACTACCGGCATCTTGCCGCTTACTGAAAGCAACCGAATCAAAGAGCTAAAAATCCGACGTACTATGCTGGTGACCCATCAACTATTGGGATATGCGACCTTAGCGGGCATGATAGCCCAAGGTGTTGTCGGCCAAAGACTTTATCAAGGAGAGGGTCAGCTTGGGGACCTGCATGAAGGACTGGCAGGTGCCGTTAATGTTGGGTATTTTACCGGAGCAGCCTTATCACTTTTTTCACCACCTCCCTTGATTTCCCGACAGGTAAAAGGTCTCAACTCCATCAAGGCACATAAAATCTTGGCTTCAGTACATATGTCGGCCATGATTGCCACCAATATATTGGCAGATAAGGCAGAAGATCCAAGGTATGCCAAAATTCACAGAGCCGCCGCATTCACTGCCTTTGGAGCATTTGCGGGTGCGACTATTGTCATGAAATTTTAAATCCCCAAAGCTATGAAAACCCTGTTCTTACTTGTAACATTTCTTACCGGGGTGTGGATACATCCTGCTCCTATTACGTGGAAGGCAAATAAAGAAAAATCTACGATAGCCTACACAGCCAATCATTCCCTGCATAAATGGACTGGGGAAACCCATAACGTGAATGCGGTGATCGTAGTTAATGAAGTGGGCAATGTCATTCAGAAAGTTGCCGTAAGTGCAAATGTGGCGGATTTTGACAGCCAAAATTCCAGTAGGGATTCCCATGCGCTAGAGGTTTTGGAAGCGATTAAATACCCCAAAGTGCAGTTCGCAAGCACAGGGATTTCCCAAAAGGGGCAATCACTGACTGTAAATGGCAACCTTATCTTCCACGGCATTACCAATCCGGTCACCTTCGATGTATATGTCGATATTGTAAAAGGGGGTATGACTGTTGAAGGGACCATACCAGTTTCTCTAGAAGCTTTTAAAGTAGAACGGCCAAGTTTTATGCTTATCAAAACAGACGATCTCATACAGATCAAATTTCACCTTGAGTTTTATCCGGAAAGCTAAGAAACGAATAGTAAGCCCTACAAAATCATGCTGGACAAAATCATCCGATGGAGTGTCGGAAATAAAATTATCGTCTTCCTCTTTATTTTTGGTTTGATAGGGTTTGGGACCTATTCGTTGACACAGATCCCCATTGGCGCAGTTCCCGATGTGACCAATAATCAGGTACAAGTAATTACCACCTCGAGAAACCTTTCCACTGAAGATGTAGAAAAATACCTGACTTACCCGATTGAACTGGAAATGGGCAACCTGCCCGGAGTAAAGGAGATCCGTTCGGTTTCCAAATTCGGGTTGTCGGTTGTTACGATAGTTTTTGAGGATAAAATGGGGACCTATCTTCCCCGTCAGTTGATCGCGGAAAAGATCAAAACAGCGGAGGAAAATATTCCGACAGGTTTTGGTCAACCCTTTATGGGTCCGATATCCACAGGCCTTGGGGAGATATTCCAATACATCATCGATGTAAAACCGGGCTATGAGGCCAGGTATAGCTTGACAGACCTGCGGACCATTCAGGATTGGGTGGTCAAACGACAATTGTCAGGGATTGCCGGTGTCGTGGAAGTCAATACCTGGGGTGGCTTTTTGAAGCAATATGAGGTGGCGGTGAGTCCCGAGCGGCTTAAGTCAATGAATATCGACCTTCTCCAGGTCTTCCAGGCACTTGAAGCAAACAACGCTATTGCGGGTGGGGGGTATATTGAAAAGACCAATGAATCGTTTTTCATACGGGCAGAAGGTCAAGTAAAGACCTTGGATGAGATCGGACTGATTGTGGTGGATAACCGCGAGGGCATTCCCATATATATAAGAGATGTGGCGAAAGTAGGTTTTGGCCATGCCAATCGGTTTGGGGCAATCACGGCAAACGGACAAGGTGAAAAAGTGCTAGGTCAGGTGATGATGCTCAAAGATGCGGACTCGAAAGCGACCATTGACAGGGTAAAGGCAAAACTTGAACTGATCTCCCCAACACTTCCAGAAGGGATCGTGGTAAACGGCTTTTTGGATAGAAGTGAATTGATCGGACAGACTACGTTCACCATTGCGGAGAACCTGATTTTGGGTTGTTTGATCGTGGTATTTGTGGTGGTTTTGCTTTTGGGAAATTTAAGATCTGGATTGGTAATATCATCTGTCATTCCGCTTAGCTTATTTTTTGCACTATCCCTGATGTACATTTTCGGGGTGGATGCCAACTTGATGAGTCTTGGGGCCATCGACTTCGGTATCATTATCGATGGTGCGGTGATAATTGTGGAGTTTATTGCATTTCAGCTGACCGCAAAATACAGCATGCTCTTAGGGTTATCAAAGGCTGAAACAAAGATTCAAAAAGACAAAATCGCCATAGAGAGTGCCTCCAAAATGATGCATTCGGCTGTTTTCGGACAGATTATCATTGTCATCGTATTTATTCCCATACTGTCCCTTTCGGGTGTCGAGGGGAAAATGTTTGGCCCTATGGCCAAGGTCTTCAGCTTTGCCCTTCTAGGGACAATGATATTAGGACTTACCTATGTGCCTGTCGTATCATCGCTCTTTCTCAAAGCCACTGATCCGAAAAAGCGAACCATCAGCAATAGGCTTATTGATTGGATCAATAGCCTATATCAGCCTTCAATCTCTTGGGCATTGGAAAGGAAAAAGACGGTCTTAAGCTTTGCGGCGGTCTTATTGATTGTCTCTTTCGGAATATTTTCCAGGATGGGGGCAGAATTTATTCCGACGTTGGATGAAGGGGATTTTGTGATTCAGCCCGTATTAAAAACAGGTACAACACTCAGCAATACCATTGAAATTACGACGGAAATAGAGAAGATTTTACTTGAGTTTCCGGAGGTAGATCAGGTAGTCAGCCGTATCGGTGCTGCTGAAATCCCCACTGACCCCATGTCTATGGAAGAAAGTGATATTATTGTAACCTTGAAATCGCCCAAGGAATGGACTACAGCATCCACTAAAGATGAATTGGCAGATGCCTTCAAAGATTCGCTATCCATCATCGCCGGTTTGGAGTTTGAGTTTACCCAGCCTATCGAAATGAGATTCAATGAGTTGATTACGGGTGTAAGGGCTGACTTAGCTATTAAAGTATTTGGGGAGGACCTTTCAGTACTGAATCAAAAAGCACAGGAAATTGAAGCTGCTATCCGTGGGGTGGAGGGTGCTGCCGATATAATTGTGGAGAAAACAGCGGGATTACCACAGATGAAAATTAGATACAATAGAGAGAAGATCGCCAAATATGGCATCAACATTAGCACCCTTAACGATATCATCACCATGGGATTTGCCGGAAAAACAGCAGGAACGGTTTTCGAGGGAGAAAGGCAATTTGATTTGGTAACTCGATTTCCAATTGAATTCAGAAAAGACCTCGACGATATACGGCAGGCTTCAGTTAACCTTCCCAATGGCAGTTCGCTGCCATTAAGCGAATTTGCAGAAATTTATCTTGACAAAGGCCCTGCTAAAATTTCTAGGGATGATGCCAAAAGAAGAGTTGTCATCGGGGTCAATGTGAGAAATAGGGATTTACAATCCGTTGTAACCGATATTCAATCTATTATCCAATCCAAGGTTAAGCTTCCTGAAGGGTATTATGTGGATTATGGCGGTCAGTTTGAAAATCTTAACATGGCAAAAGCAAGGTTGTCTATTGCGGTACCGATTGCATTAGCGTTGATATTCTTGCTCTTGTACTTTGCCCTTTCTTCGATCAAGGAGGCTCTGATGATCTATACCGCGATTCCATTCTCCGCTGTAGGCGGAATCATGTTGTTATACATTCGGGGCATGCCATTCAGTATATCGGCCGGCGTGGGTTTTATTGCCCTTTTCGGGATTGCAGTCCTCAACGGAATTGTGCTAATTGAGCATTTTAAGGAATTACAAAAGGAGCATGTCGGTGATCTTAAATCCCTTATTTTAAGAGGAACGAAAGAGCGGCTTCGTCCAGTATTGCTGACAGCAGCTGCCGCCGCAATGGGATTTTTGCCTATGGCGATTTCTACTTCTGCCGGAGCTGAAGTTCAACGTCCATTAGCCACCGTCGTTGTCGGAGGCTTGATATCTGCGACTTTGTTGACCATGATTGTGCTACCCGTACTCTACACGATGTTCCACTCAACCAAGAAAAGCCATGAAGATCACCAATAACGTACCTTTTTTTCTCCTTTGGTTGTTGCTAGTCTACCCTTTGGAAGGTATTTCACAGAGAATAGCTCTTGATCTTGCGGGATCCATTGACCTCGCTCTAAAAAATAACCTAGCTCTTCAATCTGCCCACCAAAAATTAGAAGCCACACGGGCGATGATTCCGGCAGGGTTCAATTTGGACAGGACTCAAGTCTATTTTAGGCATGACCAAAATGACATTGCCGAGAACGGTTTTTCTAATAAAGTTTTCGGAATAAGCCAAAACATTCAATTTCCAACTATCTATGGAAAACAACGGAAGGTGTTTGAGGCTATGAGTATGGTGGAACAACAACAGTTTTACCTGACTCAAAATCAGATCATCAAGGAAGTATCACAGGCCTTTTACACCATCGTATATTTACAGAAGCTTGAGGAAAATTACATCTTTTTGGATAGTCTTTACCAGCAGTTTTCCATCGCAGCAGAGAGAAGGTATGATGTTGGTGAGACCAACTACCTGGAAAAATTAACTGCCCGAAGTAAAATGCGGGAGCTAGCTGTCCGCCTGGCACAGACTACTGAAAGCATAAATCAGACATATGTAAAGTTGGATCAAATGATACAGTTGGGCAGGGAATTTGAAATCCCCGACCAAGATCTTGATCCCTTGTCACCAAAGGACTGGGAAAAGGATTCCCACCCGGGCATACAGTTTTTTCAGCAATCGATAAATTGGAGATCCGATATGCTGTCTTTGGAAAAGCAAAGGCTACTTCCAGACCTTTATGGAGAGGTTTACCGCGGAACAAATTCGGCGCTTGGTGCAAAAATTTATCCCGGTTTTCAGGTAGGTGTTGCCATTCCGCTGTGGTTCGGAGCTCAAAAAGCTAAAATCAATTCATCGAAATTCGAACTGGCCCAAACCACCTTGGCTTCTGAAAATTATACGTTCCAACTGGACAACAGAAAAAAGCAACTCGAAATAGAATTACAAAAATTTCAAGAGGCGATTTCCTTCTATACCGAGGAAGGACAGCAACTCAGCAAGCAATTGATAACCCAAGGCATTCAAGCATTTAAAGAAGGTGAAATCGACTTCTTTCAATACGTCCTACTGCTTGAGAACTCGAGAAATATTGAGGTCGAATACCTTGCCAATCTGCAAGGGTATAATATGACCGTTTTGGAAATCAACTACCTGATCAATCCCTGAAACATGAAAAATTATTTATATATCACCTTTCTTTTGGTATTATCTTCTCAGATGTTTTCTGCATGCGGGACGGATAAAGACCAATCTATAGAAATTCCCCAAGAGAGCGAGCCCAATGAAATCATCATTACCCAAGCACAGTTTGATAAAGCACAAATGACTTGGGATTCACTTTCAGTTCATACTTTTTCGGATTTTATCCTAACCAACGGCATGGTCGATATTCCCGCAGAAGGGCGCTTTGATGTGAGTTCCTATTTTGGCGGAAATATCATTCGATTTGACTTGCTCGTAGGTCAAAAGATTCAAAAAGGACAGGTTCTCTTTACCTTGGAAAACCCAGAGTTTGTGCAGATGCAGCAGGATTATCTCGATGCGATGAGCCAGCTTTCCTACTTTAAATCGGACTATGAACGCCAACAAACGCTCAATGCGGAAAACATCTCTTCGCAAAAGAGTTTTGCAAAGGCAGAATCCGAGTACAAAAGCACCATGGCAACTACAGAAAGCCTCCGGAAGAAACTGCAGTTGGTCAATATCTCCGCCACCGATCTGGAACCTACCAAGATCACCTCTAGGGCAAATATTTATGCGCCTATTTCTGGCTATGTTGAATCTATAAAAGTCAATCAAGGAACTTTCCTAAAACCCTCTGATATTGCGCTAACGATTATCAATAAAGAGCACCTGCATATTGAGCTCAATGTATTTGAGCAAGATGCCATTGCCTTGGAAATCGGGCAGCAGGTCACCTTTTACCTTCCGGATAATAAAAGCAGGGAGTTTGGGGGAAAAATTTTCCTTATCGGACAATCTATCAATGAAAGTCGCATGCTAAATGTTCACGTCCATCTTGATGACGAGAAAGAGGGCAATCAGCTCGTTCCAGGTATGTTTATCGAAGCAAAAATCGCCGTTAAAAGTAGCAAAAATACCGCATTGCCCTTTGCCTCGGTAATCAATTCCAACGAGGTGAATTATGTACTCGCTTTGGAAAAGAAAGAAAATGATCTCTACTACCTCAAAAAGACTAAAGTAGAAATAGGGCTACAGGATGATCAAATGATAGAAATTCGATTCGAAAATGATGTCTTTTCAAAAAGCGTCTTTCTTTCAAAAGGCGGATTTCAATTGATAAAATGACCTTAAACTAAAATTTGAAATTATGAACGACGCGCATCTTCATCTCGTATTCAACCATTTTCCCATCATTATCCCCATTATCGGGTTGTTGGTCATGGTAACTGGATTTGTTTTCAAATCAGAAGTCATTAAAAAAACGGCTTTGGGATTGTTTATCCTTGGTGCTTTATTCACCCTGCCGGGGTTTGGTACAGGAGAAGATGCGGAAGAGGTTATCGAAAATCTTCCGGGTATTGAGGAAAAATACATTGAAGCCCATGAAGAAGCTGGTGAGACATTTGCCTACTTATCATATGGGTTAGGATTTCTATCCTTACTCGGATTCGGGGCGAATTGGAAGGGAAAATCCTACTCAAATATGTCCTCTTTTTAGGAAAAGAGACCAGCAACAGGAGGTGAAATCAGGCATCCTGAAATTCGGGAAGGATTTGCAGTGGATATAGAGGATTAAAGTCTATCTAATTAATTTAGGGATATTTGTTGATATTTTAGATTATATATGGATATTAGGATAAATTAATAAACTGAGGAGTTGCAAAAGGTTTTAATACCCAAATTTTTCCCTTTCTCTTAACTAATTTGGAATCAAGTTTAATAACTTGATTGGGGAAAAAGGTAACCTGGGTTTTTAATCGATTTTCAAAAAATATGGATTATCAAGGCCTAAGTGATCAGGAGGTAGCCGAGAGTAAACTGGCTTTTGGAGCCAACGAGACAGAGAATAGGACAAAAAGCACTATTTGGTTAGCCCTTTTGAACGTCATACTTGAACCCCTGTTTATCATCTTGGTGTTTGCTGCGATTATCTATTTTTTATTGGGAGAATCTACTGAGGGAATAATAATGCTGGTCGCATTGGGCTTGGTTTCTGGTATCTCCCTGTTTCAAGAAAACAAAAGCCGTAGCGCTGTTAACGCACTCAAGCTATTGTCCAGTCCCCAAGCAAAAGTATTTCGAAACGGAGAAGTAGTCAGTCTTCCCACTGAGGAGATCGTCATGAACGATTTGATTCTAGTAGAGGACGGAAACCTCATCCCAGCTGACGGGAAAATTGTGGAGGCACACGACTTTTCAGTGAATGAAAGTATTTTGACGGGGGAGTCACTCGCTGTGTTTAAAGACACTACTTCAGAGAGACCGCTAATTTATCAGGGAACGATGGTCGATACCGGCAGTTGTGTCGCTGAAGTCTGCGCAATCGGTGGAAATACCGCACTGGGAAAAGTCGGAGCTAGTATCGGGAAAGTGGTCCAAACAAAAACCCCCTTGCAAATCCAGATTAAACGCTTTGTCCGGTCGATGGTCATCGTTGGTGCTATCGCGTTTTTGATGGTATGGGTCATCAATTACCTGATTTCGAGAGATCTGTTAAATGCGCTTCTACAGGGTTTGACATTGGCCATGTCTGTTTTGCCTGAGGAAATTCCCGTTGCATTTAGCACATTTATGGCCCTTGGAGCCTATCACCTGTACAAGAAGAAAATAATCAGTAGAAGCCCCTATACGGTAGAGACACTGGGAGCTGCTACGGTCATTTGTACCGACAAAACAGGCACCCTGACAGAAAACAAAATGGAACTAAGGGCCATCTTCGAGCATAGAACAGGTAGGACAGTCGATCTTACCAAGTCTAGTCCCGTTTTTTCTCCGGTGTTGGAATATGGCCTTTGGGCCTCTGAAATATTGCCTTTTGATCCAATGGAGAAATCCATCCATCATTTTTATGCAATGTTAGCGGCAGTAGATGAGCGAGCTGGAGCGAAAATGATCCATGAGTATCCGCTAGCAGGCACTCCGCCTATAATGACACATGTCTTTAAGAAGCAAAATGGCCAAACTGTCATTGCGGTCAAGGGAAGTGTTGAGGGCGTTTTGAATCAGACTAAGCTTAACAGCGAGGAAAAGGCCCTTCTTTTTAAAAAGGTAAATGAATTTTCGTCACAAGGCTACCGAATTTTGGGAGTTGGAAAGGCTTCAGCCGTACATGAAAAATTGCCCGAATCTCAGTCCGAGCTTACATATGAATTTTTGGGCTTATTGGCATTTTATGATCCACCAAAAGCAAATATCTCCACCGTGTTGAATGCATTTTATGAGGCGGGGATTGACGTAAAGGTGATTACCGGAGATTATGCAAAGACTGCTGTAGCCATCGCAAATCAGGTGGGATTAAAAACAAAAGGCCATGTAGTAACAGGTGATTCAGTAATGGCCCTTAGCCAGGAGGAACTTGTACGGGAAGTCAAAGATGTTTCCATTTTTGCAAGGATGTTTCCCGAAGCGAAATTAAGGGTGGTCGAGGCCCTTAAAGCAAACGGTGAGATCGTCGCTATGACAGGTGACGGGGTAAACGATGCCCCAGCACTTAAATCCGCCCATATTGGAATAGCGATGGGGCAACGGGGAAGCGAAGTCGCAAAAATGGCAGCTGATCTTGTGCTTATGGATGATGACTTGTCACACATGCCTGAGGCAATCGCCTTGGGTCGGAGGATTTATGAAAACCTGAAAAAGGCGATACGGTATATCATTTCAATCCACATCCCCATTATTCTGATTGTGCTGCTGCCGCTTGTATTGGGTTGGGACCTCATCAATCTATTTTCTCCAATCCACGTGATTTTTCTGGAGTTGATCATGGGCCCTACCTGCTCGATTGTCTTTGAGAATGAACCCTTAGAAGCTAACTCCATGCAGCAGCCTCCCCGCAAAATGTCCGATAGCTTTTTTTCATTTAAGGAGCTGTCACTTTCTGTTGTTCAGGGTATTGCCATAACCGTTGTATGCCTAAGTCTTGGATATGTACTTATGCAGCAAGGAGAGTCTGATGAAACTGTACGGACAGTGGTGTTCACCACGTTGGTTTTTTGTAATCTCTTTTTGACCCTAGCAAACCGTTCGTTCTACTACTCCGTTCTACAAACAATACGTTATCCGAATAAGCTTATGCCACTAATATTGGGAGCATCATTGGTCGTGCTAGTCATCGCGCTTCTAGTGGCGCCAGTGAGGGCTGTTTTTGAGTTTGAAACCATCCCGTTTGAACTCATTGTATACGCGCTCTTGGCTGCTTTTGCAGGCGTTTTCTGGCTGGAAATCCTAAAATATTGGCGGAGAAGAACCTCCCAAGATACTACAGCGCATTGAAAAAGGCGCCAAAATTTATTGGTTAAGAGCGTTTACTTTACTCAGGTAAGCATTTTCTGGTAACAAAAATCAGGTTGGAAATGATCTTTGGTAACTCCATAGGTAAGCCTGGAAACACACCCGCATCATTCACGCAAAATGGTTGGATAGGAGAGATTTAGTCTTCGGAAGGTAGCGCAGGCGCTGATAAGCACCGTTTGTTGGTGTTATATCATACCGGAATAGCTGCCAATTTCATCAATCCTAGAGGTTGTTTTCTCGCACGCCTAGCAGGTTTGCTAATTCCCCTAAATCCTCAAACCTATCCACATCGCTCAATAGCGGCAGTGTATGTACGTCTAAGCCCAGCGATGTCGCTATTGCCATAGTATCCATGTATACGGTGTCTGTACTCCAGGTAATTCCATTAAATAGTTCTGGTGTCAGTTTGTTCATTCCAAGTAGGTAATAGCCGCCGTCTTTGGCAGGTCCAATAGCCACATCTTTAGAAGCAAGTACATCAAACGCATCGAGGATTATATTAGGCTGCAGCTCGTAACAGTCGGTACCTACAATCAACACTTGATCATGTCCGGAAGCGAAGACTTCTGCGAATGCCGCATGCATGCGTTGGCCCAAGTTACCATGTTTTTGGGTTCTGACGTAATAATTAGGCAGCTTTAAATAGGTCAGATCCGGCTCCCCAGAAAAGTAGACATAAATGGCTGAGGCTATGCCGGCCAGTTGCCGATGGGTATGTTCCACAAGGAATTGGTATACGCGAAGGGCTTCATTTTCTCCGACACGTGCGGCAAGTCTGGTTTTTACGTTTCCTGGGACAGGGGCTTTTTGAAGAACGATTATTGCTTTTTTCATGCGTCTGTAAAGATAAAAAAATACTGTGATAACTAGCATAATGAAAATGGGGAAGGGAAAACCTTCCCCATAGTTAAATTTAATTTGGACTTGTACTGTGAGGACCGCCGTTTCTCCCTTGTCGTCTGCCTCTATTAGAAGGACCCTCGGGGTGTTCTTTCCTGGAATCTCTCATATTTCCCCGCCGTCCTTGTTCTTCTTGCCTCATTTCTTCCCATTTTTGTTGTTGTTCCGGAGTGAGTACTTCGGCTATCTTCTCCTGATGCTTGGCCATGGATGCCTTTCTTTCTTGACTCATTTCATCCCGATTGGCCATTCTGTCTTGGATTTGTTGCAGTTGGATGTCATAGATTTCCTTTTTCTGGGTGTCACTTAATTCCAATGCTTCCGCCATACGCGTAGACATTCGCTCAGCGAGGGCTTCGGGGGTTCTATTCGGTGCCTCGGCATTGTTCCCTCTTTGTGCGTTGGAGTTGACTATTAGGCCGAGACTTAGGGTGAAGATAAACAATAGCTTTTTCATGATTTTTTTTATTTAATTGGTTTATACGGATTAGACCAAAGCTGCTATGTAAAGTTTAATCTCCGACTTGGCTGCTATTGTTAATAAACCTTAACGATATCATTTAGGTGGTGTTAAGCTTTATGAATTTGGACTAGTAAGTGCCTTTGACAGCGAGGCGGGAGGCAATAGGCGAAGCTGTCATGTCTTCTGTACAAGCCGTAGCCGACGGGAGACCGGTTTCGGATACTCCCGTATCGAGATGGGTTTATAGGGTCTAGGTGTAGCTACATTTCTGAACGTCAACTAGAAGTAATGAGTCAATAAAGGTCGACTATAAAATCGTGCAGATTTATTGTCAAAAGGGGTTATGAAAATCAATGCGGAGACAGCTCTTTTTTGTTCCTATCGGTCCGTTGCCGTGGACGGATCAAAAGCCGTAAACTTGGATCAAAGGCGAGGTAGTTCCATGCCCAATCCATGAATATGAAAAGTTTGTTTTTTACTCCCAGAATAGCCATAAGATGGACGAACAGCCAGGTGAGCCATGCTAGCACACCCTGAAAGCGAACAAAGGGGAGGTCTACTACTGCAAGTTTTCTACCTATCGTAGCCATAGAGCCCAAGTCCTTGTAGCGAAAGGCTTTCCACGGTCTCCCTTTCTGTAGCGCTAGAAGGTTATTGCCCAAGTTGTCCGCCTGCTGTAAGGCTACCTGTGCTACCTGTGGATGTCCACGGGGATATTCCTCAGATGCACATATACATTGGTCTCCCAGCGCAAAAATGGTTTCGGTATTTTGAAGCAAGTTGAACTCATTTACCACTAACCTCCCATTTGGCAGGACTTGGTCTGGTTTAATGCCATCGATTTGGTTTGGGGTAATTCCAGCAGCCCAAAGAAGGGTGTGCGTTGCGATGGGATCGCGGCCTTTAAGTGTTACCTCTTTTCCATCGTAATCCAGTACTTGGGTTTGAACCATCACCTCCACACCCAATTGCTCGAGGTACGCTTTGGCCTTGGATTTAGCCGGATCGGACATACTCGTCAACAGGCTTGGTCCTGCTTCAATAAGTACAACTTTCATGTTCTTGAAATTGAGCTCGGGATAGTCTTTCGGAAAAACATTGTTTCGAAGTTCCGCCACAGCGCCGGCTAGTTCCACACCGGTGGGTCCACCACCAACGATGACCACATTCATCATGGTTTTCCTTCGTTCCACATCTGCAATGTTGATGGCAGTTTCATAATTGGAAATGATTTTGTTGCGGATGTAGAGCGCCTCGGAAACCGACTTCATCGGACTGCTATATCGTTCGATGTTTTTCAGACCAAAGTAATTGGTATCAGCTCCCAAGGCCAAAATCAAGTAGTCATAATCAAGGTAGCCTACATGCGTATACACCCGGGAGGATTTTTCATCTATTCGCTCGGCCACTGCCATTCGGAAAATGATATTTTTGGATTTGTGAAACACCTTCCTCAACGGAAATGATATGGCGCTTGGGCCGAGGCCGGAAGTAGCTACCTGATAGAAAAGAGGCTGAAACTGGTGGTAGTTATTCTTATCCAAAAGAATCACCTGGTAGTCAGAATTTCTGAGTTTTCTCGCCAGCTTAAGCCCGGCAAACCCCGCGCCAATAA
>WGNT01000012.1 GCA_016124425.1 Cytophagales bacterium
ATGAAGAACGTTCTTGCTTCATATTATTCTGCGGAAGCTTTTACTGGGTCTTCCGGCTCCGCATCATTATCATTTTCCGCGCTCTGACCCTCTGCATCTTCTTTTTCCTCTGAACTTACTGTATCGTTGATAAAACCCTTACCTTTGAAAAAGTTTTTCAAACGTGTAATCCAGTCACGCCAGATCACAAGAAACGCAAAAAAACCGCCGATCAAAGCCTGTAATATTAATCCGCCTATTGCGACATCAATATAGGCATATGCAGGCTTTGCAATAGTTGTGATAATGATAGCGGCAACCAAAATTCGCGTCATCTCTTCCTCATGTTTTTGCGTATGTCTTTTTAAGATAGCTAAGATAGTAGTGGCTTTTGTTTTTTTGTACAGAACTTCTTCTTTTATTATTATAGATATAGAACAAAAGTTAGCCGCAGATTAGTGTTCATGTGATTATTCAAAAATCTGAGTAATAATTTTTTTGAATTGATTGGAAGATTCTAAACAGAAAGTTATAATTTCATCTTCAATTATAAGATTAATTATGTAATAAATAAGAAGTAGAAATTAAACTGAGTAAACAAACCCGGTCTAAAAAAATCAAAAGACATTATTAATGACTAATACACACTATTCCCGCAGAGATGTGATTAAAGGTTTTGCCGCTGGCAGTGCGCTGGCCGTTCTACCGTCAACTTTCTTGACAAGCTGTTCTTCGCTTGCACCGTCCAAGCGTTCTTACCTGACAAAGGTTGTAAAACCAGAAAACAGAACAGCGACATTTCGTTGGACGGACATTATGCTGCAGTCTGTTCGTAATCAGTCTTACACACCTCCGCCTGCAACACGTGTTTTCGCGATGGCGCACATGGCAGGGTTTTTGGCAGTAAATGGAATTCAGGGTTCATACAACACGCCATATAATATTGAAAAAGGGCCAAGCACCGCAAACGCAGAAGTGGCTTATGGTGTTGCCTTTTCAATGGCTTTGAGCGAGGGGATGCAATCCTCTTTTATCTTTGACCGCAATCATTTCCTGGCTGAATATCCGAATGACGAAAGCAAGGCGCAAGGCATTCAATATGGCCGCTATGCCGCGAATGTAGTCATCAAGAGTCGTGCGAATGATGGTTCGGAACCAAATAAAGCAAATTTCTATCTCGGTCGATATCCGCGGCGTGATGATGTTCTGAAATGGTCGCCGACAGGGCCGTTCTACGGTGCGGAAGATGCCCCGTTTCTAGGGAATTTCAATCGTGGACTTTTCCCTGGTTGGGGCGCACAAAAGCCTTGGGTGATGCAAAGTAAGAGATCGTTTTTGGCGAATGACTTCCCCGATCCGCGAAGCCCAGAGTTTGCAGAGCAGTATAACCGTGTAAAAGAAATTGGTGCGTATGATAGTAAATCACGTACCGAGGATGAAACGGAAATCGCGTTTTTCTGGGAAGACGGACCACGTGGTGTGACTCCACCGGGTCATTGGCTGATTGTTGCGATGAATGTTACGCAAGATATGAATTTGTCCCTGCTTGAGCAAGCGCGCATGTTTGCACTGTTAAGTCTGGGGCAGGCTGATGCGGCGATAACAACATGGGATAGTAAGTACGCGCATGATATCGTCCGCCCGGAAACAGCCATACGTTTCAGAACAGATAAAATGGACAACCCAGCGATTACTGGGCTTGGACAATCTAACTGGAGAAGCTTGATTTTTACCCCGGACTTCCCCGCCTACACCTCTGGTCATTCGACCTTTAGCGGGGCGGCAGCGCGAATGATTGCAAACTTTATCGGTCGCGATGAGGTCAGCTTCTCTGCGGAGGCACCAGACCTCGTCAACTGGCCGAAGCAATTAGCAGGCGTAAGACGTTCATGGACAAGTTTATGGCAGGCCGCAGAAGAAAATGGCGCAAGTCGTATTTACGGTGGCGTTCATTGGGATGCTGATAATGTCGAAGGATTGCGGATTGGTAAAAACCTTGCCGATTATGTTTTCGCCAATGCGTTCTCAAAGGCTGCGTAGGGAGGATAAAATGAAAAACTCAAGATTTTTTAAGCTACTAACCCTTTGCTCCCTAGCCCCGTTTTCTGCAGCATTTGCTAACGGGCAGAGTGTGCCGATAAACTATGACAATCTATCGTTTTTTGAAGAGCCGCTGGCTGTTGAAATCGGGCCGGCAACACTGAACGGAAATTTTCTGATTGATCAAGCTGCAGAATATAACTTCACGAGCGACAACGATACGTACAATACGCGTGCTGTAGGCCGTGTGAGATTAGAAACAGAATTGCCGAATACAGTTCAGGTCGCCGCAGAATATGTCGGAAGATATGATCGTTTGGCGGACAACGACGAGAATGATGAATATACAGATGATTTTGCCTTTTTCATTTATGATGAATGGGGCTCATTTGCGGCGGGAAACGTCACGGAAACTGTGCATGAGAATACCAGACGCACGCGTGGTTTTGGAAATGCCGATCTTGAGAATGATGACTTTTTAGGTACCCTGGACGAAACAGGTGCTTCATACTCTGTCAGATATAATTCTTATGAAGTATCATTAGCGGCAGACCAGGAAGGCCATGCCGAAGCTGGCCTTACTTTTGAGCAACCGATTGGTAAGAGTGTGTACTATGCGTCTGCTCGCTTGCGCAAAGGCGACACTGCAGAAGGTAATGGTACGAGTGATGAAGGAGATACGCTTGGTACGGCTATTGTTGGTCAATATGTATATGCTACATTTCTTATTGCAACTCAGCTGGGTTACGAGACAGTCGATGTTGATGTCACAAATGATAAAAATGACCACTTTTTCGGATCTCTAGGGGTGCTGTATAAGTATGGTGCCTACAGATTTTCAGCAGAGGGCAGTCTTGGTGATTATGACGGTGACGAAAGACGTGCTTTTGCTCTGGGCTCTCGTATTGACGTTGCGCGAGGTGTTTCGTTGAACACAGGTGTTAATTACAGCTTTGTCAATGACACGGATAACACCACTGCACTTACATCTATAAGATATGAGTTTTAACGAACGTTTTTTGTTAAATCAGGCTCTAACAGTTTGCAGTCTATGTATGGGTAATACAGAGTTTTTTAGTTCGTAACTTTGTACAAAATCAAATTACAATCTTCAACTTTTTGCAAAGAGAATGTTTTCAAGGCGAATTCTTCTCTCTCAGGTTTAACGACAAGAATGTATCTCACATTCCACGCCTTCACAAATTTAGGATATTCCGCTGTGTCTATTCGCTCGAAACGAAAGTTTTTTGGCTCCAAAAGAACAGGAAAACCGCCCTGCCCGCCTATGCGAGCAGTCAAACTCTGATCAACAAGATCATCGAGCACCAATATTCTATCCCTCTTATTTCCTCCGAGGCATTGGCTTAAATCTTCAATAATTTGAGGATCATCGAAAGATTTCCACTCTTTCGGGTAGCTATAAGCGGCAGCAGCGAGATTAGGATATTGTTGGCTTATCGAAGGAATAAATAATACTGAAATCAAAATAAAGTATATGAATGAAAACAAGTGAGCTTGTTGCCAGCTATTTAATTTCCCCAAGATTAACGTTACCGCCAGCAATAGTGTAAACCAGTAAAATCCAGGCCAATACCTTATCGTGAAATAACCCGTTAGTATTTGTGGTAACGATAAAATAAGCATAGCCAGAGCAAACAAGCCGATCACACTTATTTTTTCATAATGACGTGATTTAGGTTTTTGTTTTCTTAAGCTGCTTAATGCAAAAAAGTCTATGATACTTAATGTGAAAAGCAGAAAAATACAGTGAAACAAAAAAACAGGGACGATTAAAAAATTAATTATCAAATAAAAAGTGAGAAATGTTGCGTTGTCTAAAACTTTTGCAAACCATCCTTCAAAATCATCCCATAGCGTTGGTTGCGGCGTCGGCCACCAATCCGTCACATGTGCACTGTAGCTCACAGCTTTTGCAACGACAGAATTGTCCGAGACAAGTGGAACACCAAAATATGTTTGTGAGTATAATATCCACGGAGAGAAAACAGCTACAGCAATTGCTGCGGCTACTAAACTCGGCACAATTTTTCGTGTTAAAAAGAAAATCATTGCTGGTATTAAAGCTACGAGCATCACTCCATCAAAACGATTGAGCATCGCTAAGCCTGTTACAACGCCTACTAAGATAGCCTCGGTTAGCTGTAAGGTTTTGTATCTTAACAACAACGAGAAAAGCACAAGATAAAAACATAGTTGTAATGGGATTGTCATCCCTGTGATGAGGTCTTGATGCAAGCAAGAAACGGCTAGAGTCAAAGCAAGGCCATAACCTATAAATGGCAAATTAAAGTTTCGGCGAATGATACGTTCTGACAAAAACGCAAAAATAAAAAATGATAGGAAAGAGATAATAACGGCAGTTCTTTCACCTGTACTAAAAACGGCGTCAAGCACTCCTATCAAAATTGGAAAAAGAAGCGGAAAACTTGATGATCTAGCAACATCAGTCCAATAGGTGCGCAAATGCGTGATGTGAAAAAAATCGGTAAATATAGTTTGTGAAAGCTCATAGTAAGCCCAGCCGTCGGGGCCATAAGGTGGCGCAGCCAAATTTAAGATAAACAGCACTAAAATAATCAAAAATGTTATGATTCCGGGTATCGGTGAATAAGCGTGCTTTACGTTTTCGTTCGGTGTGTAGCCGCCTGTAGCAACATTAATAGTTTGACCCAACACCATTAGTTTGGATAAAAATCCTGTTATTTTTGTCGGGATTTTATCTACATCCGGATAAATGCGCTTCACGGGCACGTGCCCTACTTTCATGCCGATTTGCCCTGCTCTTGCTGTTAAGTAAAAAAGCAGTTCATAATTTTGGAAGACATCACGAAAGGGTTGCACCTCGGGGTGGGTAAGATATCGTGCAGAGTAAGCGCGAAAACCATTTGTTGTATCGGTGAACCAATGTTTACCTGCTAGACTTAGCAACGGTGCGTGTATAAAACGATTAGCGAACGTTCTTTCATGCGGTGTGTTTTTTGCCAAACCACCTTTCAGGTACCTTGACCCTTGAACATAGTCATACCCCTCTTCAAGCTTTTGAACCATATCTGCAACAGCTTCGACACCGTCTTTTCCATTACCGTCAATCGTGACAACGCCGCCATACCCTTTTCGAATGCACCAAGCATACGCCATCCTAAGCTGTGCGCTTAATTTTCCTGAGCCTGTTTTTGTTAAAACAGCACTCACACATGTTTTCTTAATAAATGAGGGCTCTAACGACCCATCTGTAGAACCGCCATCAGAAACGATAACGTCAACTGGTAACTTGGCTTCAGTAATACGCAAAAGCTGTTCACGGATGCGCTCTCCTTCATTGATAACAGGTATAACAAGAGCATACTTGTTCTGTTTTTCTCTATATGTGACGTTTTCAAAGTCAGGAACGTCCCAACCTTTATCATCATATTCAACAGAGGAACTATTTTTCATTTAGAACTTTTCACTTTTTCTCTTTTGATGAAAACACCAAAAACTTTGCTGAAAGATAGTTAAAGCAAAATGATATTCCTACAGCAAGAACCAAAATAGCCAAGTCATGGAAAGAGCTGAAAAAATACTCCAGCGCAATCACAGACGTAAGACGAATAATCAGTGCAATTGAGGACATGGTTAAAAAATAAGCTGCTCTGTTCTTTGAAAGTTTTCGCATCTGACTTTTAAACGTCCAAAGCTCGTGCAAGACATAATTTATCAAAGCGCCGCTTATAAAACCCACAGCAGCAGAGAGCCATAAAGCAGCATCAAAAGTAATAACAATTGTGTAGGCTATAGCTATATCGACGACCACACCTACTAAAGACACACAAAAAAAACGAAGAAATTCCATCTATTACTATTTGCCTATTATTAATGAATCGTCTGCGCCTGCGAATTCTTCATCTGTGCTTTTGACAAGGTCAAAAAGATCATAAATATTATCAATTTTCCCGCCAAGTATTGAAATCACACGGCTATGCTCAGGCTTTTGCTGATACAAAATAGGGCGGCCATCATCATGTTCGTTTTTCACAAGAACAGTTTTGACTTCATAGATTGATTTGTTGTATTGGCTCTCCGATAAACACGGAAGATAACGTTGTGCATCTCTGATCATATGCATGGCGTGTGTTTCAAGCTGGGTGCAATCAACATCTTTTGGTATAGAGCCTGTCCAGCTCTTATGGGGTGTATATCGAACGTGAGTTAAAGAGTGAAGATTTTCAGACGGATATGGCATGCACGACAAAAACGGACCATCCATAATCGTCACCCCTAACTTTTCTAATTCGCTTGGGGGTTTGATTAGCGCAATCTCAGAAAGCTCGTGCTTTACGGGTGCCAACGGCAAATCGGCTTTGCTTAGAATATTGTTCACTTGGGAATACGTAATGTTAAAGGCGTAACGCGCCGTAAGCTCTGTGCCATCAGAAAGTTGTGCCGTAACACGTTCTTTTGAAGATACAAGCTCTGTGAGTTCTGTTGATAACCGAACCTCTACGCCGGCTGCATCCAAACGCTCGGTTAATTTTCGTTTAAGGATAGAGTGGTCGAAGGCTACTTCAAAACAGGAAAAACAATCCTCGATCATCTCTTTATCAAACAATGCTTTTTGAGTAGGGGAAGACGGTTTTATGGGGGCACCGAGATCCCGAAACATTCTATAAAATCTTTTTGCTGATATTTTTGATCTTCGCCGCGCAATACCGTAAATCATTTGGAAATCATCAACGACGGCTTCTGAAAAATCCTCAATAAATCGCTGATGCAACATCATTGATTTCACTGCCGTCACGGCCGATCGCGGATAATGAAAGCCGGTATGAATGCGCGCCTGATTGACGCGCGAAGCCCTATTCATAAGCTTTTCTTCGGCTTCGACAAGCAACACGCGTTTTGTGATCGACCTTAGAAAAAGTGCCAGACAACATCCATAAAAACCACCGCCAATAATGATATAATCAAAATCGGCTTTAAATGATATCATGCACTTTGATCCCTTTTATCGAGCGACTTGTTGCGCTCAACGTTAACATTCAGATCGGATGCCACTTTGCCGAACAGATCAATCTGATTGACCTCATGGACAACTCTTTCATAGGTTTTTCGTTTGCTTAGATTAAGAAGATGTTGGAGAGCAAGACTTAGCCCCAAAGTAGAAATACCCATAAATATCGAAGTAACAGTGAGCATCGTTGACGTTGTTAGCCAGCCGGGCGCTATGTCTTCGACCGTAATAAGAACAATGACAATATACAAAGCATAGGCAAACCCAATAAGCGCAAGCAATGATGAACAGATTGCCACAAGGGTTAAGAGAAACGGCGATAAATGTGCAAGAATACGCTGTAGAATTTGCATACGCCTAATCACCTGACTTAGGTCTTTGCTGAAAGACATATTCTTTTCTGCCTTGAAGCGTGTTATCGGCAACATCGGACTTTTGGGCGGGAAACGAAGCGCTATTTGCGGGTCACTGTGTGACAGAATTTGATTGAGCATCGTGCGCGGCAATGAAATTGTTTGGAAATTGTTCAAGTTCACTGTAAATCCGGCGAGGTTACCCAGCATGTTTACAGGAGCAAACAGCGTGTTTCTGATAAAGCTCTTTTTAGATTGCTCGACAAGGCAAATTACTTTTTTATTTGCGGCTTCCTCAAGCATATCAATAACTTCAACATATTGTATTTCATCAAACCCGGCGATTAAAATGACATCGCCAATTGCCTCCTCCGCCGCCACAAGCCTACGGTCATAGAGCCTTACGCCTTCCGGAACCGTTAACAGGCGTAAGTCTGAAATCTCCTCCACCAAAGGCATATAGCTGTCACAAAATCGATCATCGGCCACAATAATGATTTCTCGAAAGCGATATTTTGAATCAAGCTTGTTTGCAAGTGCACGCAATTTTTGAAACGCTTCGTTTGTTGGTGGGATATCAGAAAAGCAAACGGATATAAGTATATCTTCCCGTGTTTGCGATTCCAGACTGTGTTCTAAGCTTTTATCCTGCATTTGGAATCCCTATGTTTTTTCTTGCTGTATTTAGTTTATCCAGTGACGCGCGAACCACTTTTATGCCTTCAGGTGCAAGCTTCATTTCTATCGATACAGCCTCATCATAACCAATTTCATCTAAGCTGCGGAGAATTTTTGTGAGGGCGGCGATATCTTGGGGCGCAGGCATAAGGTTTGGTTCACTGATATGGACGTGATGAAGGCTTGGTATGGTTTTAAGATCAAAATCCAAGTCTTGATTGATATGCATGGCGCCGATATCAAGAACTGTTGTCACAGCGGGATGATTCACAAAAGAGACAAAGTTACATACCGCATCAAGCGTGTTTAGAAAGTTAGTGCCGTAAATTTCAGGATTTGCTTCCATCGATATTTTCGTGCCCGCTTTCTGAGCAATATCGCCAAGGCTTCGAAACATTTCTGCTGCTTCGTTCTTCGCCTGATCTTGTGTCATATCGTCTGGTATGCGCCGCTGTTTTGGGGAACCAAACACAAGATTTGGAATATGAAAACGTTCAGCCAAGTTAATGGCTCTTATCATGGCATGTTTAAAGGATCTGCGTTGTTCGATATCGCCGAACAAGTGCGCATCATCCACGCCGAACAATAAGGACTGCATTGAAACCAGACTTAATCCAAACTCTTCGATTTCTTTCACGGCAGAACGCGCAACATTCTCATCGGGCAGAAATGGATCAGCCGCAGCATGAAAGAAAATGCCCGGCGCAATCTCCAAACCCTTGGCGTCAGCTTCGGCGAGAGCTTTGTATGCCTGCAGCCTTTCATTAGGTGTCCATGCTATATTCGACATAGAAAAAATCATTGATTTGACCTCTCTGCTTCGAAAAAGCCCGATAACTTGTCCAGCACTTCCTCGGCATCTTCAAGATAATGCCCTGACCTGCCCCACACGCTTGCATGTTTAGTCTGCATATCTTCATGGTGTGGTGACGCTTTTGTTTCCGGCATTTTTTTACCTTTCAGGTGGTGATAAATGCGCGCTGTTTCTAGAGGTTCGGTCACTAAATGAATGTGTGATAATCCCGCTTCTAATGCAATGGTTATATCTTGCCACAATCGTTTCATATCATAGTACTGATAGGTTGTTTCAGGGTTGTGAAACTGTATTGCAGAAAACCCGTGTTCATCCATTTTTTGTTCTAATACAGAGCGCTTAGGATCAGCGTTTAATTTTGTACGATTGACCTTAAACATGCCACTCTTCCGATCCCATTCGTAAAGCTCTTTCAGCCGCGATGATAAGGGTTCGTCTAATACAGAACAGGCCTCTTGAAGCTTAGCTCCCGTTAGCATCGAAGGCACCGGATTTAGGAGATCAAACAAGAAATTCTTGCGCAGACCACTTCCGAACAAAGCTGGCAAGCGGACAATTAATGAATTTTCAAAATGTTTTTCCACGAAATCTTCCAAGAGCCTGCGGTTACGGCCATAAGCGAGTTCAGTTTGAAATGCTGTGACGTCTTCATCTTCTCCCCCTGCAAAATCTTCCAAAACCGCTATTGAAGAAATCAAAACGAATGATTTTGCTTTAATGCTCTCAAGCGTTTTTATTATAGACCGTACCTTTTCCAGATCCTTTTCAGGAAACTTATTTGCTTCGAACATGGAACCGGGAGCTGCGGCGCAAACGACCAAGTCAAAAGCTTCGCCGCGGATTTCCTTGATGTTTTGTGTATTGAATTTTTTATCAAATTTTTTCTTCTGGCATAGATGTCCGCCAACAAAACCAGTGTAGCCAATCAATCCTGAATTTTTTTCATTTGATACATCATTTTTCATTTTAGGATTTAGGTATGGGTTTTATAAAAAATCGTAATAAGCAAAGTAGCAGTGAAAGCTAATAAAGTAAATGTGGACTGAACCTTTTCAAACTCTTCGCAGAAATGATGTTGCGTTAAATAAGCTGAACTTTAGGCTCTTTTTGGTAAAGTCTTCTGCATGTATATACATTAATATGTAAATCAATCCAATTGGGGCAACGATATTTTTATATCTAAAAATGCCTTGACTTCAATTAAGTCGTTGTGTTTTTTCTTAGAAAGGCTATCCTAAAATTTCTATATGCAGTGTTCCAGCGAAATACTAATTTTAATATGTCGAAAAAATTTAAATCAAAGTTGCTTTTAACTGCTTTATGCACGGGAGTAGCCCTATCCTTTGTGAGTGTAGGATCTTTTGCCTCAACCAACCAAAATGACGAATCGCCAGTGACAAGAGCGGAACTTCTCGATCTCATGCAAGAGTTGCGTTTACAAAAAGAACGGTTGGACAGAAAAGAAAAAGAACTAGACAAGCAAAAGAAGTTTTTAGATTACAAGATGTCAGAGCTGGATGAAACGCTTGGCAAGGCTGAAGTCCTGTTAGGAAATTACAGAGGAACGGGATCACCGCCTGTGAAAATCCAAGGACAAGAAACAGCGTATTCAATTGAATTTGATCCTGCTCAAAATTCAGAAACTCTTCTGGCAATGCGTGCAAGGGGCACACAGGAGGTTGGCACGGAGCGAAAGAGTGAGAGCCAGAAGAAACCGGAAGTCCCGGCAATTGCTGTTGATGAAGGTGGCGTTCTGCTTCCCAAAGGTAAGGCCGTCTTAGAACCTTCCATACAATATAGCCGTACGTCCGCTTTGCGCGTAGCAATTGAGGGATTTACGGTTATTCCTGCGATTAATGTCGGTTTATTTGATATCTCTGAGATTGATAGAGACATTGTAACGACGGCTGTCACAGGAAGGCTTGGGCTTACAAACCGTTTGGAGTTAGAGGCCTATGTTCCTTATCTCTGGAGAGAAGATTCCACAATAGGTCGACCGATAGGTGTCGGGACAGCAACAGATACTTTAAGCACCGTGGATGGAAGCGGGCTAGGTGATTTAGAGTTAGCGCTTCACTATCAAATAAATGACGGAAAAGATGGCTGGCCCTATTTTATCGGTAATTTCAGATACAAATCAAACACAGGTGAAGGCCCTTTTGATGTCCCGGTAAACGCCAGCACAGGCTTGCAAACAGAAACGCCTACAGGATCAGGATTTCACGCGTTTCAACCGAGTGTAACAATGCTTTACCCTACCGATCCTGCTGTATTTTTTGCAAATGCTGGCTACACATATAATATGAAGGAAGATTTGGGCGGTACTACCGGCGAAATAGATCCAGGTGACAGCATTAATACCGGATTTGGTATGGGCTTTTCAATTAATGACAGAACATCCTTTAGCTTAGGATATAGCCACAGTGTTGTGTTCGAGACGACACAAAACGGGAACGATTTAAGTAATTCGGACATATTACAAGTCGGATCAACATCACTTGGTTTTTCTTATCAGCTAAATGATCGGGTCGGGATTAATTTCAATGTCGGTACAGGTATAACGGACGACGCCCCCGATATGCAGGCAACGCTTCGTGTCCCCGTCAAATTTGACTTATTTTAAGATTATAAAATGTTATTACGGTACGTTGCGTAGGGTGCTCTGAAGATTGATTTCAGGCATAACGGCTTCGCGCACGAAATTATCTATATTCTGCACTGTGAGATCGAGCATGTTGATTTGCTGGATCGTCAAGTTATCAATGTTGTTTTGAACAACCGTAACGACATTCGGAAGATTATTTATGCTAATCCCTCCTTCAAATGCAGAATTTCCTTCACCGATTTGAATAATATTTCGCAACGTCTCTGATGCTGCGCCACTGAGGGTGCTCAACTCTACTTGGTTAATAAGTTGACCATCGACCAAAGTGTTTGCAGAAAACGCGAAATCAATAATAACGCCATTACTGGTTACAAACCCGCCGCGCATCCCATCCAATTCTTCGTCCTTTAAATTTGGCTGATGATTGAAAAAGAAATCATCCTGCACGCCACTCACTTTATCATCAAAAGCGTTTGCATTTTGACTTGCAACCAGAGCAAGCATAAAAGTCGAACCTAAAATCAGTTTTTTTAATTTTCTATTTTTCATCTTTACACCAACCTTAAAAAACATTCGGTGTAAACGCAGTGCTTACACTAAATGTTGAGAGACTTTGATTGCTTAATGCCGTTTCAAATAAAACTTTACGGCGACCAGCCCAGCGATCATCATGATCAAATTTCAATTGCGCCTGCAGTGGGTTATTTCGAATAACAAAAAACACGTTATTCCAAATTTTTATAAAATCCCGATGCGCCAGTTTGCGTTTACCAAGAGCAGGGTCACCCAGCAATATGTGCGTATCATTAATACCTTGAACAACAACAAAATGCGTGTAGCCATTTGTATTAATCAGCACAATCCCCGGAATGCCAGCGCTTTTAATTTTATCCAAATCCACGCGAAAACCATCCGCCCGAAAACCCAAGCTATCAAGATATTGTTTCATATCAAGCAGTGAGAACCCTTGTGTCTTAATCTTCTCTTGATCTCCAACTTCGTACATGGAATCAAGAACTTCTTGTTCATTTGTCTCGATATTGTAGTGATATTTCAAAAGCGTTGCCACAGCAGCAGAACCACAACTAAAATCATAATGTTGAGGGATGACTTGCTTAAAACGCTGTGCCTTAAAGCTGGAAACTTTTAGTGAAAAGGCTCGATTTCCACCAACTAGCCCAAAGTCATTTGCTTGGCCAGCCCCAGCAAACAGACCACAAAACATGAAAACAGCAACTGAAACAGTACGCAATAGTATCATCGTAAATCTATCTCTAAAATAATCCGGCTGTATTAACAGCTCTCTTCTCGTCTACAATCAATCAATACTTACATTTACGAGTGTCGCTGATTGAATGATGACACCGTTTCCACTGTTTTGTATGATTGTTGACAGTCCGGATGAGTTCGAGAAAGCACCTGCGTCAATTGTATTACCGCCAGAAATCGTTCCAGTATTTGAATTATTTGCAGAAACCGCATCAAAAATTGCGATCCCCAGAATTTCCGGATTAAGGGCTGTTCCTCTCATCTCATTGAGGTTTTCATCCTCAACAGCCAAACTTTCGTCAAATAAAAACGCGCTTTTTTCCTGTGAGGCAAATATTTCGCCTTCTTCTGCTTGCGCATTGTGTGAAAAGGTAGCGGTAGAAAAAACCAAAGCTGCCATCGCAAAACTGTAAAGTTTTCTTGTTAACATTTCTCTTACTCCACGCTCTCGCTTTAAAATCTCTTATAAATCGTTCTTGTACTTTATCGGGAAAGGCCCTGCACTAAGCAGGACCTTCACCGTGATAATTTTAGTTGTTTGGTAGCTTACCAATATTTGCATTAACAGTGATCGACTGCTGTGTGTTTGAATTTAAACCAGAGTTCTGGTTAACAGCATTGATACCAGTTGCACCTCTGAAGGAGTTGTCTTTTACGACGTTACCTTCTACATAGTTGCCACCACCTCTAAAGTCGATGTTGGAGTTTGCAACTGTTGCACCAAGAACAGACGCTGTCACAAGGTCACTGTCACCAAATGTAACATCACCACGATTGATGTTGATGCTTTCATCTTTGGTGTAGCTTGTGTTTGTTGTTCTGTTGTCATTACCCTGATTAGAGTTATTTACAGAAACATCAACAGTGTTGTAAGACGCAACGACATCGTCATCAGACGTATCATTGTGAGAATTCTGAACATCATTGTCATTCTTCGTCACATTGTATGTGTCATTGTCCTGATCGTTGTCATTGTGCGTGATCGTCACATTTTTAGTATCATTGTCCTGATTGTAAGAATTGCTTACATCATTGTCCTGATCCTGATCATTCGTTGTTGTTGTCGTCGTTGTTGTGATCGTCTTTGTATCATTGTCCTGATTGTAAGAGTTGCTTACATCATTGTCCTGATCGTTGTCACTTGTTTGAACATCAACATCGATATCATTGTGAGACGCAACAACGTCATTATCTTGATCGTTGTCTTGGTTGTAAGAATGATTAACGTCATTGTCTTGGTCGTTATCATTCTTCGTCACATTAACATTGTTGTGAGAAGCAACAACGTCATTGTCTTGGTCGTTGTCGTTCTTTGTGTATGTGTCATTGTCATTCTTCGTGACGTTCACATTCTTAGTATCATTGTCCTGATTGTAAGAATTTGTTGTGTCATCATCACTTGTTTGAACATCAACATCTACATCGTTATGAGAAGCAACAACGTCGTTGTCTTGGTCGTTGTCATTCTTTGTGTATGTATCATTGTCATTCTTTGTATATGTGTCGTTGTCGTTCTTTGTAACGTTCACATTCTTAGTATCATTGTCCTGATTGTAAGAATTTGTTGTGTCGTTATCACTTGTGTCAACATCAACATCATTGTGTGAAGCAACAACATCATTGTCCTGATCATTGTCGTTCTTTGTGACATTTACATTCTTAGTATCATTGTCCTGATTATAAGAATGGTTCGTGTCATCGTCACTTGTATCAACGTCTACGTCAACATCGACGTCATTGTCCTGATCGTTGTCATTTTTTGTGACGTTTACATTCTTAGTATCATTGTCCTGATTATAAGAATGGTTCGTGTCATTGTTCTGATCATTATCATTCTTAGTAATGTTGTTATGGGACGCAATTTCATTGTGTGATGCTACATCTAGGTCAGTCGCCATAGCGATTGAAGGCAAAGCCATGACAATCGCAGCAGCTGATGCACCAAGAAGTAGAGTTGTTTTGATATTTTTAAGCATAAAATACTCCTCCTTTTAGATAGCAGAATGCTATAGTTGTGTGTAAACGCATCGAGTCATAGAACATAAAAAACTAAGAGTCCATACTCGAACCTAAATTATTTTTAATGAGGAATATTGATATATATCAATATTTTAGAACAGAAGCCTGCGGATTACAACGCAAAAAAATGTAGCAAAAAACAACAATATTACTTTTTGTGGTAAAAAAATTTCTATGGAAAATTTGCTTTTACCCCTGAACCCGTTGGCCATGGCCTAAGTTACTACCATGGATGTATGTTCATGTAATTTATGGTGACAATGACACACAAAGTTTTACTGCACTATTTATCTTTCAGAGCAAATAAGCTTCTTGATCTCTGTATTTTTTAGAGTCTAGATTGTATTAGCCAACTTCCAGAGAGAACTCCAACTCATTAGAAGCATCACTTTTCTTTGAAACAGAAACTTTGCTTGCTCTCTTTTTGGCCTTTTGAGGCTGTGCGAGTAGCCATGCTGATAATGGGTTTGCAACCATTTTCTCCCATGCTCTTTTGAGTGGGCGTGCCCCATATTCAGGATTATGACCTGCCTGCATAACAGCAGCAACAAGTTCTGGCTGAACGACTAAGTTAAGTCTCTGCGCTTGTCGCAACCTTTGTCCGGTTAACTCGACTTGTCTGCGCGTAAGCTTTTCAACGGCGGCCATGCTTAAGCTGTTAAATATGACAATGCCATCTAGTCTGTTCAAAAACTCAGGTCTAAAATGTCTTTGAGCTTCAGCCATATAAATAGCATCACGATCTTGAGAGCTTGTGTTACCAAAGCCCATGCCCCTTTTATTCACCTCACTTGCGCCGAGGTTTGAGGTCATAATGTTGATCGTATGGCGCATATTTGCTTTTTTACCGCGTGAGTCGGTAATCATTCCGCTTGAGAACGGTGCCAGTAAAACATTTGGGATATCAGGATCAGCTTTTTCAAACTCATCGTACAAAATAACGCTATAAGGCTTTTGCCTGACATCTTTTACCAAGCCACCACCATCATCATAGCCTACATACCCCGGAGGGGCGCCTGTAAATCTGCTTGCAGCATGACGTTCCATATACTCGGACATATCATAGCGCAGCAGAAAGTCTTCGCCACCATACAGCGTGTCGGCAAGCGCTCTTGCCAATTCTGTTTTACCAACTCCGGTTGGCCCTAAAAACAGGAACGTACCAGTCGGTGTTTCAGGGTCGGACAACCCTGCTTTTGATCTTTGAATTGCCTCTGATACAGCCGCAATCGCTTCATTCTGATCGAGAATCCGTTCCATTAATGTTTCAGGCAGCCTGACATATCTGTCATCATCATCTTCGCTGAGAAAATCAACGGGGATGCCGCTCGCCGCGCTTGTTGCTTGATGGATATGCGTGCTTGCCAGTGACTTTGCACCACTGGAAACGGCAATCGCGCAAGCATGGTCTAGAAGATCAATTGAATTGTCCGGCTGGTTGCCTGTGTGGATATATTTATCTGCGTGTTCCACCAAACTTCTCAGAAGCGCTTTACCAATACGCAGACCATGATGCGACGAATATTTTGGTTGTAGACCTTCAATAATTTGAACTGTTTCTTCAACGCTAGGTGCGCTTACTGAAATCCTATTGAATCTTCTTGCGACAGCGCCGTCTTTTTCGACTTTCTTCTCATATTCATCATTTGTTGTTGCGCCAATAACAATCAAGTCGCCGCTCGTAAGATAAGGCTTCATAATTGTCGCTGCACCTTCGGAATGCATGTGACCACCGGCATCTTGTGCGCCTGCAAATTCATCAATTGCAATTTGTATCGGCGGCCTGTTACCTCTTGCATTTCTCTCAGAAACCCCTTCTAAAAGCGTTTTGAGTTTTGTTTCAAACATGCTGATGTAGGGGGAATCGTTCATGGCGTGCAGATCAAGATACAGCAATCTTGAGCCGACAAGCGGCTTTGGCACTTTTCCACGAACAATACGCTGCGCAAAGCCTTCAAGAATTTTTGTTTTTCCTACGCCAGGCTCACCTGTCAGCATGGGGTTTTTCTTGCCCTTTTTAAGAACAGTCGTCGCGACCTGATCCAATACATCTTCGTTGCCAATTGTCGGATCAAATTTTCCCGCGGCTGCAAGTTTGGTGTAGTCTATACAGAATCTTGAAATCAGGTCTTCCAGTTCCTCATCCGAAACTTTTGGCCCTTTAGGCTTTCTTGATTTCTTTTCTTCAGGCTTCTTCTCTTCGCTCTCCCTGTATGGTGCATTCCAACCTTTCAGCATTCTGCGCAATAATCCGGCTTTGCTCATTGCCGCATCAACGCTTGCATCGTCTTTTATTAACTTTCGCAGAATTTTTGGTCCTTTCGGTGTGTCACCATGTTGTTCTGCTACAAAAGCATCGATGTCAGCGATAAGATCTCTAAATTCTTTTGTAATTTTTGGGTGACGACGAACCTTGGGTTCGTCTTTTTTATTTTCTGGAAAAACCGCTTCCTCATAGTGCTCTGAAAATTCTACAAGATCTTTTACGCCCAAAGCGCTGAGGTGCGCACTAACACTCCAATTATCAAGCAGAGCCATAACAACATGACGAACATCTACTTCTTCCGATCGATGCTCATAAGCTTGTTTTATTGCATCAACAGCCAAGTTACGCGCAGAAAAGCCGGGGAACTGAGCAGAAACTCTATCTTTGTAACCGGGGTCTGTTGCATATTCGCCATTCCTGATCATTAATTGCTCATAGAAAGCACCCGACATACTGATCATCATTTTGACGACATCATTCGGTGTCATCATAGGAGCTTGGCTTTGAATAGCTTCCAAATAGCTCGCCGGGTGTTTTACACCATCAATCGCTCTGACTTCTGCGTGCAATATACTAACAACCATTTGAGGAATAGACGTGCCACCCAACATATTTGCCAGGCCGCCAGCTTCCTCTACTGCCAAGCTGATCCTTTGCTGAACATTATTAACAACCATAGACAAAAGTGTGTTTTTAAGCCGAGCAACATCAGCGTCCATATCGTCACGGAAATGTTCTACGCGCGTTTTTATGTAACTAAAAAGTCTGGATAGCTGTCTTGCATGATCCCTTAGATTGCTTTGCCTTCCTTCTTCAAGACCAACATAGTCATCATCAGACATAATAGACGATGCGAAGCCTTGAGTGGTTTGTTGATTACCCAAAAACGCTGCCTGGAAATCTTCTATGTCTTTCAAGAAGTCCTCTCTCGCTATTTCTATGGCTGACTTCTTGTGTGGTTCTGACCCCCTATGTAGTTTTGATATTCCAAAGCGGCTTGCATATTCCAGATCAGCTTTTAAACTTGCTATATCAACACCTCTTGCGGCAATAGCTCTAGTCAGCTCTGGAATCTCTATCATTCCAAGCCAAAGATCGTTCCAGCTCGGTGTTTTTTCACCTCTGGCAAGCGCTATTCTTTCAGCGTTATCCGTGACTCTTTTCAAATACATTGGGTTTTGTTGGAGGTTTTGCTGATCCGCCATATTGCTGTCATCCCATATTTTTTTATTTTTAAGGCGCAATATCTACAACATTTTTTATGTATATGTCAAATAAAAGGTTCTTTAATACCTTTTTTTGCTCAGGTTATCACACGCGAGCTTGAGACCTTGCCTTTAATAACCTATTAAGCTGATTATATTCTTGAAGAATCGCGTGATGAAGGACATTTATTTCCTGCTCATTCTGACCGGCTAATCTCTTTCAAAGTATCGGACTTTTGAACGCGCGATCTCTGTTTGGAAAGTCTGCAACAGAGTAATTCGAAGTTACTTATTCAGATCAACGAGAACATCCGGGATAATACCCAACAGATCCGTTGCTGTAAGATATTCACCGAAGCGCATTGCAGCTTCACCGTGCACCCAGACAGCGGCGCAACACGCCTCATAGACCGGCATTTTCTGAGCTAAAAATCCTGTTATTATGCCGGCCAGAACATCACCCGTGCCGGCTGTAGCAAGCCAAGGGGAGGCGTGTTCATTCACGACAACTCGGCCTCTTTCATCTGATACAATTGTTTCCGCTCCTTTGAGAACAATAACACAATTCAGCTTTCTAGCGACAGCCTGTGCTTTTTCAACGCGTGATCCGCTTACGTCAGGAAACGCACGATCAAACTCGCCTTGGTGCGGAGTTAAAACATAATTCGGATTAAGCTCCTGCGGCAGGTTTTTGGTTGCCTCCGCATCCAAAACAATCGGTATTTTTGCCGCATAATCAGGTTTTGTGGCAAGCCCTCCCGGCCCGTATAATTTTGCCGTGACGGACTTGCTGTTAAAATCGTGGTTCTTCCTAACGATAATGTGCGGCGGCATAATTTTGCGGTATGTGTCAGCTGTTTCTTCAGAACAAAATACGGTTACCAATCCCGTCCCTACTCTGGCACAGGCCTGCGCAGCAAGATTAGTTGCGCCTGTCAGCTCAGGAGCGCCGTAGATAATTGCGTGCCCATGATCATATTTATGGTGCTTTTTCTTTGGGAGCAAATGGCTCCATAAATCAGGGTTATTCTTTTTTTCTTCACTCATACAAAATCTTGCTGTAACTGAACACAAAAGAACTGAATTTTTAGAATAAAATTAAAAACAGGCACGGAAAAGTAATTTTTGACTGTCTTATGACAAAAATGTTACGTTTCTAAAAAAACAAATAAAATAAGCGGGCTATATATGAGTTTTTTTGCAAAACAAGGTTTGCAGCTAGCACTGGGCTTTGGCTTAACTTTTGTTGTGCCTGCCAACCACGACCCGGAAAGCGCAGCAAGAGAAACAGCGGTCACCCTTAGATCAAGATTTAATGAAACATCTTCGCTTAATCGCGAGACACCCTATTGGTCGGTCAATACGCGCATGCGACCAGGCACAACACGGGAAGATTTTTTGACAAGCCGTGAGTCGGTTGGTCGTTTCGTGCACATGCAGAGATTCGGTCAAGACGGGTTTTTCATTACTCAAGATAGCATGGACGCGTTATTGGATGTTTTAGTTAAAGATAGAAAGATTTCGCGGTCACTCAGAGATGACATAAGATTTTACAATTGGGAGGGCGTTTCTGATAAGGATGTTCATGAACTCTACAGGCATATAAAAGGGCAAGTAACAAAAAAATTATGGAAGTCAATAGAATCGGGCCATGACAAACTCATAGCCTCCGGAGTTACAGATCAAAATGCCCGCATGATCATTTGCAGGAACTTATTTGGCGATGAGAACTTTTTTTCATTACGCCCCACAGAAGACGGCGATACTATATTTTGCAAAATCCCGGGAAATTATTTTGATATTGATAGGATAGCGAGAGATATATGCGAAAACAGCGGTTTATCAGAGAATTATGAGTATAGAACGGCACCTGGCACATCAAGAGAATGGGCGCTTCTTATCGCGGCTCATGAATTTGAGCATGCCGCAGGAAAAGGCCAACGTACCATTCATGATCAAGCTGCGCAATTTTTTCAAAATGTACAGGCGTATGTGCAAGAAAACCCCGATGACGAGCAGGCACAAATTGTTGCCAAGCATTTCGACAACGAATATTACCAAGATCAATTCAAAATACAGTTAATTGAAATAGAGTCGGATTTAGCGGCAGCCCAAGTGACTCAAGGCATAGTCGCACCGGAAATTCATGAATACTGGGCGGCCTTGCGAGTTGCTCGATCATCAAGCGGCAACATGTCAGAAGCTCTTCAACAAGCACACAAAAATGAAAGTGGGGAAGACTTTTATCTTTGTAACGTCAGAGACCATCATGATACAGGGTTTTTTCTCGACCATTACCTTCAAACTGTTGAAATGCCTGATTATTTTGAGATGCAAACGAATGTGAGTGGATTTTACTTAAATACTGCACAATTTATTCGTGACACAATAAGAACAGAGATGGAAACACGTGCTGTGGTTGAAGGTTTTGATGGATTAGACTATAAAGGTATTGAAACACCGACAGCCTCGCAAATTATGACTGTCATCGAACAAGCGTTACACGCAGACACGCCTGTTTACACACCCCAAGAACAAGTGATTGCGTCAAGATATCTTGTCAACATGAGGGAACAACTTGGCGTCTTGCCAGAACCCCTATTTACGAGTGAATATTTTTTGTCTATTGAAAAAAAATCCAAAACCAAGCTAGATGAACTCAACAAGGAAAAAGCCGAAACTGCAGCCTCTCCCGACCAAACACCTGACAAAGATAACAATCCTCAAACACTTGAACCACCGGGTGTTTAAAAAATACTCTTTCAGCATAAGGATAGGCTTGCTATCGTTATGCTGTTCTCTTATACAAGAGACACAAAAAGGATTACACACATGGGCGCTGCCGTCGCAAAAATAAAATCCGGTATTTGTTTTTTACGAGACCACAAAAAAGAGCTCTTCTGGTACTGGGTAGGGTATCAGTTTGTTAAAGGCACTCTGACCACATCCTTCATCTGGATTCCACTTTTAATTGCTTACTTTTATTGAAATTCCACCATAGACATTGTTAGGAAAGTTTCGTACTATTTTGATAAATAAGTGGTTTTTAAATTTTGCTTATGTTTACAAAAAGTATGTGGCAATACTTCACTCAAGTATTTATTTTAGTATGGTCATTATATAGCTTTATCCCCCATGCACATGCGCAGGATGTTCCTGCGACAGTTGATCCCTCGCGCTTTCAACGACCCTTTGAATTTGAAGAAGAAACATTAAAAGCTCCCGAAGTTCAAACCCAGCAGGACGACCCCATGGTTTTTGCAGAGCCCCCGGAAGGCGCAGAACTATACAAATTTATGCTGAATTCATTAGAACTGTCTGGAAATACTGTATTTTCGTCGGAAGAGCTGGAAAAAGTTTACACGGGCTTTCTGGATAAAGAAATCAGCGTTGACGACGTCTACAAGATTGCAGATCATATCACACAATATTACCGAAAAAGAGGGTTTATTCTTGCACGCGCCTCTGTGCCACCACAAGAAATTGACGCTGGTGTTGTGAAAATTTCTGTAGCAGAGGGCTACATACAAAATATTCACATAGAAGGAAAAACGGATAAAATCGGGCATGTTGCCAGAGGTATTATTGAAAAAATTGATACAAGAAAACCGTTCAACTCTATCCAGTTAGAAAAAAAGCTTTTATTTTTGAACAAGATTAGCGGCTTAAAGGCCGTAGGTGTTTTACAACCAGTCAAAAATCCGGAAAACGCACATGAGGGTGCCGTCGATCTTTCGATAGTATTTCAAGAGGTTAAGCCTTCTTATGTTATTAGTGCTGATAATAATGGCTCTAATTATGTTGGCCCATGGCAAGGAGGCATATCAGCGCGCGTTCCTAACCTATTAGCCGTCAACGGAAATACTGACCTCGCGTTTTTTATGACACCGCAGACCGAAGAACTAACATATGCGTCTGTAGAAAAAACTATACCTTTGCTATCAAATGGTCTGTCGATGGAAGCCGGAGCACGCTTTAGCCGTTCAGAACCAGGAGGAAGCCTGAATCAAATTGACTTAAAAAGCCGATATATATCAGTTTTCACAGGCTTGAGTTATCCGCTCTTTCTGACACGCAAAGGAAACTTGGATGTTTTCAGCATGTTCGAATACAACAATTCTGAAAGCGATATTTTAGGCACACGCTTTTTTGATGATAATTTGCGTATTATTCGTGCTGGCCTAAGAGGTTCCCACGCGCATAGTAAAAGCGGACAAATAAAGGGCGAAATTACGCTTTCTCAGGGGGTTGATATCCTCGGAACGCGAGAAAGCGGGTCGATTGATTTGTCACGAGCACAGGGAAGAACCGATTTTACAAAAATTGATGCTCAAGTCACACATGATTTTTTTGCTACAGAATTTTTAGCTGTTAAGACAGAAATCGCCGGACAATTCTCGTTTTCCCCCCTCCTGTCTTCTGAAGAATTCGGTTTTGGCGGCAGCAATATTGGCAGAGGCTACAATAATTCTGAAATCACTGGAGACAACGGTATAAATCTAAGCTTAGAAGCCAGTTATTATAGATGGGCAAATTATAAAGAAGCTTTTGTCCCAGCAGTTGTCCCTTTTGCGTTTTATGATTTTGGAAAAGTCTGGAATCGTGATGATGATACGAACCCAGAGTCTGGAGCATCCATAGGGGGCGGTTTACATCTTGGCTGGCGTGATCATGGAAACTTTAGTTTTGCTGTCGCGCAGCCTTTAACAAGACGTATAGAGAACCCTTTGTACGGAAACGGAAAAAATCCAAGATTTATGATGTCTTACTCACGCGATTTCTGAAAAATTTTAATTTTTATCTCATGGCTAAAATAAAGAAAAAAAAATCACCTCCTAGCCTCTTAAATTATGTAAAATATCTATGTGTTTTAATGGTTTAGACATAGTTCTGTAACTTATTTTTAATACTTCTTAAGTATTGTAATAGTAGAAGGTATTAAATGATTGAAAATAAAAGAAAAAAAATTATTCTTAGCCTCGGCGTTAGTGTGTTAGCACTTAGCGCAGGTAATGCGCTAGCTAACCCGGAAGACCCAACTGTTCAAGCTGGGCAGGTAACCTTCTCTCAAACTGCTACAAAGTTAGATGTACACCAATCTTCGGATAAAGCTGTTATTGATTGGCGCAGCTTTAATATTGCCCCAAACGAACACACAGAATTTCATCAACCTACATCAAGCTCTTTCACTTTAAACCGTGTAAACAGTACCGATCCATCTGTTATTCAAGGTAGACTCAGTGCGAACGGTAACATCGCGATTATTAATCCAAACGGCGTTTATTTCGAGACCGGATCTGTTATTGATGTTGGTGGCTTGATCGCAACAACCTCCGATATTGACAACGCCGATTTTATGAATGGTACCCTTGATTTTAATCAAGCTGGCCATGCTAGCGCAGAAATAGTTAATAAAGGTAATATTACCGCCGCCGAAGGTGGTTTGATTGGCTTGGTTGCGCCGAATGTAGAGAATGAGGGTGTAATCGAAGCCCGTCTTGGCAGAATTGAGCTTGTGTCAGGCGATACTTTCACACTGGATATGGCAGGTGACGGTCTCATCAATGTTGCTATCGGCGAAGATCAGATCAGAAAAATCAGAAATAGCGGTCAAATCAGCGCAGATGGCGGCTATATTAAACTGGCTGTAACCGATGCAATAGATGTTGTCGACGCTTTGGTAGTAAACACAGGATCGATTAAAGCAAATTCTGTTGGTATGCAGAATGGTAAAATTATTCTTTTTGCTGGTGGGTCTAACGGATCAGACAAAACGGGCAACGCTATTGTTCTCAATGAAGGCGAAATCAGCGCTAAAGGCTTAAACACTGGTGAAACTGGTGGAGAAGTAGAACTTCTCGCGGATCATGTCGGTGTAATGGATAACGCGTCAATTGATGTCAGTGGCGATCAGGGTGCTGGTCGGGTGCTCGTTGGCGGTGAATATCAAGGTCAGGGCGACACACAAACCGCAAAAGTTACGTATGTTGCCAATACAGCAAAAATTAAAGCTAATTCAATTACTGATGGTAATGGTGGTGAAATTATTATATGGGCTGATGACACAACCAGATACTATGGTGACATTGAAGCTGAAGGTGGAACAAACAGCGGTAACGGCGGATTTGTAGAAGTTTCAGGTAAAAAAAACCTCGTTTTTGACGGAGAGGTTTCTACACTTGCACAGAACGGAGAAGACGGTACCCTCCTTCTCGATCCGACAGATATTGTGATTTCGAATGCCGTCAATAATAATGTTACCGCAGGAACCACCTTTGAACCAAATGTTGCTGATGGCCCTTCCAATCTTAATGTTACGACACTTCTCAACGCTCTAGCCTCAGGAAATGTAACGGTTCAAACGATCGCATCTGGATCACAGGACGGCAACATTACAGTCGCGGATGCCCTTTCATGGTCGGCAAACAGTCAGTTAACACTAAATGCTCATAACAAGATTACAGTGAATGCTGATATCACAGCGCGAAACCGCCTGACACTGATCGCAAGTGATGTTGATTTGAATGCAGACCTTTATGAACACAGCTCGGGTGCAAGTTTATTTTTGCAGCCAAATGCAACGAATATTACTGTAGGGTTAGCTGGTGGCGCAGGTGATTTTAATCTCTCCGTTGCAGACTTAGATCACATCCAAGCGGGCTGGAACCGCGTTTATATTGGCAATTCAACCAGTTCAGCCAATATGGATATCGGCGCATATACTTGGAATACACATACACAATTCTATAACCGAACGGGCGAACTTCAGGTTAATGGAGCACAAAATTTTCAAAACTTTGATGCGTTTTTCCAAACCAGAAGTCTAAGTATTAACAGCACACTATCAGGCACAGGTGCCCTTCAAATCTTCCCTGACAGCAATATTTCCTTGGGGCTGGCCGGTGAGGCTGGCACTCTTAATTTGAGCACAGCAGAGCTTGATTTTATTCAGGACGGATTTTCTTACATTCTTTTTGGCCGCTCCAATAGCAATCAGGCTTTAAATGTCGGCGCATATAACTGGAGAGATGATATTACGCTTCGCACTGGATCAGGCGGAATTAATATTAACGGCGCGCAAGATTTTGGATCAGGCAGCGTATCGCTTGAATCAAGAACTATTAATATAAATGCAGCCATTAACGGTACAGGTTCTGCTACACTCAGACCAGATGGCAATATAACTATTGGAGTTAACGGTGCAGCAGGCACAATGCAAATTGATAGTGTTATGCTCGGCAATTTTTCAACTTTTGGTTCTCTTAATATCGGTAATACAGGTATGAACTCCGATATCAACGTGAATGCATGGATCCATAATCACAATCTACAGCTTTCTAATGGAAATGGCACGATCACAATTAACGGTGATCAAAACGTCGGATCCAATGACTTCACTCTGGAAAGCAATTATGACCCTGTAATTAATGGAAACCTCATCGGCTCTGGGACACTCAATCTCAGACCAACTGCAGCAACTGTTTCAACCGGTATTGCTGGTGGTGCGGGAACATTCAATTTAACTGCGGCAGAGCTTGATCGTATCCAGAATGGTTGGGATCAAATCGTGATCGGGCAAACTGGCAATGATCAAAATATCACTGTAAACGCTTATACTTGGCTTGATAACGTACGCTTCCAGAATGACGAAGCGGCAATAGTTATTGATGGTGAACAGAATTTTGGCGATAACAACTTCACACTTGTCAGTGACAGAGATCCAGAAATAAATGCAAACCTGATTGGAACCGGAATAATAAGATTTGAATCTGAAGCGGATAACAGAACAATTTACATTGGGGGTGCAGGTGGAAACTTGAACTTCTCAAATGCTGAATTAGACCGAATTATTGACGGGTGGAATCAAATTGTCTTCGGCCAATCAAGCGGAACAGGGGAAATACGAGTTAGCGATGATTATAGTTGGAATGACAATGTTGAATTCCTTCGTTCAACAGGAAATGTTCGTATCGATAACGCACAAAATTTTGGCGCCAATAACCTTACAATCACTGCAGGAAATATTGCTTTAAGCAACACGATTTCCGGATCAGGAACTCTCACCATACAGCAAAGCACAGCAGATAGAAGCTTTGGGCTTGCGGGTGGTAGCGGACAATTCGTCCTTGACGCAACTGAAGCAGCTCGTATTCAAGACGGCTGGAGCGAGATTATATTTGGACGAAGTGACTCTACATCAATATTCAACATTCGCGCCTTCACATGGAATGATAATGTTAAATTCCTGGGTGGAACGGGCGAGATGCGTGTAGAGCAGGCGATAAACATGTTAGCAAACTATCTTGTTATCGAAAGTGACAATTTACGCATAGACAATACCATTACTGGTACTGGTGACCTCACGATCCAAACATCAGATGCTACAGCATCGATTGGATTAGCCGGAGAAGCGGGAGATCTTGATCTCACATCGGCAGAGTTAGACTTCCTGTCGGATGGATGGAATAGCATTACAATCGGTCGCAGCGATGGGACAGGCGCCCTAAATGTTGGCTCTTATACTAACTGGCAAGATCCAATCACACTCCTCAAGAATGGAACGAACTTGATAAATGCGATCAATATAAACGGATTACAGAGTAATGCGGCAAGTTCAGACGCAAGTCTAAGCTATAACGGGAATACTATCCTCAATGCAAATATTACAACAGATGATACTAATCTTGCTTTTTCAGGACCTCTGTCACTCGGCGGAAACATAACTTTAACAACAGGACAAGGTAACTTATCCTTTGATGTTCTTGATGGAAACCATAATCTGAGTATTCTATCATTAGGGAATGTCTCTTTCACAGGCAATGTCGGTAACACAGCACGTCTTGCCGATGTTTCCATTGATGGATCTGCCGACATAACATCCACTGGCAACTTCAAAGCCGACAACCTAACAATCGCTAACGTAACCGCCACGGCAAACTTTGCAAATGCGGATATCCTTAACACAGTAGATATCGACGCAGAGAACATTCGCGGCTCTTATATTGGTACAGACGGGCTACTTAACGCTAATAGCGGCACTGTTGATGCAACCGTTTCATTCGGCACACTGGATATTAACGGCATAGGCGCAACTCTTCTCGGAGGATATATCGGTGCGGCGGGCTCAAATACACAGAACATGGCAAACCTGATTACAATTAACGGAATTACCATGCCGAGTCCTGACCCAGCGTTTACTTTTGCAGGTTTCCAGATTGGTTTCATACCGGCGCAAAACTCTATTCCTCCTCAAACGACAAATATAATTACACAATCGCTTGCGCCACTTCACAAGCCAGTAATGTTTAAAACAGAGACTTTTGGTGCGGATGAGACAGATACAAAAGAAATTTCAGTATCTGAAAACGATTATCTTTCCGATGACTTTGAAACAGATTCTCAGAAGATAATTTATGTTCATAAAAATCTGCTGAACTAATCCGGCCGGTATTTGATTTAGGAATTAATAACATTGCGAATAGGCAATAGAGGATCTATATCCTTACCTTCAAGCTTATGTTCACGAGCATCCTGCACTTCAGGAGAATCGATGTAATGCCTATCAAATTTTGAGCCGAGTGCGGTGATCATTTCGTAACCAATCGTGCCAGCATCCGCCGCAAGATCATCAGCACTTTGATGTTCCCCTAGAATTTCAAGAAAGTCACCTACCTGCGGCCTTTCGTTTTCCGGAACGTCTGTTATATCAACTGTCGTCAAATCCATTGATACACGACCGCGGATCGGACAAGCACGAGATTTCCAGTAAAGCTCTCCTTTGTTCGACAATATTCTGAACAGACCCTGACCATATCCTGCAGCAACAGTTGCAAGACAAGAATCTCTTTCAAAAGTATATGTCGCGTTATAACCCACCTGCTCTCCGGCTTTTACTTTTCTTATGCGAAGGACAGGGACATTTAATGAAACAACAACCTTCATTGGATTGGGTTTTCCCGGTGTCGGATTTAAACCGTAAAGAGCCATGCCAGGCTTTACCATGTCGAAATGGTAATCGGAATTACTGAAAACTCCGAAAGAATTTGCAAATGCCTTTTTCGTATTAGGAAAAAGGGCTGCAATTTTTTTAAACTGATCGTACTGTTTTTGATTGAGAGGATCGCTTTTATCATCAGCAGACGCCAAGTGGCTCATAACCAATACGATATCCAGCATATCTGTTTTTTTAATCCGCTCAATAACCTCTTCGGCTTTTGCGCAGCCAAACCCTAATCGGTTCATTCCTGTATTAAAATCCAACGCAACCGACAATCTTTTGGCAACTTTTTCAGCTATGCGCGCATATGACTCCAAATTATCCATATCCCCAAGCACAGCAATCAGGTTGTTATCTATGTAAAGATCTTGGCTTTGTTCATAGAAACCGTTGAAAATGAAAATATTTGCGTTTTTAGAAAACTCGCGGAGCCTTACCCCCTGCTCCGGAGAAGCTACGAAGAAACTTTTACATCCCTCCTTTTGCAGGGCCTTTACAATTTCTATGGCTCCAAGCCCGTAGCCATTTGCTTTTACTGAGGCTGCAACTTCGCAATCGCGAGCGACACGGGATTTTACGATACGGTAATTCTCTCTTACCGCGCCTAGGTCAATTTGCAATTTTCCGGCTGTATGTGAGGACATATTTTACGTTTAAGTTCTTACAAATTCGGTTTTCTTAAAAAAACTTTTCGATCTCCCCAAGACACCTCAAAAAGGCCGAATTATTATGATATAAATCGTATTGAAAGCCTATTCAATCAAAAAATCTCTGGATTAGACCTGCTGGCGCTTTACCGACCAGATGAAACCATCATACCAAAAATGTAGCAAACTGACGGTCAGGATCAGGCTGTGTGAAAATTTACTATCTGAATCACCTGCAATTGTGCCCCACAACCCGTAAGTGAAACCAATAATAATCAGTAAGAAAATGCTGAAGTATTTTCCGTTTTTAAATTTTGAGAGGCGAAAGATGTTGGTAATGCTTTTCTTTTCAAAAGCCCAAACAATTGCGAAATATTGCCAGGCATGGAAAAAATTCATGACAAAGAACGCCTCACCTAGAGTGTTAAAACCCCAACTAAAAATAGAGATCAGAGCCGTTGTGACATAGAGAACAACCTTGTTGACGGAAATCAGATAGCCGCGTTTATAGTACTTCCAATATTCGAATAAATAATACGCAAGAAGCGGAATACCAATAACAAACACCAGTTTTGTGATATCGCTTTTGTGGTTGTAAACTGTCGTAGGAAGCTCTTTCATCTCAAAACCTGCAGGATAGAGAAGGTCATTAAAAAACGTATTCGAATAGTCAATCAAACTTGCCCCTGCCAGAATTGGGCCAACCCAAATGAACAAGTTAAGAAAATAGTCCAAGCGACGGCCAACCTGCTGATGATTACCCATCCGCATGTCATAAATGCGACCCAAGCCAAATGTTTGTGCGGCGGAGTGATGGGCATCCCATAAAAAGGCTATGACATAAAGATATAAAATACCGGTTGCTGAATAGTTCATATAAATGAGCAACAGGATTGGGATCAGCGTAAAACGGATGGGGTGAAGGGCAAAAATCTTGCTATTACCGTGGCTACGAAAGAAAACCAGCACCAGATGTCCGGTGAGAAACACGCTCATACTCAGATCAAACAGGGAATAATGGTGGTCTTCGCTAAGTTCAATTTCAATTTCTGCAACGCCTGTAAACAGCAAAATAAAGGCGGTTATCAAACCGATTGTCGGCGCACCAATAAACCAGATCCAATCATACAGCTTACTGACAATATAACCGTCATTTTTTATTTCGCCTGAATTGACGGGAATACTGTCTATCGCATCATCCAGAACATAATGTTCAGCAATTGCAGCGGTGACGGCTTGTGATTGATTCTGCATGAGTTTGTTACGCTTTATCAAAAATCTTAAATATTATTGTAACTTAAATGCATCTGAATGTCGAAATATAGGATGTTTTTTAAAACCAACCATATATAAATAAAATTGCACCACTTTGGAGAATAATCATGGATACAAAACAAGCAATTAGAGAACGCCGCGCGATAAAACATTACGATCCTGCCTTTAAAATGTCAGAAGTTGAAAAACAAGAGCTTCTTGATCTGGCACTTCAATCCCCTACGTCGTTTAATCTTCAAAACTGGCGCTTTGTAGTGGTCGAGGATCAGGAAAAGAGAAAAGCTATTCGAGACGCAGCATGGGGTCAGGCGCAAGTCACAGATGCATCGCTTCTGTTTGTTCTGGCTGCTGATCTGAAAGCATGGGATAAAGACCCTGCAAGATACTGGAAAGATGCCCCTCAAGAGGCGCAGGATATACTTATTCCCATGATTAAGCCCTTCTATGAGGGCAAGGAGCAACTGCAACGAGATGAAGCAATGCGTTCAGTCGGGATCGCAGCACAAACGATCATGTTGGCTTCAAAAGCTATGGGATATGACACATGTCCCATGATTGGGTTTGATCCAGTTAGGGTGGCCGAAATCATCAACCTGCCTGACGATCACATAATCGGCATGCTTTTGGTCGTCGGCAAGGCCGCTAAGCCGGCATGGGCAAAACCAGGACAACTATCGGCTAATGACGTCATTATCAGGAACTCCTTTTAAAAAATAAACTAAGCCTGTTTACGCTTGAAGTTATGAACCGCACCTTTGTAAACAGGCTTTTTATGCTCTGAGCGTCAATGTATTTTTGGACAAGCCCGCAGATGGAATAACAGCACATCCTTATTAAAAGGTTTTGTTATGTAGCCCTTTGCCCCGTTATTTAGTGCTTTTTCAATATTATATTCATCCTTGCGACCGCTAAACAAAACAACATAAGCTCCCGGGTCATTACGCATAATCCATTTTAAAATATTATGACCGTCACCATCGGGCAGCCCCAAATCCAGAAAAACAATATCCGGATCGAAATATTTGTATTGGAACACTCCGTTTCCTGCATTTGCTGACTCGATTAAGCTACATTCCTTGCTTATGGCATTCGAGACCAAACGGCGCGCAAGTTCATCATCTTCAATTAACACTCGTTTCATTTGAAGCGTAAAAATGATCCGGAATTCTTTGTGTTGAGAAATTTTGTTTAAAATAAATTTGTTCACTCATTTTTTACTCCCGTCAAAAAGGCTGGCGATCAGCATATACCCTTACTTAATATTGCTGACCGCCAAACAGTGCATAGGGTGGGTTCAGGGGGTTTTGAAAAGTATTAGGGTTCTTTTCATGCCATGCACATTCGTGTTTTAACTATTACCTAAATCCGTATATACCATTACAAATCCCATGCCAAAAAAATGAATTGTGCAAGATCAACGATTTGTCGTTAACCGTTTTTGTTATGCTTTCAAAATTGTTTTAATTTCAGACGGTTGTGTGGTTATGATCGTATGAATTTCGAACGCGTTTTCTTGTATTTCCATCGCCTTGTGCCATTGTTTTTATATGACACAGGATGTTCTTATAATCGACGATAACCGCATAGAGCGCCGCCTTATTGGTCGTATTCTGGAAGATAAGCTTGGCCTAAACCCTATAGAAGCCGATAACGGCAAAGTAGCCCTAAAAATTTTAAAAGACCGTCTGGATATTTGCCTGATTATTCTTGATTTGAATATGCCCATCATGGATGGATTTCAAACGTTGAACAAACTCAGAGAACATAATAGCGACAAGCCAACTATTGTTTTAACAGGCAGTGCGTCTTTGGATGATGCTGTTCGTGCTATGAAAGCAGGTGCACACGACTATGTCAGGAAACCTATTGATCAAAACCGTTTGATTGTAACTGTGCGCAATGCTTTAAAGCTCTCAGATTTAACCAAAGAAGTTTCAAACCTCAATAGACAGCATAAGCATACGCTTAACTTTTCCGATCTGATTGGTTACGACAGCGGTTTAAAGGATTGTGTCACTGTCGGCACAAAGGCTGCGCAAAATGATCTGCCCGTTCTGATTACTGGTGAGACCGGCACGGGAAAAGAAGTGTTTGCCAGAGCTATTCACGGGGAAAGCATGCGCGCGAAACATCCGTTTATTGCGCTAAATTGCGGCGCTTTGCCAGAAAAGCTGGTGGAAAGCATTTTATTCGGACATGAAAAAGGCGCGTTCACGGGCGCAACAGAAAAGTCTTTAGGTAAATTTCAAGAGGCCAACAAAGGAACAATTTTTCTTGATGAGGTTGGCGAACTACCTCTTGATTTACAAGTAAAACTTCTTCGCGCTTTACAGCAGCAGGAAATTGAACCCGTTGGCGCTGCTCGCCCAGTCAATGTAGATGTTCGAATTATCTCTGCGACAAACCGTCGACTTGAAGACGATGTGAAATCGGGCTTGTTTCGTGAAGATTTATTTTACCGCCTGAACGTTTTGCATCTATCACTTCCCGCTCTTAGAAATCGAATTGAAGATGTACAGGCAATTGCCGAGCACTTTATAAATTTGTTTTGCGCGCGATATAAAACGCCTAAGAAAGACCTATCCTTTCAATCGGTTGCCGCGCTTCAAACGCACCTCTGGCCGGGCAACGTCCGTGAGCTTGAAAACATCATTAATCGGGCGATGGCATTATGCGAAAATGAAACCATAAATACTGAGGATTTATATTTCTCAGAGAGTGTAAAGGCAAAAGAACGCGCGCATATGAACAATTCAATTTATGTTTTAAATAAAGATGGGTCGTTTAAGCCTTATAAAGCCATAGAGCAAGAGGTGATCAAACACGCTCTGGATTATCATCATCATAATGTTACGCAAACAGCTCGTGTTCTTGGCCTCGCAAAATCGACCATTTATTCCAAGATAAAAAAATAGTGACTTTCAGGAAACCAATGAGCCTTGCGGCTGTTGATAAACTGTTTTCATATGTCGCCTGCAAACACTCTTTAGCTCTTTCTTGAGATTTTCACCGTCCTCTCCGTTATCGCCTGTTTTTTGGTGATTAACTAGATACGTTAATGTTTTATGTTGAGCATTTATAATTTCCAAAACCTGGTCATCAATATCTCTTAAACCTTCCAAGAAATCGAGCATGATTTCTGCCAAATCTCCGGCAAGGTTATACTTCAGAATTTTGGCGTTCGCTTTGATTTGCATAACAGGAAACACAAGCTCATCGCAAGCTCTAATCCCTTTTAGATTGCCCAACCGAATCTGGTTTGTAACCGTGTTAAGTTGAAAAAGAAATGTTTTTGCCATTGATACAAAATCAGCCGAGTTTTCTTCCATCACTTTTTGCGATTTTTCAATATAAGATTTATCTATCTCATTAACTAAAGCGGGATTATAACCAGTTTTCTTTTGTAATTTTCTGTCCGCTTTTATCTTCCTGTCCGTTTCCTTTACACGATTGGATGACCCGCTGAAGTTTTTATTTTGTTTGCGTCGACGATCCGGGCCGATAAAATTTGGTATTGCAATAAAGTCGCGCGGATTGGCTATAATATATGTGATCCTTTTGGATAGCTCTTCAGCGGAGAATGGCTTTGCCAAAAACTCTGTAACACCCGCGTTTCTTGCTATATTAATGCGTTTTTCAGAACAGTAGCCCGTTAATAAAATAATCGGAATGGAACGATCATGAGAATCCTTGCTCTTTCTGATCTTTTCTATCATTTCATAACCGTTCATTTTTGGCATGTGCCAATCTGTAATGATTAAATCCGGCTTTAGATAGTTATACATATCGTAACCATCTTTACCATTTTGCGCCTTACTAACTTTCCCAACGCCCATAGCCATCAACATTTGTGCAATGATTTCCTGCATTGCATAAATATCTTCAACCACCAGAATGTGTAGCTTTTCGAAATTTAAAGGCATAATTTCCCCGCTGCTGTGTTTTAAAAACAACACTTTTATTATAAGCGAAATCCGTAAATTTTTGTAAAAATCTTATCTACTTTGTCATGAAATAGGAATTTATAACCATTTACTTATTTATTCTTCTTAAGCTTATGGTACGTATTGATATTCCTCTGATCAAAGCTACAACAGATGGAATTGTGTGCTTTTAAACCCATGAATACTATGGATATTATTATTTATTTTCTGCCGCGCTTTAGAAAAAGCACTGGGACGCTGACGATTAGAGAAGCTCTAAGTACCTACTTAATGGAATATATTCACAAGCAGCGCGTACGCCAATAAAGCCATAATTATAATAACAATTTGATAGCTTGACCCCACAGTTGCTTTTGCAGTTTCCTTGAAACGCTGAAGAAGCTCCGGCCATGTGTAAGACACGAAGTCCCCCTGAGACATCATGTTTACAATTCTCCCCTCATCATCAACAATCGGAAGGTGGCGGAAACGCTCATTTGACATGATACGCATCCAATCCAGCAAATTATCATCTTCTTTTGCCAAACGTACTTGTGAGGTCATAATGTCCGAAACGATCGTTGAATCCGGGTTTCTATTTTCGTGCAACAAGCGTCTTAGCAAGTCTCTTTCTGTAAGAATTCCGATGACCTTATCATTTGGATCAACAATCACGACAGATCCGAAATTACCTTCTGCCATTCTCGTGATTGCCTCGCGCACTTTTGCAGATGGTGGAAGAGTACTTGGCTTTGGCTTGCTATTATATTCTGCGCGATCTTTAATTCTCATCTTTATTTTCCTTTATTTATCACGATGCGTGAAAATTCTTAACACGCTTGAAAATATATTCTGTTTTTTTACTTTTTTAAAGGGGGTATCTCGATCAATGGACATATCCATGGAAGAAATACCATCCAAGACCAATGACGAACAAAGCGTTTCCATAAAGGCCGTGTTCTATTGTGACAAGAGCCAGAGATTTTGTTTTCAAATATGTGTGCGCGAAAATAAGGCCGCCGAAGAAGCTAAATATCGGCGCGATTGGGTTAATATACAAAACATGGGCGTATGCAAAAACAATAGCACTGGCCAGAACGATAGCCTTGTCTGATTGAAAGAAAACCCTGTAACGCGCAAAGAAAAACGTACAGAAAATAAACTCTTGCGGCAAAGCTGATGCGATCGGATAACCAATCATAATTGACGGAATTATCTCCGGCCTATTCTTAACAAGATAAAAAAGTCTCTCTGGATCAAAGAAATACGTAAAAATGATGATAAAAATGCTGCATATGATCCAGCGAATAAAAACGAGGCTTAGATTTTTAAAATTCAACGCATCCAGACGCCACAACTCGGATTGTGAAATTTTTTCTGTTCGGCGAAAAATAATCCAGCCATAGATGCAGATGCTCCATAAGAATAGAAACATAATGGCCGCAAGTTTGGTTATGATTATAAAAGTCGGTATCACAATACATAGTATTAGAAATTCAATCAGGATGTATTTTCTGTTTGTAATGACCGACAAAATTTTAGCTTTCTTATAGTGTGCATACGATAATAATTAACTTTAACTTAAAATTCGATTCTTCGGCAAGCACAATTAACCATTTTATAACTTATAGTTATGTATCTTTGTTAAGTTGTATTCTTTTGCAAAAATTTCAAAAATAAACTAGAATTACGTAAGGAAGTGTGACTTCAGAGTAAAAAAATGGGTAGCGATATTGCCTTAGGCAGCGCGTCAGCGAACAACCTGCTGAGCATAAAAAATACGCAGTCTCTTGTTGACAAGACGTCGCTTCGTCTTGCGACTGGCCTTGAGGTTAATAGTGCCCTTGATAATCCCTCCAGCTTTTTCGGATCGCGTACTTTACAGAGCCGCGCAGGTGATTTACAGCGCCTTTTGGATGGTATTGCGGTTGCCATTCGATCTGTACAACAAGCAACAATCGGCGTTGACGCTTTATCACAACTAACACAACAGGCGCACACGATCGCTCAAAGCGCTTCCGATACGATATCTTCTGCAGAAAGGGTTTCCGCTGTTGAGGGGAATGTAGACCTCAGTGATGTCGCGGATATTACGGATCTTAGTGGGGTTAATGTGGGGGATCAGATTTTTTTCAGCACGAACTCCTTGACGACTGTAAACATTACGCCGCCAGCCCTTTCAATTACTATTGCCGCAGGAACCAGCGGTAACGAGCTCGTGAAGCAAATAAACGACTTAAACACGGGTTTACCTTTCAACTTCTTGAATGCTTCGCTTACAGAAGAAGGGTTTTTGCGGATTGAGACCGGAACCGAAGACTTTCCCGTTGGTTTTACTTTTGTATCAAGCACACCCAACGACGCCAACAACCTCGACCTTGCCCGTGCCCTTGGCTTTTCTGAGCAAGCCCAATTAAGAGCAACCGGTTTCGGTACAAATGAAGTACAATTTACTTTAAGCACATCAAACACGCTAAGATCCTTTCAGTTGTTCGAGGCCGCAACAAACGAGGCCGCCACCAAAAGCAGTGTGCTGAGCCAGTTAGAGGGTCCAGCTGACGGCCTTATCTTTTTCTCTCTTGATTCTACGAATGATATTTTTGAAATAGGCATTAATAATGAAAATACAGTGTCAATCGCTATGACTTCTAACTTAACCGTGGGTGGCTTTATCGAGCAAATCAACGGAAGTTCTCTTGGTGGACTAATAGAGGCCGATTTTGATGAAGAAACGTCTCAGATCACAATTGAAGCCGTCGATTTTTCAGTTGAAAGTATTCAAACTTCTTTTACGAGCGATGGTCTGGCAGCTGTTTTCTTTGGGTTTAACATCAGCCCATCAATTTATTTCACTGGCTCTGATGAAGATTCAGTGTTTATTGGAACATTTGACGATGAAACCCTAGATTCAATTCGCTCTCTTGAAACTGACTTCAACAATGTTTTGGAAGCTATCACTGAGATCACACAAGATACCAGCTTTAAGGGTGTTAATTTACTCGCAGGAGATAGTCTTAATGTATTCTTTAACGAAGATTTGAGCAATAGGCTAAGCATAGAAGGCACAAACTTCGGCGCAACAAATCTCGGCCTCGAAGAGGCAAGCTTCCGAACTGTTGAGGACATTGAACAGGCTTTAGCAAGAGCCGAGGAAGCTCTGCAACAGGTGAGACAATTCGGCATACGTCTGGCCAACAACTTCTCAATTGTTGAAACACGCGAGACATTTACGAATAGCACAATCAACACACTTCTCGCCGGTGCGGATGATCTTGTGCAGGCAGATCTCAACGAAGAAGGTGCAATCCTGCTTGCCTTGCAGACTCGTCAGGAGCTTGCTACCACGGCGCTTAGCTTGGCATCACAACAACAAGAAAATATCTTCACACTGTTCTAGCCAGACTTGTCTTTTTCCCGACGACATCGTTCCGAGCAATATTTAACATTGTCCCAATCGCGCTCCCATTTTTTACGCCAACTAAACGGGCGTTTACACACAGGACAAATTTTTTGCGGTAGGTCAGACTTTTTCACCATTTTCAAGAGCCCTGAAGAACCGTTCTGCATCCTCCTTGATTGCTTCGACTTTTTCTTTATCCATTTTGTGCAATGTGGAGTAAATCATACCTAGGCGGTGGTTATTTTTTAATTTGTCATGATTTCGGATCAAGAAGTCCCAATAGAGATAATTGAACGGACAGGCCTCCGGCCCGTTTTTCTTCGATACTTTATACCTGCAAGACTTGCAGTAATCGGACATCTTATTAATGTAAGAACCGCTGGACGCATAGGGTTTTGAACCCAGAACGCCGCCATCTGCAAATAAAATCATACCCGTTACGTTCGGCAATTCGACCCATTGATAGGCATCAGCGTAAACAATCATATACCACTCATTCACCTCTTCCGGACTCAGCCCTGTAATAAGAGCAAAGTTTCCGATGACCATCAAACGCTGAATATGGTGCGCGTACGCATTTTCTTTTGTTTCTGTGATGCATTGGCGCAAGCAGTTCATTTGCGTGTGTGCGTCCCAGAAAAACCAAGGAAGCTCCCTATCCGCGCCAAAGAAATTTTCCGTTTCATACTCCGGCATCTTCAGCCAGTAGATGCCGCGGATATATTCTCGCCAGCCTAAAATCTGCCGAATAAACCCTTCGACAGCATTTAAAGGCGCGGCGTTTTGTTTGTAAGCAGCCTCCGCTTTTTCGATACATTCCATCGCGTTTAGAAGACCGATATTGATATAGAGGCTCAAATGGCTGTGATACATCCACGGCTCACCCTGCACCATCGCGTCCTGATAATCTCCAAAAAAACAAAGTCTTTCGTCGATAAACTTATCTAGTGCATAAAGTGCTTGATCTCGCGTTACGGCAAAAAAGAATGGCTCCAGATCACCAAAATGATCGTAGAATTTATCGGCCACAAGATCGAGAACCTCGCGCGTTATGTCATCAACTTGCCCCTTATATGTGTCGGGAACATTCAGCCTTTCTTTCAGAGGTTTGCGATTTTCACTATCGTAATTCCAATTCCCCCCTTGCGGACTATCACCATCCATCAAAATATTATACTTCTTCCGCATCTCGCGATAAAAATACTCCATGCGCAGTTCTTTACGACCTTGCGCCCATTTTGCAAACTCCTCTTTCGTTGCAAGGAAACGGTCATCCGGCCTCATGTCGACAGGTATATCAAGATCCTTTTGCAAGCCTTCAACTTCTTTTAACACACGATATTCCGAAGGTTCAGTCAGTATAACGCTCTCAGGTTTATACTTTTCTAAAGCACGCTTTAATTCCCCGGAAAACGAATTCGTATTGCCGTTATCGTCAAGCTTTATATATTCAACCTGAAAGCCCTTTTGTTTGAGCTCTTCAGCAAAGTGCCGCATAGCAGAGAACACAAACGCAATCTTTTTCTTATGATGTTTGACGTAAGTGGCTTCTTCGTTTACCTCACACATAAAAATCAAATCGTGCTCTGCATCACAGCCTTTAAGACTTGAAAGCGTATGAGATAATTGGTCGCCAAGAATAAAAACAAGTTTCATAAAAAAATATTACTACAGGCATTCTTTAATAAAAGCGTGTGGTGAATGAAATTTTTTTAAGATTGCTGAACATATTCTTGCAAAATGTAATAATATTCATAATGAAAAGGCTTTAATAATATGGATAATGATTTAAGTATATTTATAGCAGTAGATAGTGAAAAAGACTTTGTGCTGATTCAGAATGTACTTAAGCAAAAGCTACCGAGCTTTAAAATTACAAGAACAACTTCTGTTTTACAGACAGCAAGGGCTTTGAAAGAAAACAAGCCTGACATTCTTCTCCTTGATCTAAATCTTTATGATTCTATTGGGCCGAGAACTGTTGCAGATATCAGAGCAGTTGATCCAAACACCCCTATTATTGCGCTAACGGGTATTGCCACCAGCCTGACAGTTAGTGAATGCGAAAAAGCAGGCGCAAATTACATTTTCACAAAATCAGACGTTTATAAGGACGGCTTTGTTGATATTTTATTACGCGTCTTAAAAACCGAATAAGACTAGGTAAACAAGTCAACAACGCTGGGCCCTTGTGAAAGCAGTGACAAACTGTTTACGGACAATTGTTGTCTGGCTTGTGTGGCAAGCAAGTTTGCGCCTTCTTCATTAACATCAGCAATTGTCAAATCAAGCGCACCGGCTCGCAAAATGTTGATTGTCCCTATTGTGAAATCATCGCGCACAGTCAAAATCGAGAAATCCTGCGCCAGGGTTCTGCCATACTCCTGAACTTGTTTAATAGCGGCACGTACGGTTTCTAAAACAATCTCGATCCCTGCGACTGTATCAAAACCAGATCTCAAAATTCCTAGACCGTTCGAAGAGAAATCCACCCCCTCAGTCAACAAAAAGCTTGTTCCGTTCTCGTTAAACAGAGTTGTCAAATCATCAAGCTGCAATAGATTAATCCCGCGATAGCTAGCATCAATTGCAAGCTGCGTTATCTGATCAAGGACATTATTGAAACGAACATTTTCTGTGTTTGTGAACATTATCGGCACATCGACAACCGCTCCAGCATGATTTGCAATGTCGGTGGCTGTCAGAACGTCATTATAGATCGCGACATCGGAAATCCGACCGTCAAAATAAAACCCGTTCCCGCTTTGTGAGCCATCATGGAACCATGCACTTTCATTCATTGCGCCTATGCCAATATTACCTGTATGGGACGGGAAAATATCTGTCACGGTTTCCCTGCCGATTTCAACACCGTTTACATAACCAATAAACTCACCAGCATTTGAGTCAAACGTAAAGGCGACATGGTACGTTTGACCCGCGACAATTGGCATAGATATATCAGCAGGCCCCCATGCCCCTTGGTCTCTTCCTGTGACATAAAGTTCACCATTGAAGATATAAATAGTAAGGCTGTTAACGGCCGCTCCTTCTTCATAAAGAACCTGACGACCTGCGGTCGTATCAGCATTAAAGACAAGTTCAATCGTGCGCTCATCATGGGGTGAGCTGTTGATCTGGGCGTTATCCGGAATATTAACAAATTGATTCAAACCGTTAAAGTCAACGCTGGTGCTTCCACCGTTATACAAAGTTGCCGCGTTCAATGCCGGGTTGTTTACGTACGTTCCGTTTACAGCCGAACCAATTGACCCAAGATTTATAGCGTTATTTCCTGACGTTTCATTAAGGCGCCAATAAGCTACCGGGTTTTGCGCCAAAATTTGGGTATTTAACGGGTCTGAAGACATTGGGCTTGTCGTTGTTATAACCGTCTCTTCCACATCACCTGCTAATAGGCTTTCACGCTCTTCTACAGCAACGTTCTCAGCCAGACGTAACAATTGTTCTATCGCTTCAACACCGTTTACTCCCTCTTCTATTGTTCGGATACTCTGGGAAATGCCATCCAAAAGACGGTTCAGATCAGACGCGCGGTTATTCAAGGCACGCGCATCAAAGAAGTTTCTTGAATCATCCAGCGCTGAATTCACTCTCAGCCCCGTTGCCAAACGCTGCGTCGTGCGGTCGATAATCGTCTGCGTCCGTTGCAAGGACAACAGGTTGGACATCAAGGCTTTGCTCAAGGTGATATCACCAGTCATGTGACACCTCCTTTCTCAGCAAAGACGCGGCAAATTTTTCCTAAAATTAGGGTGCAAACAAGGGTTTCCGGCAGGCAGTTTTTGCCGAATTGACATAAGAATAGCACTGTCACAACACGTCTTCCTGTCGTGCGCATGGTATCCTTCCTTGCTTTTCAGGCATTTCTGCCCTTTTAAAGGATTTGTACTTCTTACAAATCTTATGGTTGGGAATGGCAAACGATGTGCCAGATAAATCGAAAAGCGTGTTTTGCTTCAATGATCGGTATTTATCTGTTAAAAAGAACGAGATGTTTGATGTCTTGAAAGATGCATTTATATCCTGGATAAAAAGCCGTCCGATGACACACAGTGCTGCGGCAGCGTATTACGCGGTTTTTTCCTTACCCGGTTTGTTAATCATTGTTATATCAATCACAACCTTTTTTCTTGATGAAGAGTTGGTGCGCTCGCAAATCCAAACCTATATCGGTAATTTTATCGGTGAGAATGTCGCAGATAGCGTTTCAAACATCATAGATAACGCACGCTTGAAAAGCTCAGGGTTTTTCACGCTTCTTCTTGGAGGCGGGATTTTGCTTTTTGGGGCGACGGGACTTTTTAATCAATTGAAAAGCTCTTTCAATAGTGTGTGGAACGTTCAGACGAAGCCAGAAAAAACGATTTTGCACGCGCTTTTTAATCGGGCCGTTTCTCTTGGCGTTGCGATCATGGTCGGGTTTTTGTTGCTGATGTCTATGTATTTGTCGGCAGGTCTGAAAGTTTTTGGAGGCTGGTTGGTGAAGGAATTTCCTAACCTTGAATTTGCAAAAATTTTGGAAGTCGGCGTAACATTTTTTACTATATCCTTGCTGTTCACGATGATTTTTAAGATCTTGCCGGATATCTATATCAAGTTTAAATATGCGCTTGCTGGTGGTGTATTATCAGCACTTTTGTTTTTGCTTGGTGAGTTAGCTTTCGCAAAAGCTTTGGATACTTTCTTTCCGCAAAATGTTTTCGGCGCGGCGGGGTCGATCGTTCTGATTATGATTTGGGTAACTTACGGATGCATGATCCTTCAATTTGGCGCTGAATTTATTCGCGCACTCATGAAACATTATGACCATGAGATCAAAATTTCACGTTTTGTGAAAAGCTATGAGCTTTAGATCGCAGGTATCAAACTTTATGTACGGATGATGCTTCAAAAATATGAGATCAGCTTTATTTCTAACCAAAAGTCATAACATTGCCGACTTGCTGCAATCCTGCATCTGCTGCCATCTGTTGTGTGCCACCTCCTATGGCGCTTGCCAAGTACGAGCCAGCCTCTGTTGCTCCCGACCAATTAAAAAAGCTTTGTAGATAAGGGTCTACGGAGGCCATAAGAGCCATGCCTCCCGCGTTATTGTGGAAGAACGACAGGATGGGAAACTCCATCAGAAAACCGCCGGCGAGCATAAGCGCACCCCCTATAGCCACTTTTTTAAATATTTTTGACAAATTAATATCCATAACAGAAACCTCTAAAATAAGATTGAGAATGATTCTCATTGACATGATTATTGCGAATCATTATCAATGTCAATAACAAAAAATAAAATCATCTTCAGAGGCAATCATGACAAAAAAAAATACACTGAGACCGACATTTCTTGCTCTTACCCTTGTTGCTGCAGGGTGTTCAAATGATGAAAAGAACGCAGATTCTAAAGGCTATGAGACCATCGGCACATGGAGTATAAAAACAGCTGAGGACACTCCATCTCAACCTTTGGAAGAAAGATTAGAAACGCCTCCTGTTACGGAAACATCTGCGGTTATGTTAACACCTGCAGTTACGCAAGCCCCATCAATTCCTGTTGTACAAGAAAGGCCAAGAAGAATACCTCAAGCCGGGCCGGAGTTTACGCATCACTACACGGACGCCAGGGGGGTTAGAAAGGCTGTTAATATTGATGTTGATAGGTTGGTTGTTGCGGATAATCCAAATGGTGGAAAAGTACTCGGATTGACGGTCGCCTTTGCACAACAATTTGATTCACCCGATCCGCAGGTCATGGCTCGATACAGTGAACGCGATCGAAACTTAATTTTAAACGGCGCAACCAATATGAGCACGGATCCGAGTCAGGTTACCGTTATGATCGATCATGTTATCACTATGCATGGCGTTCCCAGAGATGCCATGAGAGATGCCTACAACGCCTGTAAGCCTTATTTTCCCGAATTAACGCGTTAAGAGATTATGGAGGCTGAGAACCACATGGCTATTCTCAAAACAAGGCAAGCTTTTAGCATAGCCGATAACAAAGATAAACCGCGTCCCCACTCTCTTAAACTAAAGGGGCAATTCGCGATATCCAGTCATTTACAGCAGATTGCCTTAAATCATGGCTTGTCGATAGAGCGCATGAAAGGCAACACGTATGAAGTATCGGGTTTTCCTGATCTGGATGTCATCTGTCCCAAGCATATTCATCGATCCGGTCAATTTTTTGATGCGCAAAATTTAAGAACGTTTTTAGAGTTCCTGCACCAGCCAATCGGTGCATCATCAAGCTCGCAAGAACAGCGTATTTCAACACACCGCTTACTTCGTTTCATGCAATCAGGATCGGTGCATATTTCTGGCTACACTGATCAGGTGAACAAAAAAAGCAAGGACAAACACGAAGATACCGAGCGTAATATGCGGTATGAAAAGGATTGGGAAACATCTGCAGAAATTGGGAACCCACAAAGTGTCATCAGCTGCGTCCCTGAGACTGAATTCAGCGGAAAAAAAGGATTTGTGTTTTCCATACCCATCTATAAGCATGAAGGAAAAAAACAGAAAGAATTAGAAAAATATTTCTGGTCTGTTGTGAACGATCTCACCCAAAACCGATATGCTGATAAACCTGAAACAATTACCTTAACAGCAACGGAACTTTATGAATTTTGTAGGGCCGTTGGGCAACACCAAGGACAAATTAACAGCCTTATATCAGCAATAGAAAGCGAAGAAGCCTATCAGGGTCATGTCAGCTCTGTTGAAGACCGTATAGTTAAGCTCGAAGCTACGCCCACTTGCAGTAAGGCGGAATTAAGCCTGCTCATGGATGCTACAACCGCGTTGACACCCCTGTTAAATTCCGAAGAAATGCGCCAGATATGGGCACGATACCATTTCATGGAGCGCCATCACGCGCCGTTTGCAAGGATTTCACAGCAATTTCAGGTCATGCACGCCGTTATGCGAAAATATGCTGAAAGCGGAAAGATATCAGATGCACAGGCAGAAGCGATTACTTTAGAGTTTTATCCTTTGCTTGCGTTTGCAAAAGACGTAGCAACTATTTTGGGTGAAACTCAAATTGCAGAAAAGATAGACAAAGGCTATTCATCAGGCATTTCCCTGTCCGAGCATTTCATGAACACGGATCATCAAGCCGTTCTTGACGATTTGCAAAGGGCTACAAAACAGGGCGGTTCATCATTAAAACGTTTTATTCGTGCAAGCTGGCACTCAACAAGAGACTTCGTCCTTGACGTCTTGCATTTCATCGCAGAACGCCCAAAGACCGCTGGCTTAGCTTTTGTTACTTTATCATATATACTTTACACGATGAATGGCGGCGAAACGGAAACTGCGCAGGCAGTGAATAACACTATTATGACATTCGGCGAGACAGGTCTGGAAGCGGTTGCCATTAATCCCGAAACTTTGAGTGAAGAAGCAAAAGCGGCTCAAAATTGGCACTGGGATATGGGGTTATTTGGCCTCTATAAACATTATATTTACGGCGATGTCGTTACAGGCTGGTCAAATACGATTTTAGACATGCCGCGCATGGGGATACGCAGCATATACGAAGGGCTGGGTATCCCCTCTGATACCGAACCTAAATTTTCAGAGGCTGCTGCCAAAACAACAGAATATGTGTCAGGTAAACTATTTAACATTAATATGTTTCAAAATTTATCACATGCAGGATTTTGGATAACTATGTTATCTCATGGCTATCGTCATGGTCTTAAAAAAGGCTTTAAGCATCTATTTGATTTGTTATCACCAATTACAGATCTGGCATATACTGCACTCAGACGTACAGCAGACATACTGACATTTAAAAAAAGAACGCAACTTTCTGACAGATTGGCAGGTAAAGAGGAAAACCACAGCCTTCAAAACGGAACGCTTCATGCCCTCGGTGAAGCAGCACAGATAAGAGAAGTGGTCATGCCACCTTCGTTGAAAAAGAAAGGGCTAAGTTTTAAATTCCAAGTATGCGCGGAGCATGCAGACGATATGATCGCAGCCCTAGAGCAATTTGACACTGTTCTTGCGCATATTGCCGATAAGATAGGCATTAAGGAACCGTGGTATCAAAAGTTCTTACAGGACAAGATTAAACAATCCACCGAAGCATTGCAGCGCTTTAAGGAAGACGGAGATATTGACGCCTTGAATAAAAGGCTGGATCGAAACCTCACTGATCTTGTCGCTGCTCAAATACGCCACACAGGGCAATCGAATATCGTTGAAATGGATGAAAAAACGCAAAATCGTCTTCATACAAAAGCAAACGCAATGTTCGGGCGTACGAAGAGGCACGACAAGACGAATGCATCTGGAAATGTTGTCAGTTTCCTGGGACGAACATTATGGAACAGCGTTGTCGAAACAGCACGCGCGGCGCAACGATTTGGTCATCTCATACCGGCCAAGCCCATTTTGGTCGGAGCAGCAGGCGCGTTTGCAACATCCGTCGGATTAGACATGGCGGGATATGATAGCAGTGTTACAGACACCTTGTCCTTCCTTGCAGGCGGCATAACATCGGGTGTCGTTACAACGACAACGTTTTTAGCTTATAACTTCGTTGAAGATGTTCTTGGTGTTCACGTCGGTACTGGCGCAGGATTGCTAGCCGCTGGCGCTGCAGCCGGTTACGCGTATAAGAAAGCCATCAAACCTATTGTTCTTGGCGTTTCTGAACCCTTTAGAAACGAACCAGAAACACCCTCCGAACCCTAATACCTCTTACCCATCGATTTACGCCGCGACTTGAAAACGGTTAATATTCAAAACAATCAAGCATTAGAAAAGCACAGGCTATTTCATCCAGCCAATCGGGTTCATCATTCTTTGTCATTACTATCCCCTTCATAACTGGCCTTCACCTCATCCAGGTAATCGGCGTACCACTGCATCATTTCTTTGCGTACCTCCATGTATTCTGAATGGTGATAAGCCGCTCTTACACGATTTTCTTCGACGTGCGCTAGTTGTCGCTCAATTGCATCGCGGTTAAAGCCTTTTTCATTGAGGATCGTGGATGCTGTAGCCCTAAAGCCGGATGGAACAACGTGCTTTTTATTCTTCTTATCGTATCCCATGATCCGCAAAACCTTCGTCAAGGTTACATCGGATATAGGCGTTTGCGGATTTTTCCAGCCGGGGAATACGAGTTCACCTTTTCCGCTAATCGTACGCAGCTCTTGAATTATTTCCAGGGCTTGCCGGGATAAAGGAATCGCATGTCCATATTTGCTTTTCCAGCCATTCATCGGCAACCATCTCAAATGTAGTGCCAGATTGCCCCATATTTTCTAAACGGCGAGTTTCTTTAGTTTTGTTAGGGTTTATGCCCTCTCTTAGCTGTGCCTTAACCTCATCCCTGATTCTCCTGGCATCTGACGCGCCTATGTCTGGGTAAGGGCCAATCGTAAAGGTATTGTGTTTTCCGGCGTGCTGATAAAGCATTTGCCATACTTTTTTGCCCGTAGGCCGTATTAAAAGAAACAATCCTTCACCGTCATGCAGCTTATAAGGCTTTTCCTTAGGCTGAGCGCTCCTAAGCTTGGTATCCGCTAATCTTGTAGTCATTCTGGGCATTTCGATCCCCTTCCTAGTATTTTTAAGGCATAGACGTAATTTGAACCATCTATGCCTTATACTATACCTTAAAAAAGAAGGGAAGCATGACGCTCCACAGACCTCCATAACAAGACAAAAGGTATATTTGTCTTTGTTTTTCAGTGCCTTATGGTTCCAAGGAAGGGCGTGTAAAAAATAAATTGGTTGCGGGAGTAGGATTTGAACCTACGACCTTCAGGTTATGAGCCAC
>WGNT01000007.1 GCA_016124425.1 Cytophagales bacterium
AGCCATAAGATGGAGAAGAAAATAAGGCAGGTTCTTATCGATTTTTTCCGCGAAACTTTCCGATTGGCTTTGACTGTACAATGAGCCGATTCCTTTGTCGGAATGAAGAAGCGCAACTTCCTTTTGTTCATTTTAGGTTTTGAATTTCTTCTAGTAAGTATAAGAAATAAATTGCAGGTTTTTCCAAAAGGAACGAATAAAAGGGTAGAATCTAGGTACTACGTCAAAGAGGGTTCGTTGAAGAGCGCAGGAATAAGTATAGGCAGGTGCTTGTCAATGCTCAGAATTCGGTAGAAGATAGCGGTATTAAAGGCACAGTTGTTGTTTTCACTTAGGAAGTTTAATGTAAATAAATACAGATTCTTTCCTATAGGGGGGAGATCAATCAGGAAGTTATGGAAAATAGATCCTTAAAAATTCTGCGCTACACGGCCCTTTTACTTATCACCCTAACGCTTTTCTTTTGGGGAGTAGTTGCCGCAAAAGGATTTCTTGCTCCTTTGACCGTAGGGATGTTGTTGACGATGGTAATCTTACCTGTATCTAAATGGCTTGAAGGCAAGGGGATATCACGAGGTCTTGCCGCGTTTTTCTCTACCTTGGTAACTCTTTCTTTCTTCTTGCTGATATTGGGGATATTGGCATGGCAGGTAAATAATTTTGCAGACGACTGGCAGGAAATAAAAGATCGAATTGAGCCCAAGGTAGAACAAGTCAAGCAATTTATTACAAATAAAACAGGCATGTCTCCACAAGAACAGGAAGAGATGCTGTTTGGCCCACAGCAATCACCGACCCAACCAAATCAAGAGAGTTCGGAATCAACGTCAGAAGATTCTTCACAGACCGTACAAAAAAACCCTTCTATAGCAGGTATTTCCGGAGTAGATGGTTCTATGGTCAAGTCGGTTGGAGGGTATGCCTTGTCGGTTTTTAGTCTATTTGGGAATTTTTTGCTTACGTTCATTTATGTGTTTTTCTTTTTACTCTATAGAAAGAAATTTACCAAGGCCTTAATGAAGGCGGCCCCCAACGATAAAAAAGACAAAGCTAAAGAGACGATGGACGAGATCATTCTAATCTCTCAGAACTATCTTTTTGGCAGATTATTACTGATTCTTTTTTTGGCGGTATTGTATTCGGTTGGTCTTTCCATATCAGGGGTAGATCAGGCAATTCTGATTGCTTTATTAGCCGCAGTTCTTTCGCTGATACCTTATGTGGGTAATATTGTGGGCTTTGGCTTAGCGGTTATCATGGCCTTTGTTTCTGGCAGTGGATTAGCCGGATTTATTGGTGTTGGCGTTACGTTTGGGGTAGCCCAGTTTGTGGAAAGCTATATTTTAGAACCTTACGTAGTTGGAAATAAAGTGAATGTGAATCCGGTTTTTACGATTATTGTCGTTGTGTTGGGAGGAGCAATTTGGGGAGTGACCGGCATGTTGGTAGCTATTCCAGCTTTAGGCATGCTAAAGGTGATTTTTGACCGCATTCCCAGCCTTGAACCTTTAGGGTATCTTTTTGGTGAGGAGGATATCAGTGATGATAATGAACCTGGGCCATTTGATAAAATCGTAGCTTGGGTTAAGGAGAAGTTTTCCTCAGACTCGTAATCCTAGAGTGCCCTGGCGTATGAAAATGGGAGTTAACATTTACAGTGAAAAGTACTTTATTTTAGTCTGAGTTGGCAAAAAGACCCTTCGCATAGAAGAATGGTTCCCTCTCAGGATTTTTTATCCCGTCGTTTATCCCACCATACGTAGCCAACAAACCCTATAAGACTTATAATGCTAACCCAAAAAAGTCCGGTTTTTAGACGTTCGTTTGACTCTCCCAAATAAGCAATAAATAAGGTAAGCGGTAAAATTCCAATCAGGGTCGCACCGATAAATCGCCAATATCCCATTCGTAGGATTCCTGCAACAAAACTAATGGCGTCATTAGAAAGGAAGGGCGATATGCGAGTGATAATTACAGCCCAAAAGCCATACTTATCTAAAAAATATTCGATTTTACTATTCGATTTCCCCCCTACAATTTTTTCAATAAATGAGGTACCTAGCACTTTTCCGATCATATAACCTAAGGAGGATGCGCAGTAAATGGCAGTTAGGATAATAATCGTACCGTATAGGGGACCATACGCAATAATGGAAACCACCATCACAACAACCGAAGGAACCACAAACAAAAACATTTGGGCTACCATAACTAAGACCACTATAATTGGGCCCCACCAGCTAAATTGGGAAACCCATTCAGCTATTCTTTTTTCGTTTCCACTGCTAAGCACATCCCAGGATTCTTTGAAAAATTGATTTACGTCGGGGTTTACGAAATACAAAAGCACTAGGCTCCCAACAACAAAAAGCGATAAGATAATGGGCCATTTTGATGCTTTTTCTCTACCTTCCTTTGACATATTTTAAAGATAAGATGGTATAATACTATTGTTTAATTTAGAAATAGATCAGATTTTTAATGGAAATACTGCTGGTAGGATTCTTAATACCCGCTTTGAAATGGAAAGCTGTTGATTGCTATTATCAGTTAAAAATCGAGTGTAAATTCGCAACATCAGTGCCAAAGCTTGCCAAATTAGGATGGTAAGAACAATTAACGTGAGCATGAAAAAAATAGCATCATTAATCTTAACAGTATGGATGTTTTCAGGTAGTTCAATAGCCTCAAAACTCATTGATATTTTACCAGTTGACAACCAGTCTTTGGTAATCCACTGGCAGGACGGTATGGTTGAATATAATTGGGATGATACCCAGAGTGGAACCTGCAACGGGTGGGATTATTTTCATACCGAAAACTGGCATCTTTGTCCGGATAAGGATCAGTACGTTCCGTTTGGATTACCATTAAATACTCTATCAGCCCAACAAATTGATAGTTTTACTATTATTTCGGAAGAAGATTTAAATTACGGGGAATCGGGAAAACCTCCGATAAAGGTCTTTAGAAAGTCAAAGGTGTGGGAAGCGGCCCATACTGAGATGACACCGATTATGCACCACTGGATATACCTTGAACTGCCTTTTCCACTAGTTCGGGGAAAATCGTATCGGATTTCCATGAATGAGAGTTTAAATACCGGAGAGCACCTTAGGATATTTAATTATAACGAATTCAACACCGAATCGCCTTCCATAAAAATTTCCAATATCGGCTATGAAGCTGATGCTGCCCATAAATCAGCAGATGTGTATTTGTGGATGGGTGATGGCGGAGGAAGAGATTTTAGCAGGCTAACCGGAACCCCTTGGCATCTGTACGACGTGAGTTCGGAAGAAATCGTTTTCTCTGGAGAACTTAATTTTCGAATGGCTCAAAGATCGGAACCTGGTGTAGGGTTTAATTTGACGGGTGCGGACGTGTGGGAGTGTGACTTTTCGGACTTCAACAAACACGGAAAATTTCGATTGGTGGTAGAGGGAATGGGTTGTAGCCCTGATTTTGAAATTAGATCCAATCAATTTAGTGAACCATTTAAAGTTGCGATGCAGGGCATGTTCTATCAACGAATGGGGTGTGAAGAAAAACCTGCGGGAGACTTTCCGTTATCGCGTCGACCACTTTATAAACAAGGAGTTGACCCTGAAGATTTTAAGGTTTTGATTTCAAAAAAAAATATGATTACCGGAAAAAATCCTGATGACCGAAATTTTTACAGTGAAGATTTGACCAGAGAAGTTGCCGAAAAAACCTGGGGAGGATGGAGTGATGCATATGATAATGATCAACGACCGGAAAATTTCATTTGCGTATTCGACATCTTATTGGCTTATTATCTTACCCCAAAAGCCTATTTCGACAATCAACGGTATATTCCAGAAACACAAAATGGAATTCCAGATATTATAGATGAAGCTCTTTGGGAAATAGACTGGTGGTTGCGAATGCGTGATTCAAAAGGAGGTTATTTAACGGGGTTAACAAATATCCGTCCGCCCGAAAACTTGAATTATGCAGGAGCCCCTGCGGCATGGCAAGGATGGTGTGTAGCTGCAAGTTCAGCGATGGTAGCAGATTGCTTCCGCTTGGATGGAAACAAAATACAAGAAAGAAAATATACGGATGCTTCGCTGGAGGCCTATGAGTGGGCTATGAAACAATCCGACCAAATGCTTGACATAGATGTAGGTGGGTTGCGGGGAAGGGATTTGAAAATGACAGCGGCTGCTTTTTTGTTTAATCTTACAGGGGATGTAACATATGATAAAGTAGTGCATGAAGAAAGTGTTGCAGTAAACGCAGAAGCAAAAATTCGAAATCCTGGAACCAGTGAACAGCAATATGCTTCAATAGCCTATGTGCTCTCTCCACGGAAGGTAAGTTATCCGGGTTTACAATCAACCATGAAACACATCATTAATCGTCAGGCGAAGGAAGATTATTTGGCCAGCATGGAAAATAGTCCTACCAATGCTGCACGCTGGTTAAACGGCTGGGAAGGAATGGTACAAACCTCAAATGAAATGTCGCTGGTGGCAATTGCCCATAAACTTAGCAGCGATCCCGCTGAAAAAGAGCTTTTCGAAAAAGGTCTATATGCCGAGGCAGAATGGACGCTTGGCAGAAACCCATTGGGCTTGGTTCAGATGACCGGTTTGTCGGACCGCTCTATAACTCAAACATTCGCGCCAGGTAGAAGAGATGGGTATCCAGGTCTAACGCCCGGTTGGACCCCCTATATGGGCCGAGACGGCTGGATGAGGGGCGATACGATCCATGGATGTGAATGGTATACCAATAGAAACTACCCGGAAAACAAGGAGGTGTGGCCTTATGGGGAACACTTTTGGAACAGTCGCTATTCTGTACCCAATAGTGAAGCTACGCCACAGCAGACATTTAGGCAAAAGATTGTCTTGTACGGTTACCTTTATGGCATCAATTATGAAAAAGAATTAGGGAATCTTAGTTATTGAAATTTTTGGATTAGTTTATCGAAAAGCTGTAATCAATCGTTAGACATTTTCATGGATAACAACATATAATTTATTCATGGCGAATAGTTTACCCACACAATGAGACGCTAAAAAGCCTGATTTAGATCTATACCGACTTAAAATCAATGGCACACTCCGGCTTTACTTTAAACCACATCATAATGGCCAACACATTTAACACCGCCCCTACAATAAAGAACGGCGTAACCGATCCGGTCCAATCGCGAAGATAAGGGAAGGCAAGTGCGGTGACAAAAGACCCAATATTTCCTGCCGTATTCATGGTTCCTGAAACCGCTCCTGAATGCAGTTTTCCTATATCATTGCAAAGCGTCCAAGAAGGGCTAATCGTCATATCCGCGCCGAAGATGGCAATGGACAAAAAAACGATGGAGAAAAATATATCCGTGGAGTATAAGCTGGCGATCAAACCAAACGCTGCTAACGCAAAACCAATCGTAGCGGGAATGACCCTGGACCATTTTAAACGGCCGGTTCTATAAATGCGATCTACCAACCAGCCGGAAAACATATTTCCAAATGCTCCTGCGATCAACGGGAATGAAGAATAAAAGCCAGCTTCGAGGTTATTGAGCATAAACTGCTCCTTCACATGGGGAAATAGCCATGTGAGGCAAAAGAAGAAGGTAAAATTGCTCGCAAAATATTGGCCCATGGCCAGCCACATGTTTTTGGATTCAAGCAACGCATTCACTGCAAATTTTGAGGGTGTTTCTACACCTGACGTCGTCCTCGACGTCAAAATTTCCTGTTTTTCGTAAGCTGAAACCCGCGGATGTTCTTCGGGATTATCCCGAAACAGGAAATACCAGGCCAATGCCCAAATGATTCCAAGCAATCCCAAGACAAAAAAGGTGCTCCTCCATCCCAATGTATCAATTACGAGAGCGATTAGCGGAAGCGCAAAGGCGGCACCAAATCTCCCTCCGGAAAAATTGATCCCATTCACGATGCCCCTTTCCCTCACTGGAACCCAATGATAGACAGCTTTCGAAATCCCTGGATACGCCCCGGCTTCTCCTACGCCAAAAAGAAATCGGACAAAGAACAAGGTGATGAAATTTGTAACGGCCCCTGTCAGTGCAGTGAAAAACGACCATAAAGAAACTACGGCCGCCAAGGCCTTTCTCGGCCCTATTTTATCAGACAAAATACCCAAGGGCGTTTGGAAAAGGGCGTATCCCAGGGCAAACATGGAAAGCACCCACCCAAATTGCTTGTCACTTAACTGAAGTGCGTCAGTCATCGGATCTTTGGCAACCGATATTCCTATGCGGTCCACATAGACCAACATGGACAACAGAAAAGTACCTGCCACCATAAAATAGCGGCTGGGAATAAGGGGCTTTTTGGATAAAGACACGTTAGTTTGAGTTTAAGAGTAAAGAATTACTTCCATGGCTGCCAAGTTCTGCAGCTTTCACTAGGAGGTTATTGAACAGGTTCTTGGATCAGTTTAGCCTCGATGACCTCCTTTGATTTGGATAAATGCGATTTCATGGCCCGCTCAGCCGCTTCTGAATCATGGGCAATGATGGCATTGATGATATCCATGTGATCTTGAAGGGTGTCTTCCGGTGGACGTATGAGACCGATACGTTCGATATAGGTAATTAGATTGCCCTGCTTAAACAACTTATCAATGTACCGGTTACCGCATTTTTCCACAATAAAGTTATGGAATTGGGTATCGGTTTTTTTATAATTATCCTTTCCTTTTTGGGAGCCTTCGTCTTCAAAAGATTGAAAAAAGGCTTTCAGCTTTTCAGCTTCCTTAGCAGTTATTTTTTTCGCCAACAGTCCCGCTGCTGTAGACTCCAAGGCTATTCGGCAATCAAAAATTTCAAGAATTTCCTTATCGTCTATTTCCTTTACCTTAAAACCGGTTTTGTTTTTTGGTTCAATAAGGTTTTCTGCCTCCAGCATATGTAAAGCTACCCGTAGAGGCGTCCTGCTTATGCCTAATTTGGTGGCCAGCTTTTCCTGAATGATCTTCTGCCCTGGTGCCAGGGTACCGTTAATGATCAACTTCCTTAACTCCCTATATGCCTGAATTCCCAGCTCGTCGTTTTTCAGCATTAGTTCCCTATTAAATTTTCGTTTTTAGTATACCGTGTACCATACAATAAACATAGGAATTTTTGTCTACTTCACCCGATTGATGGCGTAAATAGTTTTTTCCTGATGTGATTGATAGATCGCTTCTACGACTTTCAATGTTTTGACATAATCATCAATTCCTGTCTCGAATGGAGTATTCATCTGAATTCCTTTGATAAAATGCGCTTGACAAGCATACACACTGTCTCCCGAAAACCCGTTTTCGCTAGGTTTAAAAGGCAGCTGATAAAGCGGTTCGCCCAAGGGCTTGATAGAAATTTGTCCATTAGGATGTAGCATGAGGCTTCCTTTCTCGCCTTCAACCCACATTTCGCCAAAGGTGTACCTGGCATTGTTGTATGTGGGTTCATGATACCGGTTTGCATCGAACAAGGCAGTACATCCTGATTTGAACTTGAAGAAAACCATGCCCGTGTCCTCACCTGCGATGATTGGGTTAAGGGTCTTTAGATTGGCATATACCTCTGAAACCTCTCCCTCCAAATACCGGAATGTATCCACAAAGTGAACCCCGGTTTCATGTATCAACAACCGCGGCATATTTCTAAAATACGGCTGCCTATCCAAGTAGGCATCTTCTCCCCATCCGTCCCCAAGACGCATCTTGAACGTGTACTGAAATATCTTCTTCCCGATAATACCTGCCTGTAGCTGCGCTTTAATCTCCCTGTACCAAGGCTGAAACCTCCAGTTTTCATGAACCATAAACCGGACTCCAGCCCTCTTTACCAGTTCTCTAATTTCCTTAGCCTCTTTAAACGTATCGGCCAATGGCTTTTGACAGATGATATGAATCCCTTTTGCGATGGCTGCCTTGATAATGGACTTATGTGTAGCCGGGGGCGTGACAATATCCACAAAGTCAGGCTGATGGGTATCAAACATTACCTTTAGGTCACTATATACACTTGGGATACCATAATGTTTGGCATATAACTTCGCCTTTTGAACATCCTTGTCACAGACTGCTACAATCTCAACATCAGGCATCCGAGACCAAGCGTCTCCGTGAAACTGACTAAAATATCCTGCACCGACAATAACCCCTTTAAGCTTCTTCATGAATTATTGATTTTCGGTAAACAACTGATACACATGTGCTAGGCTACCATCATCGCCTACGTTGCCTGGAAAAACAACGTAAGGCATAAACGGGAATTTGGTTTCCTCTCCAAGCTCCCAAACAGGAACCCCCGGGATTACCTGTCCGAGTACAATGGCTCTTTTCATCCGCAGCCCTTTTACCGCAATATCATTGGAGGTAATACCGCCCTTGGCGATGATAAAGGCAGGTTGAGCAGGCAAATCGGCTACCAGTTGAACCAAAAAATCAGTAACCTTTTCCCCAATAGACAAGCTTTCCGTAGGATTGGCTCCGGAAATAAGTTCTCTTGAGGTATAGACTACTACATTTGTGCCACGCTGTAAATGGCGCTGTATTTCCTCTAGAAACAGCCGATGATTCACTTGCTCAGGTACGGAGTCAGAAACAATTTTTTCTACCAACACGGGAACGCCCTCTATGTCAGGAATCTTCAACAGGTTTTCAAGTTGTAAAGTGGATTTTTTCACATAAGACCCGACAATAATCAACCCTCCGCTTTTTATTTTAGAAGTAGCATTAGGTTTCCATGGTTTTGCTTTGATCCCCGCAAAAGCCGCAACAAAGGAGGCGCCGGTTCGAAAGTTGAAGTTTTTTCCTTCCAAAATTAATTGATGGAGTACCAAACAGGTTCCTTCAAGATCCGTGTACGACTGACAGTTAATAATGAGCACATCATCAGGCTGCAAGGTGGTTAGCCTGTTAGAAATTGCCTCCGATCCGGCTCGAATATCCTCAATGGAGAGACTTTTGACATCTTGATGGGCAATAGCTCCCCCGGACTTCTCTTCTACCCACTTTGTCAAATCCGAGTTAGAATAGCCAAAACTTTTATCTTGGGCAAATACCGTCTCTGAGACCGGAATTTTCTTTTCGCCTTCGACTATATAATGAACGTTATTTTCGGTAATACGCCCACCTTCGAAAAAAGCAGGAGCTAAAAGCACAGGAAAACCTCCCAAACCGGCGGACTGGCTTAATGCGATTACTTCGGATGGAAAATATCCTCTTAAGGTAGAATCACTTCTGCTGACGATCACGAATTTCCGGCCGGTTTTTAAAGATGCCTCACGAAGGTTCTCTCCTATCTCATTAGCCCTGTCAGTTGCCTCCTGCATAGGGAGGCTGCGGGTATTTGCAAGCACGAAAAAGAGGGGTGTTTTCAGGCTAAACTCCTGCACAAAGGCTTCTGTAGTCCATATACCCAACACCGGTACATCATGTGCTGTCTGCGTTCCGGTAGGATCATCGTCAACAATGACCAGACTCATCTGCTGCTGATGAAACAAGGTTCGGATTTTTTCTTCGAAAGGCCGTTCTAGAGGGTCGGAATTACGCATCATTCGCTGGTTTTTAGTGTACTGGTCTTACGATTACCCTAGCAGGGGCGCCGTCACCTCCACCTATTTTTAGCGGCAAGACCATCAGTTCTACTTCGTCAGTGTTTACCTGTTCCAAATTACAGATTCCTTCTACAATAACGATCGCACCGGAAAACAACACCCGGTGAATCAGTGTGACCTCCTTTATATTATTCACGTCGGCAACCGACGGAGGTTCTACGACCAACATTTTGATGCCTCTCGCCACTAACCAATGGGCAAGTCCTTCGCTGATCCGTGGTAATTCGTTTCTATATATCTCTTTGGAGGTCAACGCGAATTGGCTCCACCCTGTAAAGATAATCAGGCTATCTCCGACTTTTAATTCCGATTCTAAGACGCCCAGGTCCTTTACTTCAATAAGGGCGGAGGGCTGAATTCCTCTCAAGTCGAGAATTCTTGCACAGCCCATCAACTTGTCCAAAGGAATTTGATCGATAGTAGGACCGTCCACGCCAAAATGTACCGGGGCATCCATATGCGTTCCGGAGTGGCTATATAGCTCTATGGTCGTAGCGTTCCACCCGTCTCGTTCAAGACTCTTCGCCACTTCGAGGTGTACACCCGGCATTTCAGCCCGGATGGTTTGTGTAAGATCAATCCACTCCATTTTCAACTAGTCATCTTAGCTATTACCTGTTCCGCAAATTCTCCTGTAGATGCAGTTCCTCCAAGGTCTTTTGTTTTTATCGCTTGTTCGAAAACGCCCTCAACGGCGTTGATAATCTCTTTGGCCGCGGCAGTTTCGCCAAGATGTTCCAGTAATATGGCACCTGACCAAATCGTACCTACTGGATTGGCTATTCCTTTTCCGGCAATATCCGGTGCAGACCCGTGAATGGGTTCAAACATAGAAGGAAATTCCTTTTCCGGATTGATATTACCGCTTCCACCCAAGCCAAGACTACCCATAATACCTCCTCCAAGATCACTCAGTATATCCCCAAAAAGATTTGTCGTCAAAATGACATCAAAATATTCCGGGTGCAGGATAAAATTGGCGCTTGCATTATCGATGTACATTTTCTCAAGTTTGACGTCGGAATACTGTTCGGATACTTCAGCAATCACAGAATCCCAATACTTCAAGCTGTGAATCAACGTGTTCGATTTAGTAACGTTGGTCACTTTATGCCTCCTTTTCTGAGCCAGTTGAAAGGCAAAATGAGCAACCCGCTCAATTCCTTTGCGGGTAAAAATGCTCGTATCCGTTGCTAAACCCTCAGGGCTTTCCGGTCTGAAGAAGGCGCCTGACTGGACAAATTCCCCTTCATTATTCTCCCGGATCACAACAAAATCTATATCCTTGGCTGTTTTGTTGCGCAACGGGCTTTCCAGGCCTTTAAATAATTTAACAGGCCTGTAATTAACATATTGCTGAAAGGCCGTCCGCACCTTAAAGGTGTACAGTTTTGCCGGCAAGGTATCATCCACTTCGGGCAATCCCACTGCTCCGAAAAATACAGCATCAAAGGATTTCAGGGTTTCTAGGCCATTTTCCGGCATAAAAGCACCTTCCTTGACATATCGACCCGCCCCCCAATCGAAGAAGGTATAATCTAATCCAAAACCAAATTTTTTTGCTACTGCCTCCAATACACTGAGTGCAGCAGGAATAATCTCATGACCGATACCATCTCCGGGTACTATTGCTAAGCGATACGTATTCATATACTTGGGTTAAAA
>WGNT01000122.1 GCA_016124425.1 Cytophagales bacterium
ATCCGAATTCCCACTACCGTGCTGTCCCAAAATGACTCCGGCGTAGGTGTAAAAAACGGCATAAACGCCTACGGCAAAAAAAACTACCTGGGAACCTTTGCTCCCCCCTACGCGGTAATCAACGATTTTACCTTTTTGAAAACCTTGGATGACAGGGATTGGCGTTCGGGGATCTCTGAGGCAATTAAAGTAGGCTTAATCAAAAATGCTACATTCTTCGACTGGATTGCGGCAAACGCCAAGGCATTGGCAAGTAGGGAACAAGCGCCAATGGAATCCTTGGTGATCAAATGTGCCGAGATGCATTTGGAGCATATTGGAGGAAAAGACCCCTTTGAAACCGGTTCATCGCGTCCCCTTGATTTCGGCCACTGGGCAGCCCACAAGCTAGAGCATCTGACGGATTACAAAGTTAGGCACGGGGAGGCGGTGGCTATTGGGATTGCGCTTGATTCTACCTATTCCTTCCTCAAAGGGATGATTAGTGAAGCGGACCTGACACGAATAGTGTCTGTAATAGACACCTTGGGCTTTGAGCTGTATGTGCCCGAATTATCCGGAGAGATACTCTTGAAAGGATTGGAGGAATTCCGGGAACACCTAGGAGGCCGACTTACGATAATGCTTTTGGAGGAAATCGGGAAGGGGGTCGAAGTACACGAAATGGACACAGAACTCATCCTTCAGGCCGTGGAAAAACTAAAAATCTTTCAACTGGAACGTCAACGGGCTTAACCATTTACCATGCCCTTTTGAAGATCATTACCTACCTACTAATGGAGATCAATAACCACCATTTAACCTACTGTTCAAACATCCATCCCGGCGAAAGCTGGGAAGCGACATTTGAAAACCTAAAAAAGTATATCCCGGAAATTAAACAGCATCTCTCGTACAGCGCTCCTTTTGCCATCGGTCTCCGCTTATCCAACGAGGCATCGCTAGTACTTCAAAACCCTGAAAAACTGGCCGCATTTAAACAATGGCTGGATGTAGAACACTGCTATATTTTCACCTTTAATGGATTCCCCTATGGAAGCTTTCACCGGGAGGTTGTAAAGGACGACGTCCATTCTCCGGATTGGACTACGCAGGAGAGAAAGGCTTACACGCTTCGCTTATTTGATATCCTTGCTTACCTGCTTAAAGAGGGCATGGATGGTGGGATTTCTACTTCGCCGCTATCTTACCGGCATTGGCACCCTTACCCCAAGGATTGGGACTATGCCATGCGGAAAAGTACAGAGCAAGTCGTCGAGGTAGCCGCCCGACTTTACGAAATCAAACAAAATCAGGGTAAAACACTCCACTTAGACATAGAACCAGAACCTGACGGCATGTTGGAAAACGCGCAGGAAACCCTGGATTTCTATAGTGGCTGGTTATTGCCTATAGGCATCCCCGAATTCAGAAAGCGCTTCGATGTGACGGAAGCTGAAGCGGCAGAGGCATTGAAAGACCACATTCGGATTTGCTATGACGTCTGTCACTTTGCCGTCGTATATGAAGATCACAGCGACGTTTTTGAATCTTTCCATAAGGAAGGGATCAAAATAGGCAAGATTCAAATCAGCGCTGCGCTGAAGGTCGATGTTCCGGCTAGTATCCAAGAGCGAAAGACGTTGGAAAAAGCGTTACTTCCTTTTGTGGAGTCTACATATCTGCATCAGGTAGTGGGGAGAAATGCGGCCGGTGTGTTATCGTCATTCCGCGATTTGCCCGATGCCTTGGTATCCTTGGCAGATACCGATAATGTAGCGTGGCGCATACATTTTCACGTGCCCATCTTTCTCGATACCTACGGCAAGCTTTCCTCTACGCAAGAGGATATTCTCACGGTGTTGCACCTGATCAAAAACAAATCAGTCACCCCCCACTTGGAAATCGAAACCTATACTTGGGAGGTATTGCCCGAAGATATCCATCTGACGTTGGGAGAATCCATATCCCGGGAAATTCAGTGGACGATTGAAAATATGTAATTATGAAAAAAACTGTTGTCTTGGATGTAGTGGCACTGTCTGCACGACTTGTGGGCAATCATACACCTTTTTTGCACGATTGGATTAGTAAGGGTAATCAGGCAGCCATTCAACCTGTACTTCCGGCAGTTACCTGTTCTGCCCAATCCGTATACCTGACAGGTAAGTGGCCACAAGAAAACGGGATCGTGGGCAACGGTTGGTATTTTAAAGATGAATGCGAGGTCAAATTTTGGCGGCAGTCCAACCGACTGGTACAGGGAGCCAAGATTTGGGAGGAGCTAAAGGCCAAAGACAGTAGTTTTACCTGTGCCAATATGTTTTGGTGGTATAATATGTACTCCTCCGTAGATTATGCCGTCACTCCGCGTCCCCTGTATCCATCGGATGGAAGAAAGCTTCCCGACGTACATTCCCAACCCATGGAGCTTCGGGATAGGCTTCAGCAGGAATTGGGACAGTTCCCTTTGTTTTCTTTCTGGGGGCCTAACGCCAATATTGCGTCAACCCGCTGGATCGCCGATGCTTCCATGAAAGTGGATGAGTGGTATGATCCCACGCTTACGTTGATTTACCTACCGCATTTGGATTATGGGCTGCAAAAATTCGGGCTGGATTTTGACAAAATAGGGAAAGATCTGTCTGAAGTGGATGCAGTATGCAAGGATTTGATAACCTACTATGAGGGAAAGGGAGCTGAGGTGCTGTTGCTTTCGGAATACGGAATCACATCGGTAAACCATCCCGTCCACATCAACCGGATGCTCCGCAAGGAGGGATTGATCGAAGTGAAAAATGAACTCGGACTAGAAACCTTAGACGCGGGCACTTGCAGAGCTTTTGCGGTTGCAGATCATCAGTTGGCACATGTTTATGTGAAAGATGCCTTTGACGTTCCAAGGGTTAAGGCATTGTTGGAAAAGCTTCCCGGCGTAGAGCAGGTGCTAGAGGGAGCTGAGAAAGAAGCATTTCACATTAATCACGATAGGGCGGGAGACTTAGTCGTAGTTGCGGATAAACATTCTTGGTTTACCTATTATTATTGGCTGGATGATGCCAAAGCTCCGGATTATGCACGGACGGTGGATATCCACCGAAAGCCGGGATATGATCCGGTGGAGATGTTTGCCAATCCGGATATCAAGTTTTTGAAAGCAAAGATTGGTTGGAAACTGCTTCAAAAGAAACTTGGCTTTAGGTACATGATGGATGTGATCCCTCTTGATGCGCGCCTGGTGAAGGGCTCCCACGGACGGATTCCCGAGGAGGCCTTTGATTGGGCGATTTTAGCAGCGAGACATCCAGGGATAATCAACAAAAAGGAAGTCGATCCTACCAGTATATATACATTGATCCGGCAGTTAGTTGAGCGGGATTGAGGAACTTCTGGGTGTCTATGTCGCAGGGAACAATAGACCGGGATAATGACTGCTCTTAGACTCAATCGGATAGTAGAATAATTTTATCGACCGAGGTATACCCACTAACAACAGCAATGTGAAAATTGAGTGTTTGCACCATATCGCCATTATCTGTTCTGACTATGCGGTGTCTAAGGCATTTTATACGGAGGTATTGGGGATGGAAATCATTAAGGAGGTATACCGCGAAGACAGGCAGTCCTACAAACTCGACCTTGCCTTAAACGGAACCTATCTTATCGAATTGTTTTCTTTTCCAGAACCGCCTGCTAGGCCATCGCGTCCCGAGGCGGCGGGTCTTAGGCATATATCCTTTGGGGTCAGTTCGGTGGAGGACGCTATTACATCGCTGAGCGCCAAGAATATTCCCTCGGAACCTATACGGATAGATCCTTTTACAGGGAGGAAATTCACGTTTTTTTCAGATCCAGATGGCCTTCCCATAGAACTATACGAAATCCAATGGACATAACAAGGTACTGTAGCGGTTTTCGATCCGAGTTTCCAACGTACACCAAGTTGAAGCCTTGGGATATAACCGATGCCCTGTCATCAATTATAATCGAAAAAATAGCTGTTCTAGGCAGTGACTTTGTGATCGACGGCCATGTAGCAGTTCACAAAACTGCCGAGATAGAGCAAGGAGTGGTGCTAAAAGGACCGGTGATTATCTCGGCATCCTGTTTTATCAGTGCAAACGCCTACCTCAGGGGACCATTGTATTTGGGTTCCGCCGTTAGGATCGGTCCAAGTGTTGAGATCAAGCAATCCATGGTATTTGACGGGACGGCTATTGCGCATTTCAACTATGTAGGAAACAGCATTTTGGGACAGCAGGTCAACTTGGAGGCCGGATCAATATGTGCCAATCATTTTAATGAAAGGCGGGATAAGCGGGTATTTGCGGTATGAGAAGGATGTATTAGGGATACAGGAAGGGAGAAATTTGGTGCCCTTATTGGTGACGATTCCAAAATTGGCGCCAACGCTGTACTTTCTCCCGGCACCATTTTGGAAAAAAGCAGTGTGGTAAAGCGGCTTGAATTGGTAGAACAGATCAAATAACGCAAAAAGGGGGCTTGCCAAAGCGGACGATTGATTGTCCCTTGGAAGAGCTATGGATTTTTCCTAGGTTGGGGATAATAGGTTAGCCTGTCGCGTTTCCTACTGAGGAGACACAGCACCAAAGGCTACTTGTTCAAGCCGTATAAAATGACTACTTTCATGGTATTAAACCCAAAAAATACAAACACGATGAAAAAAGGATGGATCATTTTCTTTGCGCTTTGGGCGTTGTTGTTTTTGTTGTTTGCCTTTTGGCAGATCAACGATCCTGATCCCGAATGGTGGGTACCAGCCTATATAGGCGGAGCGATGGTTTGTGGATTAGCGGCAATGAATCGGTTTCCGCTCCAGATTATCGCAGCACTAGCCATTACGTATTTGGTGTGTTCCTTCTTTTTCTGGCCACAGGAAATCTTCTCTTGGGCATCACAGGAGGTAGAACAGAAAGACCTTACCATGAAAACACCCGCCATGGAAAATAACCGGGAGTTTTTCGGCTTGATCGTATTGGCAGCGGTGACTGGCTTGGCATTTTGGCAGGGTCGCAAGCAAATATTAGTTAAATAAAACACGGATAATGAGTAAAAAATACAATGTAACGGGCATAGGCAACGCGCTTGTGGATATAGAATTTACGGTTTCGGATGCATTCTTACATACTTTTGGCATTGAAAAGGGCATGATGACGCTTGTCGACGAGGAGCGGCAGACGGCCCTAATGCAGGAAATCAACCGAGAGACGGCAAAGATGCAGTGTGGAGGTTCAGCGGCAAATACAGTAATTGCTTTAAGTCAGTTTGGCGGGAAGGCTTATTATTGCTGTAAAGTTGGCGATGACGAGTTGGGGCGGTTTTTTATGGCCGATTTGCAGGAGTCTGGCGTGACTAACAACTTGGATGTAGATCGGCTTGAAGCCGGAATAACCGGGAAGTGCCTCGTAATGGTAACTGATGACGCGGAACGTACCATGAACACTTTTCTTGGCATTACGCAAAATTTTTCCGTACAGGAAGTCAACGAAGCGGCAATCAAAGACTCCAGTTACTTATATATAGAAGGATACCTTATTCCCTCGCCCAATGGCAAAGAAGCCATGATGCATGCGAAGAAAATAGCCGAGGACAGTGGTACTAAAGTGGCATTGACCTTTTCTGATCCTTCTATGGTTAAGTATTTTTCTCCCGCTTTCGATGACATCATCGGTCCAAGCGTTGACTTGCTTTTTGCGAATGAAGAGGAGGCAATGTTGTTTACCAAAAAAAGTACGCTAGCAGAAGCAAGGGAGGAGCTTAAAAAGTCTGCAAAACATTTTGTAATTACACAGGGGAAGAACGGAGCCATGGTCTTTGATGGGGATACCTTCATTGATATAGAGCCCTATGCGACCAAAGCCATTGATACCAATGGTGCAGGGGACATGTTCGCTGGTGCATTTCTATATGGGATTACCAATGGACACTCCTATGCGTCAAGTGCCAAACTAGCAAGTATGGCGTCCTCCAAGATCGTCAGCCAGTTTGGTCCACGTCTGAAATGGCATGAGGCAAAAGAAATTTTGAACAGGCTACATCCCTGAATCTGTGTTTTTGCATTAATAATTTACCAAATGGTTGAATTCCAAGTTAGTTTGTAGTAAATTAACGACTTGTTGATAAACCTAAAACCACATCTTATGAAAAATTCTATTTTCTTGTATAGCCGATTAGGGGTTATACTTCTTGCTGTATTGTCTTTCGCTTTTTTCTCAGCTTCTGCTGTCGAAAATAACGGAGATGGTGAAGAAATCAGTGTTACCGGTGAGGTACTTGATATGTCCTGTTTTATGGCAAGTGGCGCCAAAGGGGAAGGCCATAAAGGCTGCGCTGAAAAATGCATCAACAGCGGTATGCCAATTGGGTTATTGGGCTCAGACGGAAAAGTATACCTTTTGGTGGAAGATCACAAAAATGCGGATCCTTACCAATCCTTAAAGACCATGGCCGCTGCAAACGTGGCAGTTACAGGAAAGTATTTCGTACGAAATGGGATGCCTGCTATTGTCATCGGTAAAGTCAAAAAGGCTTAGAATTTGAAATTTTGTTAGTTAACGGAAAAACCTCATCTAGTTGAGGTTTTTTTTATGCCTATAACGTTCTAATGGATGATTTTATAAGATAGTAGCAGAATTGTTAACCAATATTACTTTTCCATAATTACATAGGTAAACGAAAATCGGGTTTCCACCAAGGTGTCAACTTCGGCGGGGATATACCGAAAGGTGAAGTCTACGCGGTGCAGATCCAAGGCATGATTGATTACCACTTGGTATTTTTGGTTTTCGAGTGGGGTGAGGACGTACTCAGGGTCATCGCTTAGCTCGATATTCATCGTGCCCCTATACGGGTACGGAAAATATACCTTCAGATAATACTTGTCCTCAAACAGAAAGGCATCCTGTATCAGAGGATAAAGCGTATTACTCACCTTCCGGTTATCTATATAGGTTGCTTTATAAATTTCCCTCCCGTTTCGTACCAATGAGTGCGCAAGTAGGTTGCCAGAATCGTCTCTTTCTAGGCTATCGCCATCGCGTAACTGAGAAGGAAACGGTTGCTGAGATGGGACCGTTTTCGTTGTATTATCCGCTTTTTCCACCTGCGTAGTTACATGCTCCGGCTCATTTCGGCATCCCAAAGCCAGAAGTGCCAAGGTGATATAAAGCCGCAAGTTTCTACCTAGGACGACTTCCATCCTCTAGTCATTTCTTTCTTTCCGGGGGGTCCCGGAACTTCATCTAAGCTTAAGCCAAGTTCCTGCAGATTTTTTTTCAATTTTGCAGCGGCACAATAGGTGACAAATACCCCATTCGGGTTCATGGACGCTACTACTTTTGCAAGCAAATCCTTGTCCCATAACTCAGGTTGTTTTTTCGGGGAAAAGGCGTCGAAATAAACAATATCGGTACTGTACAGCATGGCATCTTCCAGTTTGACAGTCTCTTTTTTGATATTGAAATACTCCGTTAATGGCTTGCCGGTATTCCATTCCATCGTGTGAAGTCGTTGAAACTGCGGATTGTAATGGGTAAGCGTTTCGTCAATTTCGATGTAATTGAGTTTGGAGAAGATTTCCTTCTCCAAAGGGAATGGCTCAATGGTGTGATAAAGAACCGGAACCTGGTTTTGTTCCGCCCATATGAGCGTAAGCCATGCATTCAATCCTGTTCCGAAGCCCACCTCAAATATGCGAACGGGCAGCTTCCCCCTATTTCGGGCAAACCAAGCCTCCAGGCCATATAGGAGAAAAATATGAATTGACTCCCTGTAGGCCCCATGGGAACTATGGTAGCTTTCATTGATTTCTGGAAGGTAGACGGAGTGAGAACCGTCTTCCGTTACGATGATCTTTGCGTCTTTATTCATTGCCTATACCTTATAAATCAAGACCACGCAATAAGCCGATACCCCCTCTTGCCTGCCGACGAATCCTAGTTTTTCAGTGGTTGTGGCTTTGATAGAAACCTGGTTTTGCTCGACGCCCATCACCTTGGCCAAACAGGCCTTCATGTCAGGGATGTGGGGATTGATCTTGGGAACTTGGAGGCAGATAGTAGAATCAATGTTTCCAATGGCGTAGCCGTTCTCTGTAAGCAGTTTGATGACATCCGCCAGTAGAATTTTGCTGTCGATTCCTTTGTATTTGGGATCTTGGTCAGAAAAGTGGAAACCGATATCCCGCAGGTCAGCGGCGCCGAGCAGGGCATCACAGATAACGTGAATGAGGACGTCTGCATCTGAATGGCCCACTGCCCCTTTATCATGCGGTACCTCAATACCCCCCAACCAAAATGGGACGCCTTCCTTTAACTGATGAACGTCGTACCCAAATCCGAGTCTAAATCCTTGCATGCTGTATCTTTATATAAATTACCCGTGAACGCTGAAATTGTTATGACTCACCCACTTTTCGCTTGTAGTACACCACCGTAGAATTTTCGTCAGTCAGTAATTCCTTTGCTGCCTGGATGATCTCTTCCCCTTTAATTTTCAACTTCCTGCTATATTCTTCCTCATAGAGTTCGGGTGATCCCAAATGGGCGTAGTAGGCAAGCTTCATGGCGCGGTTGAGCAAGTGTACCGCTTCATAGGACTTCATAGCGTCCGCTTGGTTTTTCACCTTTTGCAATATTTTTGGTGCAATGGATGATTGCTTAAACTCCTCTATCACCTCATCAAGCAGTATCTCCGCCTTTTCCGCGTCGTGGTCTTTTTCCATCTTGCCAGAAATAATCAACAAACTTGGATCTATGCTTCCAAGAACATAAGCCCTGCAACTGGCAAATACGGAAGTATTGCTTACGAGCTTTTTTTCTAAGATGGAAGACCTCCCAAAGCCCAGAACATCAGTAATCAAGTCAGCTTCCAAGTATCCCGGCATCAACCTGCCGGGTATATGGTAGGCTTTATACAGCGCGTCTGTAGGAACACTTGACAAAACGGTTTTTGTTCTTTTCCCCTCCTGTTTTGGCTCCATGGGTGGGGCCTCTTGAGGAATCGCCCTTGGGGAGATGTCACCAAACCATTTTTCCGCCAGCTGTAACGCATCTTCGGAAGTGACGTTACCGGCAACGACTAAGATGGCATTATTTGGACCGTAATGGGATTCGTAGAAATCTGCGACATCCGCCGCCGTAAAGCCTTCTATATCTGCAATCTCTTTGCCTATGGTAGGCCAACGGTAGGAATGTTTTTCAAAGGCGAGCTCACGCAAGTGGTGCATGGCATCGCCATAGGGCTGATTCAGGTAGCGTTGCTTAAATTCCTCTATCACTACCTCCCGTTGGTTCTCTATCGTTTTTTCCTGCAAGTTCAGCGCCATCATACGGTCCGACTCAAGCCAAAAGGCAGTTTCTATATTAACAGCCGGAATGCTGATGTAATAGTTGGTAATATCGGTGTTGGTAAAGGCATTGCACTCGCCACCGACCCGCTCAACAGCGGTGTCAAAGGAAGCTGCGTGCTTGGATCCCCCAAACATGAGGTGTTCGAAATAATGTGCCAACCCTGTCTTTCCGGGTTTTTCATTTCTCGATCCAACGCGGTACAATACATTCAATACGGCCATTTCTGTAGTCTTGTCGGAGTGGACATAGACTTGCAGCCCATTGCCTAGTAGGAATTTCTGGTAGTTCATCATGCTTTTCAGAAGGCAAAATTAGCAAAAATTGCCGCTTTCCTATGCCTTCTGAGGGATTGATTCGCCTTTATATCCGGCCTTTTGCAAGGCTTCTTTCACAGCTTCTTCCGTTACCGGACCTTCTACCTTAAGGATTCGGTCTGGATGGGATAGATCTACAGTCCATTTTGACGCGTTCAAGGCATCCATTTCAGGAGTAATAGCGGCCACACAGGCACCGCATTTGACATTTGTTTTGAGTTTGATCATGTATTGACGTTTTTAGTTTATTAGGCTAATCTGTTGGTTTAAGCGCTTTAGATGATATTATTTGCTGTATCTGAGGCGAAGGCTGTTAGTTACTACAGAAACCGAACTCAATGCCATTGCCGCTCCCGCAATCATGGGGTTCAGCAAGAATCCGAAAGCAGGATACAGCACCCCGGCTGCTATGGGTATCCCAATGATGTTGTAAATAAATGCCCAGAATAGATTCTGCCGGATGATGGACACGGTTTTTGCTGAAAGACGCAGAAGTTTGGGTATTTCCGCAAGATTTGAATGCATCAGGGTAATCTTGGCCACATCCATGGCGATGTCCGTGCCATGGGCCATAGCAATGCTTAGGTCTGCATGGACCAAAGCCTCACTGTCGTTTATCCCGTCTCCAGCCATTGCCACTACTTTTCCCTCAGTTTTTAATTGTTGAATATATGCTGCCTTGTCCTGCGGCAACATGCCACTCTTAACGTCGACAATTCCAACGGCATTGGCAACGTGACGAGCGGTTTTCTCCTGATCTCCTGTTAGCATATGTACCGCTATCCCCATCTTACGGAGCGTTTCCACAGCATCTTTGGAGTCAGCCTTAATGTTGTCGGCAATCGAAACAAGTCCAATGATAGCTGTATCGTCAGCTAGAAAAACGACGATGCTGCCTGTTTCCAAAAGCGCCTCACCTTTTGCAAGTAGGTCTTTTTCTATCATAAGCCCCTTGGATTCAAGCCACCCGAGTTTGCCGACATAATAAGTTGTTCCATTAACCCGCCCACTAACTCCCATTCCGGCGAGCGACTGAAATCCTTCTACTTCCACCTTGGGTTTTTTGGCATTAAAGTAATCGAAAATTGCCATGGCGAGTGGATGTTCGCTTTTTGCCTCAATACCGGCAATGATATCCCAGGGTTTTTCGTTCGGGACTTTCTTGTCCCAAATAACCTGATGCACCTGTGGTTTCCCCATTGTAATCGTACCGGTCTTGTCAAGCACCAGCGTATCAATTTTTTTTCCGGCCTCTAGGCTTTCCGCATCCTTTACCAAAATACCCATTGACGCAGCCCTGCCGATGCCAACCATTATTGCCGTAGGCGTTGCCAAGCCTAACGCACAGGGACATGCAATGACCAGTACCGTTATCGTGGCCAACATCCCCAAAAGATAAGCGTCCTGTACATCGCTCATAAACCAGACGATTCCGCTAAGGAAGGCAACCCCAAGTACTATGGGCACAAAATAGGCTGTAATGACATCTACTGTTTTTTGGATGGGTGCTTTGGAACCCTGTGCGGATTTAATCCGGCGGATGATATCAGAAAGTAGGGTTTTGTCGGCTGTATGGGTAACGGTAACCTGAAGGCTCCCTTGCTGGTTGATGGTTCCGGCGTATACTTTGTCACCGGGCTGTTTGGCTACGGGAAGTGGTTCTCCGGTCAACATGCTTTCGTTTACATACGATTCGCCGGTGACTACATGACCGTCCAGCGGAATTTTTTGTCCGGGTTTTACCACTACGATTTCCTGTACTGCTACTGCGGAGATGGCTTTCACTGTTTCTGAAGACCCACTGATAACAGTGACTTCTGTAGGCTGAAGCCCAATCAGCTTTTTGAGTGCCTCGCCGGTACCGGATTTGGCCTGCGCCTCCATCATCCGGCCTAGTAGAATGAAGAAAACGATGATTGCCGCGGTTTCGAAATAGACATGCGGGGTCATCCCGCGGGAAAGCATCCACTCGGGGAAAATGGTATTAAAGAGGCTGTAAAAATACGCAATACCTGTACTAAGGGCCACTAAAGAATCCATGTTTGCTTTGCCCATTTTGGTCTGCTTCCATGCATTGACAAAAAATGAGCGCCCAAAGACAAACAGGACAGGGGTAGTCAAGACCCACATCACGTAGTTGCCGTATGGCATGTCCATCCAAAACATCCCAATCAGGAAAACCGGAAATGCCAAGATGCCGGCGGCGATCGTTTTTTTCTTTAAGGAAAGGAAGGCAGTCTTTTGGATCTCCTCAATGTCTTCTTGGGTTTCTGTATCAATAAGCAAGTCGTAGCCGACCGCCTGCACAGCCTTTTTCAGGGTAGTAAGATCAATATCATCCTCGAGAACAATTTGCGCACTATGTGTTGCATAATTTACAGATGCTGTTTTTACCCCAGCAACATGGGAAAGGGAGGATTCTACGCTGACGGCGCATGCCGCACAACTCATCCCGGTTACGGGGAAATCTTTTTCACTTACCATGAGCTATTGTTGCTTATTGTTGACAACAAATCTACCACTATACCAGCACATCAATGTATACAATTTTTCCTGAATGTTATAGCTGGAAAAAAAGACCTACAGAAGTAGTGAGGTTGACCGGAATTCATGTGATTAGGGAGTGATTATAGCATGGGAAGCGGAAAACCAGTAACTTTGCCGTTCTTGTAATCGAAGCCGTATCACGAACCTTTCGGATCAACTTCTAGTTAGTTTGCTTGTCGCCGTTCCCATAAACCGATATAAGTTCATTCATGAAGAAATCTACCGTAGATCCTGCCTGTACCGGATTGTTTTCTCCACTTTTTCTAGATTATCTGGACAGAAAAGAAGCCACTACCGAGCTATATAATGTTTTTCCAACCTTGGAAAATTTTGAAACGCTTATTGAACAGCGAAGGTTTGATGTAACTAAGCGGCAGGTTCTAGTTGATGTGTTGGCAGCACAATATCAGGGAATAGAAACAAAAGCTGCTGTAAACAAGAATATCCGTCTGCTTTCGCAAGACAATACGTACACGGTTACTACTGGCCACCAATTAAATTTAATGACAGGGCCGCTTTACTTTATCTACAAAATTGTTTCGACCATAAATCTGGCAAAACAACTTCGTACCCGTTATCCTGCTGTTAATATAGTTCCGATCTTTTGGATGGCATCGGAAGACCACGATTTTGAAGAAATAAACCATTTCGTATTCGATGGGAAAAAGTATACTTGGGAAACCGACCAGAAAGGCGCAGTAGGAGCGTTTTTGTTGGATCAGGGATTCAAAGACCTTCTGGCCCAGATGCCATTTGTGCCGGACTTTTTAAGGGAGGCCTATACCTCATCTGCCTGCCTTGCCGAAGCGGTACGGCGCTATGTCCATTATCTATTTGGGGATGAAGGCTTGGTCGTGGTAGATGGGAACAACGTACAGCTTAAGTCGCTTTTTGCGCCTATCATCAAGGATGACCTATTGCATCAACACGCCAACGAGCTGGTCCAACAGCAAAGTGAAAAGATTGAGAAGCTCGGCTATAAGCTCCAGATATCTCCGAGGGAAGTAAACTTTTTTTATTGCGACAAGGGTCTTCGGGAGCGGATTGTCGCCCATGAAGAGACCTACCGGGTGATAAA
>WGNT01000013.1 GCA_016124425.1 Cytophagales bacterium
AGGCTTCTTGTGCCTGAAGTATTCCCACCTGATAAAGGAAGGACGCTAGGAGAAGTAAATTAACCTTTATCAATTTTTTCATTTTATATGCTAGAAGGTTTGATTTTTCTAATATAGTTTGAATTTCTTCTATTCAATTAGTTTTGACCTTTTATTTTGGGCAGGGGAAAAAAAGCCCATGATAGCCGCAGAATAACGCCAAATAACTAAAACCCGGTAAAATTTTACGCAACTATTTTCTGAAATTTCTATCCGGAACGTTGTAGGTAAGGGGTACCACAGGCCGGTTAGATTCGCTTTACGCATCGCTAACCTTTTCATCCTAAGAAAGTACTAGAGTCCTTTTTTGATGGGTTTATTGGTACGGGTTCTTCGTCCCAATGCAGGCTATTGCAGCTGTATTTGTATTAAATCCTGAATTTCCCCAATTGCCGTCTGCCTACGTGCCAATGCGTATACCCTTCCCTGAAAATCGATGGCAATGGAGTTCACATAGGTTGGGATACTGCCATCCGGATGAAAAACGGGTCCATGGTCGGTGTATTTTTTACTGGGGATATGATAGGTAATTAAATGTAGGTTTTCAGGGCCTTTGGCTCCCCCTTTTGCAATTTGCTTATCCCCTTCTATCCGCTTTCCTTCCTGATAAATTGGCCCACCCGTCAAGTAATAGATTGTTTCACCGTCCGGGCCGAGTTGGAATCCAAGGTAGCCATATGAAAACTGGTCGAACATGCCCGCCTTTCTCGATGGCAGGGAAGTCAAACGCTCTACGATTTCCACCCGCTGGGTTTCCGGCTCAAAGGTAAATAGGTAGCCCGAATTGCCATGAACTCCATAGGCAACCCCCTCCTTCTCGCTCCAGATAACTTTCCTCCAGTTGTAGCCCATACTTCCCGGTTGGGTAGGGTTATAGTGTCCAAAGTAATCCAACCTGAGATTGACATCGTTTAGTTTTTTAATACTTCCTTCCTGCTGCGGGTCGAAACAAAAAATAGCTCCCTCCGCAGTAGAAAAGTAGAATTTTCCTGTCGTGGGATCATTTAAAATGGACCGGCAAAGTACCCGATAATCTTCACCAACATTTCCGGCTTCCCCCCTCTGCGCAGTAAGGCCTAGGTTGCGAATTTTACCTGTAGTTACATCAAGGTGCACCAGGTACCCCGACGGCCATGAAATCGCCACAATCTGTTTTCGCAGCACATCCATTGCCATACTCAAAACTCCTTCTTGATTTGGCATGATTCCCAAATCCTTTATATGCCCGGTTTCCATATCGTAGGCGAGAAAATGCCCGCCAGGGTACAGCGCCAATGCATTGGGAGCATTCTGCGGAAGTCGCTCCATTCCAGCGATCATTTCGTAGTAGCCGATATGGGTTGCGAAATAGAGTTTCCCCTCGGCTTCATAAAATTCCACATGACTCTTTCCTTGGGCAATGGCTTGGAGATCCTTTTCGCCGCAGGCATCTGTAAGATCTGCCAAGAGAGAAATCTCTTCATTAGTTGGGTCGAAGACATAAAATTTACCACCCTCCTCAGGCTTCTCTGAGGACAGTATATAATAAATTTTCCCATTGCTCGCCCTACTTAAGGCCAAATACGTGTCGTGGGCATCGTGAAATCCCGAATAAAATGCCTTGGCTTGTAATCGGGCGTTTGGTTGATTTTCCAATAGTAAAAGAATTATGTTAAACCGCTACCTGTAAAAGTGCTTCAGCGTTATCATGAATTTTTCGGATAGCGTTGGCGATGTCATCCATGTCTTTTTGAGTACCTAAAAGCATGTTCTGATAAAGCCAGACACCGGTTTCATTGCATAGCAGGTCTGTTTCCGGACATTGGTTCTTCGCAATAAACGCCTGAAAATCCAGCTCCTTCTTTTTGTACATCTTGCGGTAGTTTTTCGAGTCAAAGGCGTCTTTGAGATAAAGTTTATCATTCAGCGGCACGTAGCCACTCGAACAGGAAATTCCTTCAGCTTGAAGTGCCTTCAGGAAGACAGCCCGCGGTAAGCCTTTGAATGCCTCGCTATGGTAGCGAAAGGGAAACAGGTGAAAGGAGGCTTTGGTCACTTCCGGGTAGAGCACGTAGGGACTGATTCCCGGAATGGACTCGATTTTACTGCGCAGATATGCGGCATTTTCACTTCGAAGTTCGGTCTCCGCGTGCAGCCGCGTCAGCTGGGTAAGCCCAATAGCTGCCTGATATTCTGAAAGCCGCAATTTGGTGCCCGCCAGAACAGCACTTACATTGGTTACCCCAATATTGCCATAGGGAAAGCCGTAGGAATGGTAAGAAAAACAGCGGTCCATAAACTCGTCGTCGTTACTGACGATAGCACCCCCCTCTCCCATGGGAAGGTTTTTGGAATTTTGAAAACTGAAACAGCCTGCGTGTCCTATAGTTCCCGCTTTTTGATGGTTGAATTCCGCAAGCCAAGCCTGGCAGGCATCTTCTACGACAATGAGGTCGTACTTATTGGCTAGTTGCATGATCTTTCCCATATCCGCAGGCAAACCCAAGATATGGACCGGCAAAATGGCTCGTGTACGGGAAGTGATTTTGGCTTCTATCTTGGTAGCATCCAACTGGAAAGTATTCGGATCGGAATCCACAAATACCGGCATGGCCCCCGTCTGCAATATGGCTACTATGGTAGCAATAAAGGTATAGGAAGAAACAATCACCTCATCCCCTCCGCCTATTCTGGACTGAACCAAGGCTGCTATGATGGCATTTGTCCCATTGACCACCGTTAGGCATCTTTTTACGCCCAGGGTTTCTGCCCATTTTGTTTCAAATTCCTCAACCACTTTATCGCGGGACCAAACACCACTTCTCAGAACTTTTAGAATCAACTCCTCATCTTTATCCTTATCCCATTGGGGCCATTTCGGCCAAGCGGCGGTTCGAATGGGAGTGCCTCCAAGAAGTGCCGGCTTGTCAATATCGGTGGCAATGTGTGAGAGCGTACTAAATGACGAAAGTCCCGCTATTGCTCCTGCGCCGAGAACAGCGTTTGTTTTTAGAAATTTTCTACGGTTAATGGGTTCCATAGGAGAGAATGATTGGTGTACTTAGACAAGATAGCGAATTTATCAGATTATTTAAAAGCGTGGTTGATTTATAGATTTATGCCTAAATGGATCGCCTGTTAATTGAAGCATGTAGGCACATATAAATGCGACACTGTTAGGGATCAAATGTGGGTAGAATGAATTATACAGTTTTTCCGCTTTGACCGCGGAGATGGTTGCGGTACCTCTCTTTGTTAGAGTAGCCATAGGTTTACTGCGGCCACCCAGTTCTAAAAATACAACCCGAATCGAACATAAATCGCGAGAAAGGAAATACTGATAATCTTGATTAAAGTCTTTTCCCTTAAATTCTTGACATTAAAATTAATTATTTTAGTCCGAAAAAAATCTCTAAGCATAAGGAATTAACAAATGTTAATTTTTGGATTTGATCTAAAGTCTGTGAAAATTGTAATGGATGGCGAATTGGGACTAAAGAAGCTGTAATTGATCCTCGAATTGTATCTTGTTTGGGGGTAGCTACGGGTATTGCAGGGGTGGCGGATTTAATACAAAATACCTCTGCTTTAGGCTCGGTTACCACAACTACTAGAGCTTTAGCTTTGATAGGCCGAAGAATACTCGGATGGGTTGGCGTTGGTATTATGATTATCGATTTTAAAAATTGTTTTTATGGAAACTAATAAATCTGCTTTTGTAAGCCCCAAGGAACTCCAAAGTAACACGAGCGTCCTTACGCTTCTAGTAGGCAACACTATTTCTTATTCATTAGAGGGAATAAGAAACCATTTAAAATTGTCTTCGCCTTGTTTATTCAATAGCGGTATACTACGAAAGTAGGCCGCTATTGTTCTTTTAATAATTTCATTTGGGTAATCTAGGCACAAGTACTTTATAATCAATGGATAATGCTCCAATATACCAACAACTCAATGAAACAGGGACAATCCTTATCCGAACCACTTTGCCCCCTAACCATCCTTTACCTGAATTCATTCAACAGGAATTTTCCGCTGTTACCATGTTTTTTGCGGCGATGCTGCGGGCTATTTCCACTGCCATAAACCCCAGAACTGGCAAACCGTTTTCCATTTATAACTACCATGGGCAAGAATCTATACTTGTGGGTTCAGGAAGGTTTATAAAACTGTCCGAGGATACCTTTGCTCTCAAAACTCATAAATTTATTGACAAGGCAGGCAAAATCCTATTCGCAGAAATATTTAATATGAATCTGAGGGAAAGAGAACACAGAAAAATTTCTTCTATACTAAAAGGGGTAAATAAAGAAGTAGTAAGGATGATTGAAACCAACCACCCAAATGAATTTAGGGCTGGTTTTATTATTTTTGTTGTGGAATATATTAACGGGGTATCAAGTGTTTCGGTCAAATCGATTTTTATAAACAGAAATGACTATAATAAAAATAGACGGAGGGAATGTTTCCTGTACAGGCTTTTTATTAAGACAACATTCAATATACAAATAGAAAGTTATTTATATATTTATAAAAAAAATAAATCGATCATATAGTGTTTCAAGGGGCGAGTAGGCCTTTGACTCGAGAAATGAAGCCAGCTTCAGCAGATAATTCTGTACCGACTCATTGAGGACAACTGACCCTAAGGTGTTTTTTTGAGCTTCCATACTGATTGATTTTGATATGAATAAATTTAACCAGAATTTAGGTAAATCACTCAGCAGGAGGGTTTCAGTTCAACACGGGTTTGGCAAAAAAGCGGATTGAGTGGTTAAATGAAGCTTTTTACTTCGTATCAAATTCAGTGCTGGTAGACAGTTTAGTGCTCCGAAACCCGCCCGAACGCAAAGCCCGAGACCAGTGCGGCAGCTAATGAAGAAAACCGCAAAAAGTATCCAAAATCCGTGAATTTGTATTAAGCCTACGGACTTATTTCTCCGAATCTTTGCATATCATTTATTAGATTTTTTATGGCGCCAATCATTCAATTAAAAAGTATCACTGACATAAACAACTTTATGCAATGCACCACTAATCATCCTTTGGTTGCAGTTTTTGATTTTAGTAAAGCTGATGAATTTAACAAAGGTGAAGTTAGAATCAGTGCTGATTTCTACTCTATGATTTTTAAAAACTATTGTGCCAATACTATCAAATACGGAAGGCAGCCAATGGACTTTCAAGATGGTAGCCTAGTATGCATAGGACCTAAACAATTAATTACCCTTGATAACGCAAAAGAGCAGGAGATAGAAATAAAGGGATGGGGGTTGTTTTTCCATCCAGACTTGCTTTATGGAACCTCTTTGGGAAATAAAATACTGAACTACTCTTTTTTTTCCTATACCATGGCCGAAGCACTGCACCTGTCGCAAAAGGAAGAGCATATTTTGTCGGGTATTGTAAAAGGTATCGAAACAGAGTTGCTAGAAAATATTGACCATCATAGTCAAACACTTCTTGTTTCAAACATTGAATTGTTACTCAACTACTGCTTAAGATTTTATGGTAGGCAATTTATTACTAGAAAGAAAACTAACTCTAACATAATCAGTCAGTTTGAAACTTTATTAATAACCCATTTTAAAAACATAGAGAACACCGCGTTACCCCTGCCCACCGTTAAGCTTCTATCGGAGAAGGTTCACTTATCACCTAGCTATTTAAGTGATCTTCTAAAGAAAGAAACAGGAATGAATGCCCAGGAACACATACATTATTATTTAATTAATGCAGCGAAAAACAAACTTTTGAATTCAGGTGATTCAGTTAGTCAAATAGCCTATTCACTTGGATTTGAGTACCCTCAGTATTTCGGTAGACTCTTTAAACAAAAAACTGGACAAACCCCTATTGAATTTAGAAATAACAATTAAACTATGGATAACTTAAACAATCTCCCAAATCAGGCTGGACGTATAATTATCGTAACCGGAGCAAACTCAGGACTCGGCTATGAAACAGCCTTAGCATTGGCAAAAAAAGGTGCAAAGATGATTATGGCTTGTCGAAGTTCGTCGAAAGCAACTATTGCCAAAGAAAAAATACAGCAACAAGTGCCAAATGCTGATTTAGAGGTTATGGAAATTGACTTAAGTAGTCTACAATCGGTGAGAAAATTTGCTAAAGCATTTCAGGCTAAGTACAAGACACTAGATGTGTTAATCAACAATGCAGGCGTTATGGCGCCTCCTTATTCCAAAACGGAAGACGGTTTTGAATTACAACTAGGGGCTAACTACTTAGGGCATTTTCTTTTAACAGGCCTTTTATTAGAAATCATCGTAAAAACACCGCAATCAAGAGTTGTTACCTTAAGCTCACTGGTACACAAAAATGGTGTAATTAATTTTGATGACTTGCAGAGTGAGACGAGTTATAATGCAATGAAGGCCTATTCACAATCCAAATTGGCCTGTTTGATGTTTTCTTTTGAGCTTCAAAGACGTTTAGAAAAAGCAGGAAATCTTCAAACCATCTCAACCGCCTCTCATCCGGGAATTGCAGATACTGAACTGAGCAGAAATATGCCAAAATTCATTTATTATTTGGCAAAATATACCGTAGCGCCATTTTTCACACATGCACCAAGTGAAGGAGCAAAGCCCACGATATTGGCGGCCATTGGTGATGCTAAAGGGGGGGATTATTTCGCGCCTACAGGATTAAGAGAAATGAAAGGTAAACCTGGGAAAGCAACAGCTACAGAATTATCAAAGGATAGCGATACGGCCAAGAGACTTTGGGACGTATCGGAAAAGTTGGTAGATTTTAAGTATCTCTAAAATAGAATTGGAATAAAGCCGACCGCACAATCGAGGTACTGTCTTAAATAGCAAGTGACATTTGAAGCTTTTTTCTTAAATTTACATTAGCGAAAAGAAGGGCTTAGGCTCATCATTACCGGACTATTTTTGGGTTTATAGATGGTAGTTCTGATCATACTCCTGGTCCTTTTTCCAAAGTGCCCATATTAGTATCAACAATTTTCGTTGAACCGCCAAATATGCCTGAGTTTTTGTTTTCCCTTTTGGTATTAACCTGTTGTATAAGTTGTTAAATGTGCCTTGCTTGTATCTCACCAACCGTATGTAGCTAGCAGGGCATTGCGGTTGACGATACCCTCGGAAGTACTGTTTGGTTTTGTTGTCCACTGGAATGATTTGGTTTAAAAATCCCTGCCTTCTCCATGCGGCGAAACATTGAAGGCCATTGGAAAAACATAATATCCAGTTACTTCTTCGAACGCTTAGTTATCATTTCGAGATTTTTAGTATGGAAAGTGTCTAAAACTTTAAGTGTTCCGATGAGAAGTTCTCTTTGTTCAATATTCATTTCGGCCATCAAATCTTGAATTCCTGAAAATCCACTATAAATTCTGTATAGGACTTCTTTCCCTTTCTTCGTCAATGAAATGAGCTTTTCCCTCTTATCTTTCGTGTTGACCTTTTCTGAAATTAAAGACTGATTTATTAAGCGTTTGATGATTTCAATCCCTGTTGAAGTTTCGATGATATTGGCTTCTATCGCCTCACGCTTAACACAAGATTTTCTATAATCCACTTCGGCCAGGATGGCAAAATCATCTTGGCTAGCCAGTCCGTTTTCCAAAAGAATTGGTTTGGTATAAAACCTTATAAACTTACCTAAACGCCAAATCAAAAAAGCTGCTTCTGAGCTTTTGTAGCCGTATTCATGCTTTTGAGCGTTAGCGTCAAAATATTCATTCAGCCGTAATTCTTCCTCTTGCTTCTTCCTTTTCTCTTTTTCCTGAATCCAGAAGGCAAAATCCTTTACATCAGCATTATTGCTGATAGTGAGATAATTCTCCCATTCTTCGATAAGTGGCAGATACGAATGTTCTCTATTCATCTATCAAATATAACGGATTTGTTTTGAAATAAAAACAGTATTGTTATATTTGGCTAGAAATCTTATCCCCCTTCAATATGGAAAAAGCATTAAAACAAACACCGACTCCCATTTCTCCGAAGAGAATGTATTGGTGGCACTGCCTAGTTATTTTCGCGGTAGCCAATATCGTTTCATTTATCCCCGCAGGCTTTAATGGCAATGAAGCCTTTTACAATGCATTTGTTCAGCCTGCAGTAGCTCCCCCTGATTGGCTATTTGCCCCCATGTGGTTGTTTCTAAACATCACTTCTCTGATCGGCCTCTACACTATCGCGAATCTCCCTTCAAACACAACCGATAGACGTAACATTCTCGCTTTAGAGTATTTTGGATGGGTGTTGTTCGCGATTTTCACGTTTTTCTATTTCTACCTTGAAAGCCCAATCTTGGGGGCTATTGATACCGTATTGGGATTAATAGTGGCCTTTATGGTTGTGTTTCAGAGTTATAGAATTTCCCAGAAAGCTTTTTGGAATTTCTTCCCCCGCTTGCTTTGGTTGCTATTGGCAAGTTATGCCTCGGTATGGGTTGCTTTGAAAAACTATGACATTCTATTTGAAGTCGGTCCCTTCTTGAAATAAGGCCAATGGTGATTTTCGTTATTAAAACTAGCTTGGAAACGCAAAAAGATATAAGTAAAAAGCCTGATGGTAATAAAGAAACAGTGGAATGGAACTTTGACCTTTGAAACCGTGAGAATATAGTGAGGGTTGAGCTTTATGCAGCCATCTCAAGTTCCGTAGTCCAGAGCCTTCGCCAATGCGGTTGCCGCTGCAATAAATTATATAACCGACTTAAAACGTTACAACAATTGGAAACTTTTTACCCAAAAAGCAGACAAGCATGGCGTGAATGGCTTCAAGAGAATCACGATAAAAAGCAATCCGTTTGGCTCCTGTATTATAAAAGGAAATCAAATCATCCGACAGTAAGGTACAGCGAAGCAGTTGACGAAGCACTATGTTTTGGCTGGATAGATAGCAAATCAAAGCCATTGGATGAAGAAAAATATGTGCAGTATTTTACAAAGCGAAAAGAGAGAAGTGCTTGGTCGAAAGTCAATAAGGAAAAAGTTGCCCGACTATTCAAGGAAGGTCGGATGACAAAATCGGGGTTAGAAACCATAGAAAAAGCCAAGCTTGATGGCTCGTGGACAACATTGGATGAAGCAGAAGCCCTTATCATTCCTGAAGACCTAGAAAAACAGTTCGGAGAAAGACCGAATGCCAAAAAGTACTTTTTAAGTTTGAGCAGATCTGATAAAAGAAATATTTTACAATGGCTTATTCTTGCAAAACGAAAAGAAACAAGAGAAAAACGGATAACTGAAATAGTTGAACTTGCCGATAAAAACCGGAAGCCGAAACAGTTCTAAGAAAAAACAGCATTCATTCGAGCAGCCGGCCTCGTCGGCTGTTTAGCTGACGAGGAACGCTTCTCACAAGTTATACCAAGCATCGCGGCAACTCAGACCATGAGTCTTTCCGATGAATTATTTAAGCTAAACCTTCTAAAATGCAAAAATAAGTGAAAGAAATGAGACGCTCTATTTTTAATTTACTTTTTTTCACAAGCCTAAGTGCTTGCCAAACCGCTGAGCCACCTATCGATAATCTAAACCAGCATCCGCTATTTTACGATGGGCAAGTTGTCTCTAAACTTAAAGATTCCAGGGTCGATGAGGCTTCTGGCTTGGCAGAAAGTATACGCTACCCCGGACATTTTTGGACCCACAACGATAGTGGTGATGAAGCAATACTCTTTTTGGTTAATATGCAGGGCCAAACGGTAGTTACACTATCAATTGAAGGCGCAACAAACCGTGACTGGGAGGATATTGCCACAGGAATAGGTACTACTGAGGGTGAATCCTACATTTATGTGGGAGAAATTGGCGACAATTATACACAGTATCCCTATAAGCACATCTATCGCCTAAAAGAACCACAACTCGATAATCTCAACGAAGGTCAAAACCTTTTATCAGGACCCGTAGAAACGATTACATTTAGCTATGCAGATGGCAACCGTGATGCCGAAACAGTAATGGTTGACCCGCAAACGAACGATATCTATATTGTTAGCAAACGTGAAGATCAGGTGCACCTTTATTTAATGGAGTATCCCCAGTCACTTACCGATACACTTGTTCTACCCGTTGTTCAAACGCTACCTTTTACTCGAATTACTGCCGGTGATATTTCAGCCGATGGTTCTGAAATCGTCATCAAATCAATCACACAGGTATATCACTGGAAGCGTGCCGATAAAGAATCGATTTCTGCAACCTTGAAACGAATGGCTGAGAGACTTCCTTATTTTATAGAACCGCAGGGCGAAGCAATTGCCTGGTTAAAAGATGGGTCAGGCTACATGACTCTAAGCGAAGAATCAATTACCAAGGTTGTTCCCAGCCTTTATTTTTATAAACGTAAATAAAAAAACACTTAATATAGCTAATCATATTCATTACGCTTTACATTATGTTTCAAAATTCAAATTATCTGATTCTTTTTCCTGCCATTTTATTGTTAGCAAAACTCCAGTAACAAAACCCTTGGGATTAACGACTCTATCGAATCAAATACCATTAGAGACAATGTACTGGAGTGCTCGATCAAAGGAAAACACGCAGAAAATGATTCCACTTTGCATCGGGAATAACCAAGCGAAAGCTAAGTTTTACAATAGATTTTTTGTTCGTAAAAATAACCTTTATCAACTCGCCAGCAAATCATTCGTATAAGTTTCTATACATCGACTACAAATATATCTGCTAAATTCGTCTCAGTTCCGAATTTTTGGCCTGGGCATTTTGAATACCCTATTCCGAGTTATATCAATTACCACAGATATTTAGCCCACGCAAATACGCCTAAAGAATAAATAGACAACGAAACCTTTTATAATTTCCCACGCCTGATCCGATTGTGCTTGATGTTTTCATTAGACTTAGAAGATACCAATTATGAAGAATGTTTTAATGTCTGTAACGTTTTATCTTCTGGGAACGACCGCTAATGCGCAAAATGCACAAGCTATATGGGATAGCATCAAAAGCAACACTGCTCTTATCGTATTGCCTCCCTTTGACAAAGAATATGGTGTCGCCTACAAACAACCACTGGCTGACTTCGGGTGGGAAGATGGTTTACATATTTCACCTGATGGGCTTCATCTTTATTGCCTGTATTCCCCATCCGATTTAGTCTCCTATTTAACTTTTTTTTTATCAAACCTAACCTTGCCATTTTGTAGCTTGTTTGGCAATATTTCTTACGTTAGAAGCTATGCCAACACTTATTCGATGGACTTAACAACGAATCCTTTTGGATGTGATAGCATTGCGTCAAATATTGACATACTTTATTCAACAAGAAATTCCTTAAATGAAAGCTTTGTTACTTGGCAGCCTTCTGGAATTGCCAATCCTTTTCTTCAAGAGGGTGGGCCAGCACCTTTGTTTTCTGAGACGAGTCCAAATCTATTAGACCTTTTCATATTTACCGGCAATGGAGACATTTGGATGTTATCGAATCAACCTGTCAATCCAACAGAAATAAATGCTGCTAATAGGCTTCCTCCTCCAATAAACCCTGATAGCACAGAATTCAACGCCGATAATCCATCATTAGCACGCATTAAGGGAGATACAGTTATTTTGGTGTATGAAAAATATGTAGATCCCGGCGCGAGACAATTTATGTATTCAATAAGCGAAAATTTGGGTGTTTCATGGAGTGACCCCGTAAAGATAAACAGTATTACCAATAGTCTGGGACATATAGAGCATCCCTTTTTATATAAGGATAACTTAAATCAATGGTGGTTATAATATTCTATCGACTATACGTATATTTCAAGATCTAAGCAGACTATACCCTGGAAATTGGGATAGTTGGGGTACACAGGAAAATATACTACATAAAGGTAATGCAGAGGCCATCGGGGAGCCCTCTCTTACCCAATATGGTGATATTTCTTTCCTACTTGGATATAAAAATACTTTCGCCAACGACCCAACGGATGTATATGACTTAGACCCCTGGTTTCTACCTGTCAATGTCATCACCAGTTTACTACCGAATATTGAACTTGAGAAAAAACATACGCTAAAGATATCCCCCAATCCATTTTCGCTATCTACTACGTTAGAAAGCAATTACCCGCTGCAGAATGCAACACTATATTGCTACAACTCATTTGGACAGTTAGTGAAACAACTAGAAAATATCGCTGGTCATTCATTTATCCTTTACAGGGGAGATTTGACAAGTGGGGTATATTTTGTCGTACTAATTGATGAAATTGGGGAAATGATAAGTGATAGGATTTTGATTCTTTAAAAAAGATTATTCATCGCTCTTATCATCAGCAGGAAACATCCGGTAACAACATACCTTAGTTTAGACGTGGCTCTACGGTTTAATGGCAGCCAATCGTTTCTTCATTTGCTGAACGCTCCCATAGGTCAGTGATCGCCAAGCCCACTCCAAGGGTCCAAATCGAAACGAATCGAGCCAAGGCTTTGACCACATATACTGAAGTGTCCATATGCCAATTGTGATGAATGCTTGAAATAGTCGATCCACTTGTCCAAATAGACCAAGCCCTACTCCATAAAAAATCAATATGCAAATGATCGATTGGGCGATATAGTTGCTTAATGCCATCTGACCAATAGCGGCGAACCTCTGTTTAATGCCCTTTCCTATACCCGACTTTGAAAACAACATGACAGCACAGAGGTACCCGAAACTTACTCCCAAACTCCCCCAATAGTTAAAGGTACTACCGGTAAACATGGAATACTCCATTGACCATGCTGCACCGAAATTCCGTACAATCCCATAGGCCGTAAGTGGAAACCCGATCGCGAAAGCAATCAGCATACCCTTCCAATAAAAACCGGTACTTCGCGCAGCGGATAAAATCCCCCATTTGTAAAAAGCCATTCCAATTAGCATTAGTCCGGAGGCACGCCACAAAAACAGCGTCAAGAAAACAAAGGTCTGCATCCCGAGGGCGGCTTGGGAGTTATGCGCGAGCTGTTCACCAAGAGAACCCGTGACGGCTGCAATTTCCTCCGCGATCAATGCCGGTGTGGGATGCCAACCTAGCCGAAATGCACTTATCGCTTCTTCGGGCATGAAATGAATCGTGGCTGAAAAGAAGAGAGTAATTATCTGTGGTACGAATAGCACAATAAGGCCAAAGAGGAATAAGGTCCGCGGAGGTCTGTTTCTTACCCATACCACAAGAAACGAACAAATGGCATAGGTGACTAGAATATCGCCGTACCAAATCAGATACGCGTGAATTAAGCCAAACATCAAAAGCCATAGATTTCGTTTAAAATGGAAGATAAGCGGTGACTTCGATTTTTGCTCCATCCGATCGGTCACCAAAAGAATCCCTGCCCCAAATAGGATTGAAAAAAGCGTCATAAATTTTTGATCGGCAAAAAGATGACTAATTATCCAGACCCATAAATTAACCCCTTCCAGATCTCCGTAGGCAGTTGGATTGATATACGCCGCTCCTGGCATAGCGAAGCTTTGGATATTCATACTCAGAATACCCAAGATGGCAATTCCTCGTAGGATATCCAATGATTGGACGCGTTCTGGGGCGGAGGTTGGGGAAAGCAGACCGTGCATATGAGAGATAAATCAGCGGTTGACACAAGTTACCTAGCAATTTCTGTTTCAAAAAACCAGGCTGCGATACGTAAATTCTTTGTAAGAACGAAACTTGACAAACTTACCTTAAAAATAACCACAAGTATCTTAAATCCTTTGCTTTCCGATGATAAAAATTTAGCTTATCCGATAAGAAACCCATCAACCTCACGTCCTTTCTTTTGTAAACTGCTACCAATAATACAACATTTTGTGCCTTTCAAGGTTAGTTTTCGATAATCCAACCAGTTGCCGGAAAATTCCGGTTTTATTTTACCTCATCCTCCTATGTCCAAATTAGCCCCGTCGGACCGGTTTATAGACTTGTCTGACTATGGAAGGCCCTTGGCAAGTTATGCCGCTACAAAACTCCAGCATAGTCCCGTCACCCCTATTCACCTTACCTTTCTATTTGGCGTATCAGGATTAGTAGCCATTTGCTTCCTTCTGGCGGGAGAGTTCGTTCTAGCCGGAATATTCCTCTTGCTCAAGTCGGTCATAGACGCCGCTGACGGGGAACTTTCCCGCGTCAAAAACACCCCTTCCCACAGTGGCAGGTACCTGGACAGTATATTTGACATGTTGTTGAACCTGCTCATTTTACTCGCTGTCCAACATTATACCTCCGAGAATATGTGGCTTACACTTGCTGCCTTTTTCGGTGTACAGCTACAGGGTACTCTTTACAACTACTACTATGTGATTCTTCGCAGCAAATCCAAAGGAGCAGATGGAACCAGTAAAATCTTTGAACGAAAGCCGCCCCGGGCACTGTCCGGAGAAAAACAGCGCACCGTAAATGTACTTTTCTGGATTTTCTTTGCCCTTTATGGCGCCTTTGACCGAATCGTCTATTGGATGGACGCAGGCGCGTTGAAAGGAAATACGTTGCCAAACTGGTTTATGACCTTCCTTTCCATCTACGGCTTGGGCTTTCAGTTACTTCTGATAGCGATTTTACTTTCTGCCAACTTGATTGGCTATATCATACCGTTCTTTATCGGCTATTCGCTCCTGTTTTTGGTATTCGTACCGCTACGTAGAGGGCATGGCTGACTTAGCTGCATGCCTGTTTGCCTGAGCCCCCAGCCTTTTCGCCAAAAGGCGCAATCCCCTAATGCAACTAGATTACTACACTCGGAGTAATCATTTATAAAGCCCTCCAGCTGAGGAATCAGTGGGGTTAGTCGGGGAATTTCTACCCCATCCCGCTGCTTCCTGCGACTCTCTCGATTTCTTTTCCTTCACCCCGCTGGGACAACGAAAGCTTTGGTCAAAACTTCGTTACCTCCACCACATGAGGCAACAGGGACTCCCTATCCATGAATACTGGCCTGAGCTGCTTTTTTTCCAAGAGGGGCAACTGAAGGCCGGCGTAGGGAATTCCCGGCTGACTGGAATTGCCGTAGCTGGTTAGCGCCATCACCTTCACCGGGTTGGTAAATTCCACCAATGCCACATACGTATCCCCATGGGCCGGAACAAACGTATTGCCCGAGGAGGATCCTAATGTCATTGTCCTAAACGCACCCATAGGACCTGGGCCACCATTTCCCGGCAAGTCCAACCCCGCCCATTTGAACCGAAATACCTCACCCCAAGGAATGTTCAATATCCCGTAGGTAGCCTTAACCGATTCGGAAGCAGTCCTTAGCGCGTTAAGGGCATGAGCGGTATTTTTGATGCCTCGTGGCGTGGAGAAAGGGGATGCCGCGTCCCAGGGTTGCGCAAAAAAATCCGCTCGGTTGTCCAGCAGCCTCAGGTTGGCAGTACCTCCTACCCAATCCCTAACAAACCGGTCAAAAAGAACCGCACCCTGACTCTCCGCTTCTGTCATTCTGTCCCAAGACCCTAATACCCCAGCGGCCTCCGAAAGCAGTGGCTCGCCGGAACGCTCCGCGGCTTCGATAAGTTCGTCCAAGATATGGTCCGCCAACACCAGTCTGCTATTATGCTTCAAAACAATCAACTGATCCATTGTCAGCGAATCGTTTTTCATCAGCATATCCATTGAGCCTATCGTGCGGAAAGACATACGCGCTTCTGGTGCCATGTAAGCCGGAAAATCTTCCGGCTGGTTCACCATGGGCCAGGTTGCGGTCCAAGGCGGTTCGTTTGTGTTTTGTAACCAGCCTGAGGGCGGATTATGTACCTGAGGAAGCTCCTCAAAGGCGTGGTATTCCGTCCACAGGGTATTGCTGCTATGTCCAGGGACCACAGCAGACCAGTAGTTCCAATCCCCGACTGGCCGTATGGGCACTCGAGCGTTAAACAAGTTGAAGATCGTACCCTGATTATCGGCAAACATAAAGGTGTACATCGGGATCTGCAAGTCCTTGATAGCTGCAATAAATGCCGTATAGTTCGTTGCCCGGCACATGTTCCAGTACTGTTGCAACATACCGGGCTGGTCCAGTCCTACTACCCGCAGGGCAAAGGCTTTGCCGTCTTTTTCCTCTACCACGGGACCGTGTATAGCTGCTTTTAAGTTGAGTACTTCTTCCACCACGCGCCCATCTTCCCCTTTCACCTTTAGCGCCTTACTCCATGTGCGAAACTCCGCCACTTCGCCGTCCCATAGATATCCACCATCTAGTAAGGTGAGTTCGTAGAGA
>WGNT01000024.1 GCA_016124425.1 Cytophagales bacterium
GACGCGTGTACGTATGCGATGGATCGTTTATCCGGAAAGATGCGAATAAAGCCGAGGTATTCTATATAAAAAACATTATATTGCTATACTGCCTGATACCATCAAGGTGTAGAATTATTTAAGCGTTTTGAAGATTAACTGAAGTCCAAATGATCAACGCACGTGTTTTTCTAGTTTTAATGATAGTGTCGGTCTTTGGGTGTACCAGGGGAGAAAAAGGCACAGAAAGTACGCCTGATTCCAACGAATGGGAACTCGTGATTTTGGATTCCATTGAGGTGGATTACTTGGGAAGTGTTGGTGGAGGGGATTTTAGAAATGGAAAAGGGGTGTTTTTTAATTTTCAGGAAAATAAGTTGATTGAGTTCGACTCAACTGGAAGAATCAACCACGAGATTTCTTATCCTACGGATGGGCCCGGAAAAGTTAAATACCCAACCCAATTAAGGTACACCGATGACGGTAGACTTTTTGCAGCGAGTTTTGTGGGATGGCTTTATGAACTAAACGCGGATTTATCTTTAAAACAAGAGATAACCCTTTCATTTCCAAGCCAAGCACACGACGGCGGAGGCTTTTTTCGAAATTTGGATTATTGGAATGATTCGTTGGTCAGTTACTATCCCGGCAGAGATGGGGCAAGCCCCTACGATCCACATTTCATACGGGACCATTTTCTGTTGGAAAAAATTGATCCGAAAACAGGAGGTTCGATACCTCTCATCAAGATCCCAAGTACCTCTAGGTATTCCTCAGATAAATTCTTTGAAAGACCTTGGGTCCAATTTGGCATAGAGGGGGATAGACTTCACTTGGCATTAAGCAATGAGCCGATGATTCATGTTTACGACATTAAAGACGAAGCGTATTTATATACGGTTGACTTTAAACCCGCTAAATTTTTAGATAATGGCGAACATCAAAAGGAATATCAATACATATCTGGTAGGAGAATGCTAGACGGGGAAATCAGACAGCTTTTTGTGACAGAAAAAGGGACAGTCGTTTATTATGATGAGGGAATTGAAGAGGATATTTTTGTGCAAAACGAATTAAACCTTCCAAAAAACTTCCCCAAATACAAGGATTTCCAAAAACAGGTGCTGAAAATCATTTCCCAAGATTCCGTTCTTTCTAATGAAATCATTGTCCCATACCGAATCGGGAGATTTATGAATATCGAAAAGCTAGACAAGCCTTTCTACGCGCTCAGAGATGATGACTTTATCGGCGAGGAGCAAGAGTATATCACTTTTTATAAACTTCAGTTGGTGCAAAAGTAATATTTAAAGGGTTAGCAGTCGGAATTCTATTGAAGTTCCACTATCTTTTATTGGTTTTCCAAAACCTAGCGTGTTCGGACATATATTGCAGAAATGATGAAAACAATAAACCCATTCTATCTTCTTTACATTTCATCCGCCCTATCGCTTTTCCTCGGATGTGCACAATCGACGCAGAAGGAAAGCCGTGATGAGAGACCAAACATACTGATTATACTCACCGATCAGCAGACCAATGATGCCATCAGCTATTTGGGAAATCCGAATCTTAAAACCCCCGCTATGGATCAACTGGCGTCTGAAGGCTCTTATTTCACGGCTTCATACTGTACCACTCCGGTTTGCGGTCCTGCCAGAAGTAGCCTGATAACGGGCAGGATGCCGCACGAAACCGGCGTGGTATGGAATTCCACCCACATGGATCCATCCCTTCCTACAATGGGACAGATCTTCAAAAAGGAAGGCTATCAGACTGCCTATGTGGGAAAGTGGCACCTGCCGCAGGCTTATCCGGCAAAAAACGACATGGATTCCCTAGCAGGTTTTAAAATGCTGCCCTTCCGCTCTCTGAACGAAGCATCTTGGGAACTTGGCGCAGATACCGATGGTCCCATTGCCGATGCCGCAGTACACTATCTCCAAAGCTATGATGGAAAAAAGCCCTTCTTACTGACCGTAAGCCTCCACAACCCCCACGATATATGCTATGTACCGCGAAAACCGGATGATTATGCCAAAGCCGCTGAATTGAATGAGCTCCCTCCCCTACCCCAGAACTTTGAAATCAGCGCCGATGAACCTGAGTTTCTTGTAGAAAAACGCTTGATGGATCATTATGGGGATGAACTGCTGCTGGCCAAAGATTATTCTCCCGACGACTGGAGAGCCTATCTGTACCATTATTACAGGTTTACCGAAATGGTAGACAAGGAGGTAGGCAAGATAATGGATGCGCTGAAAGCAAAGGGTCTGGATGAAAACACGCTTGTGATTTTTACCAGCGATCACGGAGATGGTGCCGCCGCCCACCGCTGGGCCGCCAAGTTGAGCTTATATGAGGAAGCTTCTACCGTGCCTTTTATTATCCGTTGGAAACGCCAACTTCCTTCGAACTACATCGATCAAAACCAACTCGTTTCCGCAATAGATATTTTACCTACCATTATGGATTATGCGGGAATCGATACATTTGCTGACTTACCCGGCAAGAGTCTGCGGCCGATTTTGGAGGATCCCACTGAGACATTGAGAGAGTATCTCGTCGTGCAGTTGGCTGATGACAAACTGGATTCGAGTAGACATGCTCGCATGATACGGGACAGCCGCTACAAATACAATCTCTATAACCAAGGTGCACGAAATGAGCAGCTCTTCGACCTATGGAAGGATCCCGGAGAAATGCATAACTTAGCCTATGAAGACGCCTACGTCAACCAGAAAACTATCCTGAAAACCGCCTTGGAGGAGTGGATGGAGCAAAGCGGGGATGATTTTTACTCTTGGAATCCAGTACCCGTGGCTGAACCGAGCGCCAATTAACAACACAAAATTCAATTAAAAAGCCCAATACCATGCGCGTCAACATCAATCCCATACTTCTTTTTTGTTGCGTTTTTTACTTATCGGCCATGTCGACTTATGGACAGGACAGCCGCATGTACAGCCAGCTTCGCGACGGCTTTCAGGCTCCCCCGTCCTATGCCCGGCCCATCGTATACCATTGGTGGCTGGGCGGTCATGTGGATACCCTTCGCTTACGGGAAGAAATTCATGCCTTCAAGAAAGCAGGGATCGCCGGTTTTACGATGTTCGAAATTGGGTCCAGAGATACCGTCTTAGTAGGTACAGGTCCGGAATTTTTGGGCGAAGAATCCCTGCAAACCATACGGTTTGCCGTAGAAGAAGCCGGAAAGCTGGGGCTGGAAGTAGGGCTGAACACGGCGAGCAGCTGGAACGCCGGCGGCAATTGGCTTCCCCCCCAACATGCGGCCAAATCGATTTACCAATCCAAGGTGTCCATACAGGGAGGTAGCAAGCAGTCCATCCGGATCCCTTTTCCGGAGATCCCTGAAAAAGATCCTAGAGGGAGAAAACGGATGATTGAATATGGGAACGATGGAAAGCCTGTTTATTCGGAGGAAATCGCCGTTTTGGCCATTCCCGCAGCGACCGGAAGTGTCGCCGACACAAGCAGCATTCAGGATGTTTCCAGCTACTTTGATCCTGAAAGGGAGGTGTTAGAATGGAATGCCCCTGAAGGCGAATGGACCATCGTCCGCTATGTGTGCTCCAATTCTGGCGAAAACCTGATTCTTCCCAGCAAGTATTCTGCCGGCCCCATCGTGGACCATTTTGATGCGGATGCGACTGCCTTCCATTTCAATTATATCATTGAGCGCCTCAAATCTGTGTTGGGTGATTTGAGGGAAACTGCCTTAAAAAGCCTGTATATGGCTAGTTACGAGGCAAGGGGATTTACATGGACTCCCACCCTACAGGATAAGTTTCAGGAAATAAACGGCTATCCTGTGGCAAAACTGCTACCCCTGCTATTCGACGATGCCCAATTTTCACCTGAGACCAAAGCCAACTTTAAGGCGGATTTTCAGCGGACATTATCCGAGTTGATGATTACCAATTTCTACATGACGTCAAAAGAAGTGGCCAATGCCCATGGACTGAAAAACAACAGCGAAGCCGGAGGGCCAGGGCTTCCGCTACACAACGTGCCTGTGGAACCTTTGAAGGCGCTAGGGAAGGGCTTGGATATCCCAAGAGGCGAGTTTTGGATCAATCATGGCCGCTACAATGATGCGGGCATGGATATTCTGCGGGTAATCAAGGAGGTCTCCTCAGCTTCCCATACCTATGGGTTGGGCATCGTAGAGATGGAAGCGTTTACCTCCTTCCAACACTGGCAGGAAGGGCCCTTCGAAATGAAGCCGATCGGTGACAGGGCTTTTGCAGAGGGCATGAACAAAGTAGTGGTTCACGGCTCCACCCACAACCCACCGGGAACCGGATTTCCGGGCATTGTCTATCATGCCGGAACCCACTACAACGACAAGCGGGTGTGGTGGCCGAAGATCCGCCCATTTAACGACTATTTGGCAAGGGTTTCGTTTATTTTGCAAGAAGCGGATTTCAAAGCCGACTTTCTGTATTACTACGGAGATACCATTCCGAATTATGGTGGGCATAAGCGCAGCAGGTTTTCTTCCGGCGCCGGTTACGATTATGAATTGGTAAATACAGAAATTCTCCTTGGGCTGGAAGTAGCCAACGGAGAACTTGTCAATCCCAAAAACGGCGCGAGATTTAAGGTATTGGCATTGACCGATGAATATGAAATCAATCCGGAGGTGTTGATAAAACTGAAAAAGTTAGCGGAAGATGGGGCGGTCATTATAGGTCCCAAACCCAAAGCAATCGCCCAAAGAAAACTAAAACCCGGTATGCCAGATATGGAGAGATGGCTTGATGCGCTTTGGCAACCCTACGATTCCCAACATGGTAAATCCACAAGCGGAAAGATTTACTTGGATGCCAAACCCGCTGAACTCCTTGCATCAATTGATCTGGTACCCGATCTTGACTATAAAGACAAGGAATTCTACACGTTAGACTATACCCATTACCAAAAAGACGGTTTAGACTTCTATTTTATCGTAAATACTACCGGGGACTGGCTATCGAGAAATCTGAGCTTCCGGCAGCAGGGAAAGGTGCCTGAAATCTGGAATCCGGTCTCTGGAAATATTGTAGCCGCTGCTATCTATGAACAAAACGGTCCTCAACTCACCCTTCCACTTACACTGGCTCCTTATGAAAGTACCTTTGTGGCGTTTAAACCGGGCGCAGCAACTACGGCCTATACAGGAATCAGGGGAACAGGCAGTCACCCGCCAATGATTACCCATACGGAAAAAGGCGTTGAAATTTGGGAGGATGGTAGTTTTGCCTTGCAGAATAAGGCGGGTGCCCAAGAAATCTACTCGCAAATACACGATCAGGAGCTTGACGGAGCTTGGGAAGTGTTCTTTCCTAAAGATTGGGGAGCTCCGGAGAAGGCCATTTTTCCTGCATTAACATCCTGGACAGACTCTCCGGTACCGGGCATCAGGTACTTTTCGGGTATAGCGAGGTATGAAAAGCAATTTGTTTATCCCATGCATCCGAATGACCACCCTCAGGCTAGGACGTACCTAGACCTCGGCGATCTCTCGAATGTGGCGGAGGTCTGGTTGAATGCGAAACCTCTGGGCATTACCTGGGCGAAACCGTATCGGTTTGACGTAACGGCACACCTGATCCCGGGCGTCAATACCCTAACCATTGAGGTAGCTAACACATGGTCCAACAGGATACACGGAGATGCGGTGACAGGAGAAAGATATACCCAAACCCACATTACGGAAACCAACATAAAAGGAATCAGTCATATCCGGGTCCCTTGGAAAGAGGTGCCCTTGATCCCATCGGGACTGTTTGGACCCGTTCGGCTACGTACGGTTGTTCCGGTGGCGGTGAGATAAAGTTGGTTGGAAGGTTGGCGCAAAGGCAAGTTAATCGTGCTTCTTCAAAATCCCCCAGATATTGAAGAAAACAAACGGATAAAAATAATAGCGTTAGGGAGTGACCAATCTTCAACCTAAGACAGTTGGGAGTTAGATCGGAAAACACAGGTAAACCTTTTTCCGATAAGATTAAAGGAGTTTTTAACTTCTTTTGCAAATCACACCCTTTATTACGCCCTTTCAGGGCTGGACCTGTGCATCGTTCTTCAGAGTGGATGGGCTGCACCCATCCCTTTGATAGTACGCCCTTTCAGGGCTGGGTTTTGACTGGAAATCGTTTGGTAGGGGGAAGGTGATTGCTATATCCTCTTGATCTAATGCCTATTAGACCGCAGCGGACAAGCGGCACCATTTCCTTTAATATTATGCCTTTTCAGGGCTGGCTTTTGGTAGGGAATTTCCTGCGGATAGGACGATTTTGTCCATCCCGTTGGTGTAGTTCACCTTCCGGAATTCATTTTATTTCACTAATTCGAAAGCATCCCCGAAGACGCAAGCCCTGAAAGGGCGCTATAACACAACACAGGGTAAAGCCCTGTGGCACCAAGCAAAATAAAGCCGCTAAGCCTGAAAGCGCGCCATAAACGCTTTCCAAAAGCCATCCTAATTAAAAAGATCACCTCTTTTTACAAAAACCCCTATCTCAATTTCCCAAAATCAACTTCTGGCATTTTGCCACGGGCAGGTCGCTGATGCATGCTCTGAAGATCCGTCGCTTGATCAAAAAACCCTCCATTTTTCAAGTAGAATTTACCTGAATCACCTCCACCGGCGAAGTCTTTGCGATAGCCTCTACGGGCAATGTCATCACAGGTAAATTTGGCCTCAGTGAGCTCCACCCAATTTCCCTCAGCATCTGCCATCCATTGGTTGTCATAGTATACGCTACGGGAAAGTCTGCCCGCTTCAGGGATAAAATTCTCTAAAAAAGAATGGGGCCTTTTGTACCAAGTATCCGTTTTTGGTCTGAGAAAACTTGCGATCAGTAGCCACTCCCCGACCTCGGGAGCAAAGAAATAGGCCGTGTAGATCGTATTCCCATTTCCATCGGGCTCCACCGAATTTAAAAAACGATAAGTAGTACCTGCCTTCCAAGTATACCTGAGGTAACTCTGCCCTCCCGAACCTTCATTCCCAAACTCACCCGTATAGACACCTTCACCTTTCTTGAGCAGCTTGATTTTTTGATCTTCGGGTATGGCATTGGGATTATCGGTTGCAAATGGACTCCAAACCGAAAACAACACCCTTCGCTCCGTGGATGAATTGACCTGTATTCCAAAGTAACCCTCCGCAAATCCATTGGCCATAAAATAAGAACCCTCGGGATCCGCTCCCTCGGGAATGGTCATTTCATTGTAAAACCATTTGAAATTACCTTCAATGGGCACAGTGAAACTCAAATGCACGGACGGACCACGCCTTCCCCAATAAAAGCGGCTGTCGATATTGTCCTTGACAAAGTCCAGCATCAGTTCGCCTTCAAAGCGAACACGCAGGTTTTTGATTTTGGCAAAATCATCCCCTGATTTTTGGACACCCCAAAGCTTGACCTCGTTGTAACCGGCAGACAGGGACACCTCGCCCACCTTAATCAGCCCGGAATCCCCTGATTTAAGATTCACTTCATGCAGCATTCCATTGAGCGCCACTATTAGTCGGGAGGTGGCTGCCTGCGGCAAAAGATCAAGTTCCAATACAGCTTCGGTAGCTAGCGAAGACTTAAAAAAAATGCTGAATTCGCTTGCCGGATTTTGCCAGGTTAGCAGGCCCCCTTCGTTAATAGCCTCTTTTTGCGAACCCTTCGTCTGATAGCTATTTCCTCCTAGCGGAATATCCAGATAAGCTGAAAACTGCTTTGCTAACATCCCATCCGGCATATCTGAAGCCATGCAGGCTGTTGAAATCGCTATTAAAACAAACAGAAATAGAGGGCACTTGATTTTCATAAGTCATGGAATAAGGCTGAAAGATAAGAAGAACTGAATTTCCTTGCCTGCTTTGACACCTACGTATTCACGTTCAGTTAGCGAAAACGAATTCAACCAAAGAATTGACAAAAAGAGGACCAAGCACTTCATGTGTTAACTTCGCATTGAATCCCAACTTTGATGAGGGCCAAAGTAGGCGTCAGCCCTGCAATTCCACCACCAATTATATTTATCTGTATCATTAATTATTTTATCGGATCTTCTAACGGTTCAATTAAGTCCCATAGATTTCCATAAAGATCCTCAAATACCGCAACAGTTCCATACGCAAATTCCGCTGGAGGTCTTACGAAGGTTATTTTCCTGTCTACCATTTTAGTATAATCTCTCCAAAAATCATCCGTATAGAGGAAAAATCCAACCCGCCCTCCAGTTTGATTTCCAATCCGTTCGATTTGTCGTTCATTTGCCGCTTTTGCAAGTAAGAGGCAACATTCCTTCGATCCGGGCGGGGCAACCAATACCCAACGTTTCTTATCATCGATTTGTGTGTCAGCAAGCAGTGTGAAATCCAACTTCTGAGTATAGAAATCAATTGCATCATCATAGTCCTTTACGACCACTGTTATATGTGCTATCCGTTGATACATTTTTTTCGTTCGATCAAATTGAAGGTAGCCTGATATCGGGCGCTTAACTCCTAAATGAATAACAATACTTCCCAACCTGATAGGCTGCCATTTTTTATCAGATACCTATCGAAATGATAGCGATACATTAATGCTGCTGCTAACAAAAGGTCATTATCCTTTGCTTTTTCAATAGAATGAAAGTAAAAAATCCCATCTTCAAAAACAAGTTTCGATGAATCTCCAAGCGTGAAGTACAGGTGGTCCTTGCGGCCAATTCGTGTTATTTTCACCTTTCTTCCCTGTTCGTCTTTAAACACCATCCCCCGACCGATTGCCCTTCCTTTGAAGATCAAGGATTCACCATTTACTATCCTTACGTTCGTCCCTGCTTGGTTAACCCGCAAGCAATACCTGTTGCTTGACAAATCAATGGTAGCCCTCCTTGCTTGAAAATCGGCAAAAAGTTTCAATGCTTCTTGCCCGTTCACAATGAGCATAATTGTGTCAGCATGATTTGCTTCCTGGGAGTAGCCCCAAGAACATATCGCAAAAGCGATGACAATTGTTGTTGCTATTTTTTTCATAAATAATACTCCGCCAAAATCTACTGATAGGTAACGGTAGCCTGCTAGCTATTACGGGTGTTTGGAGGCTATTTTTCGCTTGTTACCGAATGAATAAGATTTTCCAACCCCAACAACTCCTTTTTGAATGAAACGTTGAGCATCCATCTTACCAATAAATAACAAAGGGGAGTTAGTATGACTATTGCTCCAAGCAGGGAAATTAAGACGATCGGTTTATTTAAAAATTCAAAAACAGTAAGGTTGGAAGAAGAAATTCCCCCGAGTAAAAACCCGAATGTGATGCTTATCGGATACGTCAATAAGCCAATTTTTTGCTGTAGCGCTATCCATCTTTTGATGATCGTACATTGATAGTTTAATTCATTGATTAAGTTGTTACCTGGGTTGATGACCGGATTGATCTGTTTATAAAGCTTATAGGTAGCACGTATCAACATTACAGAAGCCAATAGAACCAATACAACACCGATTTTGATTATCCATTCATCTATATAAACCAATAAAACAGGATAAATCAACGTTATTACGATTCCCCAGTAAAGGTTGTAGGAAACAGATTTCTTCATCTTACTCAAAGGTGTTTTTGAGTTTTCGGAGATCTTACTCCAATCGGTTTCAGGAGCAGATGGTTCAAAATTTATATTTTTCCAAGCGTCAGTTAAGTCCATTCGTACAAATTTTTTTGATTTTTTCTTTTACGCGATGTAATTTTACAGTAAGATTATTTGTTGAAATACCCAAATAATCCGCAATTTCGTCGTTTGCATAGCCATCTAAATGCATGGTGATAATTGCCTTTTCTGTGCTTTCAAGCATTTTAATAGCCATATAGAGTACCTCTGCGTCATTGTGAGGCGATGTGCTATAGGGTTTTTCATAATCGGTCAGGTTTTCGACACTGCTTACCACGTACTTATTTCTACTTAGAACGATTAAGGTATTCAGCGCCAGCCGGTACAACCACGTACTGAATTTTGCATTACCCTTGTAACTTCCTATTGATTTCCACGTCTGATAAATAATTTCTTGCGTGTAATCTCTCCGCTCTTCATAGTCTGTGGCATACAACGACACCAGCTTATTGATAATGCCTCTACAGTTGTTTATGTTATGTAGGAATTCTTGTTCGTTCATTTATTCTTTATAAAACATCCAGATAAAAGACACAAGAAGTAAAATCAAATGTGTAATCATCCAAATTCTCTGATAGAGTGGTCTATTGTTCCAACTTACTTTTTGGTCAAAAGGGTCAAATACTAGCGCAATACCAAACTGGCTTACACCTGTTGCCCAATCGTCTTGTATAAAGTAGTAAATTCCCAAGAAAACAAATGCAGTATACGCTATTCTGTTGATTTGTTTGGTCGTCCTTTCGTTCTTTTCAGTTGTTGCTTCCATGATCGTATGTTGATGATTTGATGATAAGTATCAGTATGAAAACATTTATTACAGCGTAGGGAAATTATTTTTTCCATTTTTTAAAAATAGGTCGGAAAAAGGTACTTTGGTGTGGCATAAAATCCTACCTGTGTCAGTAGGTAGGGCTAGAGATCTAAAAGTCTGGGAAAACTGATTTAACCACATTACTGGATCTTACCATTTCTTTGGCATAGCAACACCTTTATTGCTATTTTTTCAAACAAGGCATTAAATTAAAGCAGGGAATTTCCTACCTTAAAAGCATGAATAACACAACGTACCATCCCCGCATATTCCTACTTGCAGTTTGCTTGCTGACCGCTTCCCTGACAGCGGTTGCCCAAAACGCGGACCTGATCGCCACTGAGGTAGAAACGGCCCGTACCGATGCCTACGAGCGGCAACTGCAAAATTACCTGCGGCATTTTCTGGTGGATGCGTACGAAGACCGTGCCGCCAAGCTGTGGAATCGGGACTACAGCAGCCCTTCGGCCCTAGAACGAAGCGTCAGCCCCAACCGCCGACGATGGGAAGAGGTGCTAAGTCCCCCGGTACTCTCCAAGACCGGACCGCTCGAAATCAAACCCCATCCCCTGGGGGAAATACAGGCCGACTGGCTTACACTTCCGCTGGGCATGCTAGCAGCGGAAGCGGTACTCGCTTTTCCCGAAGGGGCAAGCGAACAGCAGCCGGTACCGTTGATTATCGTACAGCACGGCATTGGCAGCACACCGGAAACCCCTTTCTCCGTCGGGGCCTACCACGAATATGCGAAGGGATTGCTTGATGCCGGCTTTGCCGTACTGCTGCCGATGAACCTTCGCTCGGTAGAGCGGCGCAACAATGTGGAACGCTACGCCCGCCTTGCGGGTACGAGTTTGCCAGGGATAGAATTGGTTCGGGTGCAGCACCTGTTAGATATTGTACTCGAAGATCCCCGAGTTGATGCTGAACGAGTCGGGATGTGGGGTATCTCCTTGGGAGGGATGGCCACCATGTTCTGGATGCCCTTGGAACCTCGGATCAAAGCCGGCGTGGTGTCGGCCTGGTTTAACGAACGAAGAAACAAGATGGCCGTGCCGGATCCGCGCTATTCGAGCTTTTCGCCTCGGGAAGAGCACGCGTTTTTTAACGGTTGGTTGACGGAGTTTTCCGATGAGGATCTCGTTTCGCTTATTGCGCCAAGACCACTGATGATACAGCACGGTAAGGACGACAAAATCGCCCATTGGCCGCAGGTTGTGGAGGCTTATGAAAAAACGGCCGTTCACTACCAACGCCTAGACATACCAGAGAAGATAGCCTTGGTCTTGCACGAGGGAGGCCATGAGGCGATCGTAGAGGAAGGGGTGCAGTTTCTGACCGATTGGTTGAAAGCTCCCGGCATGGGAAAGTAAGGGATGAATTTTTTCTCAACCTTTCTCTCTGTGGTCGGGTGTGACCTTTATGGTCAAACCGTTTATTTACCTCAGCGTACGCATAATCGGACAGAGGATTTATGGGTGTTACGTGGCTGCAATTCTAGATTTGATTCAAAAGCTTCCTATCTTCGTCCTGTAATATTGAGATCCGCGCCTTAGCGATTTCAAGGAAACAATTAGGGCAAGGGGTCCCAAAATCTATTGGATGCAGTCTTTTTGTCGTTTGGACTTTTCTGATCGTATCGAAAAAATATCTTTGTTCCATTTTCTGTATTCGTAGTATTTTTCCTTTGGTTCGCCTGTCCACCCGTTAATGCCCTTTTTCGGAAGCAGTACGAGATGGATGTACAAGACCGGAATAAAGAGTGCCGCATAAACCGTAAAAGCAACTGTCCTCCCAAATAGTATGGAAATCCCAACAACCACCAATAAAGAAAGAAGGTATTTGTAAAACTTTCTTATGCTTGGGGTACGTTCTTCAAAGTGTCCCAAGAAAATGTGCCCCAAAGCTATAGTTGTACTTACTACTGCTACCTCAAACCAAAGTGAATCTGTTTGCCACATACGTTCTTTACGTTAGTGCACCATAATAAACATTTATCAGCTTGTTTCCAAAAGCCATTCTCTCTGTATTCCTCTGTGATTAAACCTTTTAGTTACCTATGCATACTCAGCGGCGCACAGAGGTTTTTTTATATGTCACTGTAGCGGATATTTCCTTAACCTTTCTCTCTGTGTTTAGACTTTTCGCTGTGGTTCTCTCAATGGTTAAGATTTTTGTTACTTCAGTGATATCCTCATGCCAATGGGAACAGCCAGAACAGACAAACATTGTCCCCTTTTTGTTAATGATAAAATCTATTACCCTCATTTCATCAACAGACAGGGATGTTCCGGTCTTTTTCAACTGTAGCAGCCCGTCGGCTGCATACACTTGTTTTTCAGTGTTCGCCGAGCTGAGCCACGTAAGTAGATGAGCTTTGTTATTTTCAACTACCCACCCCAAAGCATTCCAACTACTAGTAGTATCAGGTGATTATTCATAAAGAGCGCTTTACTTTACAAGCTTCATCATTGACTTCTTACCACATATCGCGATATGCGATAGACTAATTTTTTCAAAGATGGGTAGAAATTCCCTCAACCTTCCTCTCCATGGTCTTCTTTGTTTCCTTCTTTCTTGTTGGGATGCTACCTGATTTTGTTTTTCACTAGTTCTGCTAGCGTTGCCGTAAACGGATATGCCGAGGCTCTTCCTGTCGCATAATTGGTAAGCTTTCTGAAATCCCAGCGTGCATCTTCGAATTCCCTGTCTGTCACAGGCGCAATCTGGATAACGAGGTAATTGGGCTGCGACGGCGAAGGGTAGTCCATTTTGATTAACTCCTCCTTCGAATAGACTCTTGGTCCTCTGCTTACAATTTTCCATAACTCACCAGAGTCTTTGTCACCTGATGTATGGAGCAATAGGTATTTTGAACTGACTGTTGCCGTATCGAGTATAAGTGAACCAGTACCTGAACCCATTCTGAAATTGTATAGCCCGGTACGCTGAATCCAGTTGTATTGTTCTTGTGAATTGTAATACCCTACCAAAACAAACGTATCGTCCGGAATTAGATCCCTGTTGGTATTGTATGGTTCCGGTAAAGGTTCTTTGATTTCATTACCGGATTTTGGTGGATTTTTATAGATATCAAAAGTTCTAAAAGCAATTTTCTCCCTCTGGGACGCACGGTTAACAAAATGCTCGATGATTTCAAAAATAAACGCTTTTAGTTCTCCAATTCCACTCTCCTTTTTGGATGGTTTTACCGCGAAAGCTCCAAGTCCGGGTATTATTTCATGGAATCCTTTTCGCTTGATGGATGTGTCACCGGGGTATAAAACATACGCACCGCCTGTTCTTCTAATGGCATCCTTGTACGCATGCATCTTAAGCAGATCGGCGTTTTTGTAGATGCCTTTTCGATTGTCAATTTTTTCTTTATTCAAAATTGATTGTTGAATGTTTTCAACCAAACTATCAAATAGCGCATTCCTGAATATATCCAATTCCGCTATTTCCTCCCAAAACAGGGATTTTAGCTTTAGTCCATTTTCGCCATCATAAAAAGCCACTTCATTTTTGACCAATGTTTCTGATGTAACATCCCACGTAATCCCATCAAGATCAAAGGCCGTAATGACACCAAAATCTTGGTGCTTACTGATTGATTCATCTTGAGGTAAAAAGTCTCTCAGGTTGGCAATTTTGTACTTCGCATCAAAATGAACGTGCACAATAAGCTCCTGTTTTTCCGCTTCGGCTTCTGAAATGCCCTCCGGCCAAAGCGAAAGCGTATAGTCCGGTCGTAACGTTGTGGTCCAGCTTCCTGATTCGGGGTAATTTTTTCTACCACTAAACGATCGGTTGTAATTGAAGCGAACAGTGAGTTTTCTGTTCCCCGAATCATATACTCCCCGAAGCGCCGTGAATTTTCCTTGTTTGATTTGGAGGTTTAAGCCATCAGGTGTTTCCCTTATTAAATCGGCTATATCCGTGGGTTCTATTTGAAATATCGACTGAAACAATTCAAGCAACTTGAAAAAAAGCCAATACTCATAGAGTGTCGCAATGTCTTTTTTGCCACCGCTATAAATATCATCTCCACCTGACCAAATGAGCTTGGCCGCAAGGTCAAACATCAGCCATACGCGCAGCACCTCCCGATATCCTTCTTTTCGCTGTAGTACCGGGCTGTTTAGCTTTAACGTTGTCGGTCTTGAAATCTCTTTGAAAACGGAGTGATGCAGCTGACTTTCCAGTTCACGAATGAGTATTTCAGATTCCGTGGCCATTTTCCCATGGCCGAATTCCTTGGCGATGTTTGCGATGTCCGTGCAAAATTTCAAAAAAATCTCCAGAGCATGTTTGATAAAACGGTTTTCGGGCGTATCAACGGAATCTGTTTTTCTGACCGACGTAATTCGTTCCGGCATAGTCTCTATACCATAACCTCTTAAGTAATGACGCTCAGGCAAGCTGCTTCGTTTACCACCTTTCAGTATTTCCTTGATGTTCGCATTCGAAAACCGCCGAGCGTTACGGATATCCCTTTCTTCTGTGGTTGATGTCCATTTCGTTACCGGTGCCGTAACAATCCGGTGAATGGCTTCCGCAAACTCATCCGTACCAATGACCGATTTGATAAAGGCGAACTTCTGATAAAGGGTCTGTGGATTTTTGGTATGATCCACTTCAAAATGGTGTGTAACAGGTGAATTAGCCTGCAACAGAAGGTCTGTGCACTTTTCGGTAATCAGTTCAAGCATATCACGGTAGTCATCCCGATAGCCAGATTTTATGGATTGCACTTCAAGGAGAACGGTCGCGACCGGCACGGCATCGTCTTGTATAAATAGTGGAATTTCAAGCGTGCCCACGTAAATATTGGGGGCAATTCGCCCAATATGGGTCGCTCTTCTGTGAGGCTGAACGATATTATCAAAAGGATCTCGCAATTGATATACCGGATTACTTAATTCATAATCGTAGAAACACCCTTCTTTCAGTTGATATTTGGCCTCACCATTCTTCACAGCATCTTCTGCTATGAATAACGTATTAGCAGCTCGCTCACTGATCGTCAGTGAAAGATCAGGTGCTACATGACTCAAATCCAGCGTTATTTCAGATAGTTCTTTGATCATTCACGTATTTCCCAGCTATATTTTTTAACCAACTGATCACCTTAGGCTTCCGCAAAACTTGCAAATCCATTATCTATTGCTCCTTTATGCATTCGGGCTATTTTTTCCAATGAAAGCCGGTAAATAACATCTGGATGACCTTCGAAATCAAACTCATCTTTACCGAACACGTCTATGATCTTCAACTTGTCAGTAACGCAAAAAGACCCGAGCGTTTCTAATACTGAAACCAACTTTCGGCGTGAACCATGCAGCTTGGGAAGTAGTTTCTGTATGATTGCTATATCAATTTTTTGATTTGTTGTGAGCGTGTTATCCAGTAGGGTTAATTGATGAATCAACCGTAAGATTTCTGTGGCACTGCGATAGCCAAATTCTGCTCCGGTCTTTTTCAGTTCACCAAAAAACTGCACCAATGTGGCATTGATGTCCGCAACATCTGTAGTGGCAAATGTTTTGCTACCGGCCATTTCCAGAAAGCTGTTCGCCATGCCTGCACCTTTCCCTGCTAGGGCATCCATATTGATGTCGTTGATATTGTCTAGGAAGTGTCTCATTTCATCGCTAGTAACCCTGAATTCGATGGTATTTGCCCGGTCCAGCACTTTGGGGCTGAACATATTCGTCGTTTCGTCGATGTTGACCGTGCCAATGATAAACAAATTGGAAGGAATTTTCAATTTCGAAGGAACACCGTTTTCAACAGTGCCTTCGGCATACAGGGGGATATCTTCCTTTGATTCCATGGCACTTAGGAAGTCGGCAAAATACCGTTCTACATGGCTTAGGTTCATTTCGTCCAGAATCAGGAAATGTGGCAGATCCGGCTGATGGTTGGCTCGAAGGATTAAGTCAAGCACCCCACTGTCGGGTTTGACATACTCTTCTGGCTTTAGCGCATTGGGATAACCCAACAGCGGCTCACGATTGGTCCAGTCGGCACCCACGGGGACAATACAATATTGGCTATTGTCCCGACAAATCCACTGCACAAAAGCCTGAGCCAATTTGGTTTTTCCTGAACCAGATAGTCCGGTAAGAAGGACAAAGGGTTTTGTGAGGAGAGAGGCTGTAAACCTTGCAATTAGGTTGTCAGAGTAAAACAACCCACTTTCCCTCATTATTTTCAACAAATAGCCCTTGTCAAAAATCTCAATTTTATATGTTTCAATATTCTCCAAATCAGAAATATTAACATGTGGCAGATTACTATTAGAAAGCTCGCTGTAGGCCTTATTAATGAGAGTAACCAATCTTATTGGACAAGGAGTTAAATATGCTCCCTGCCTTAATTCTAGCTTATTGTTGTAGAAAACTTCGGATTGACTATTGATTTCATCTAGGATTAACCTGTTTTTTATATTAAGTATAGCGCTGCGAGGAATTTCAGGTTTTAATGGAAGATATTTTTCCAATTCAATTAGATAGGCAGGCCCGTCCCAGTCCGTTCCAGAAATACCATGAGATTCTACTGCCGATGATTTTACAATTGATACTCCAGAAATAGTAGAATTATCTCTCAAATGTATTACAACATCACCATTTTCAACTTCTCTCATGTTTTTGTAAATATCCGCGCCTCTTTTATCCTTTTGAGGAGACCAAAGGGCTTTTCCAAGGGCCCTTTCTCCTTTAAGTCTATCTTTTCGCCCATTTACGATTGTTTTTTCAATCCAATATCTTATCATTAACTTTGACGTTTTTTGCCATCAGCTTATTTTGCTGAATTTAATATCTATAATGCTCACCTCTAAAATACTACATCCATGGCTAATTAAATACTTAAAAAAACAAGATTGGTATATCTGCAGTGCCAGATTAATCCTAAAGGCTCGTTTTCATTCTGTTCTTAAAGTAACAGTAACTATTGCAGTAAATTCGGTCAATTTTCTAAGCCCACCATGTTTTATTAAATCTCCAAAATTCCAATGCTTATTACATTTTGCTCAGGGAATCAATATATCATGCAGCTAAAATAGCTCATAATCCCAGTATATCTCATTTTTGGTGTATATTTGGTAGAATACTTGGTATTCAATTCACTATTGGGCAAAGAAATCCTATATTTTTGGTCAGATGATATTAGTGAACATTTTAAAAAATCATGAATCTGAAAGACAGGTGTTTTTTTGGAGATTATTTTTGATTGTTGCCATTGCTGGATGAGGATGTCCGGTTGGGTGTCTTTTAGCGTGAATTCTTACGCACCACAGACGCACTTAAAAAACAGCAGCGGAAAGATGTACTGCTTGCAGTCGCATGCATCGATGGCGCCGCGGAGCAGGGTGGCTGAGCTCTAAAGGTATTTTTCCAGTTGTTGTTGGGTTGGGGTATTGGCTGTTGGGGGTTGGGTTTTAGCTGTTGGCTTTTGAGTCGTGGTATTGGCTGTTGGCTTTTGGGTTTTAGCTGTTGGCTTTTGGGTTTTGGCCATTGGCGGTTGGGGGTTGGGGGTTGGGGGTTGGGTTTTAGCGGTTGGCTTTTGGGTTTTTGGTTTTGGATTTTAGCTGTTGGCTTATAGAAATCGTACTTATCAACGTATTGATTTGTTTTTGTAAGGTGTTTATTTTTTCACGTAGACCGTTCGTGTCAATGCTTTTAATATAGTTTAATTCGCTACAAATGATAAGTTGGGTTTCTAGCTCGAAAGCTGATCCAATAGCTATTTCTAGAAATCGTTTGTACTCGATTTCACTATTGCGACTACAACCTTCTGCAATATTGGATGGAATTGAAACGGCACATCGTTGCATTTGACTGATTAATCCAAATTTTTCCGATTGCGGAAGCGTCTCGGTCAGCGCATATATTTCCTTAGCTACCGAAATTCCCTTGTTCCATATTTCTAATTTTCTAAAGTCTCGCATGGGGTTGGCTGTTGGCGGTTGGCGGTTGGGTGTTGGGTGTTGGCGGTTGGCGGTTGGCTGTTGGAGGTTGGCGGTTGGCTGTTGGCGGCTAAAGGCTAAAAGCCAAAAGCCAAAAGCCAAAAGCCAAAAGCCAAAAATAAAGAAACCTTTTCAGAACTAACGGTACCTTTTTTGCAGTTTATAATTATTGTCTACGTATAAAGGGTAGTGCGTGGGTAACTTTATGGAAGGTAATATGGGTAAAAAGTGGCATACACTAAGCGTCTTTCTTCTGATGGTCCTCACTTCTGTCTCCTATGGGCAAAAGCGGGAGATAGAACGGGCCGTGGCGTCCTCTGAAGTTCCCGAGAGCGCAAGAAACTGGCTAGAAACTGCCTATCAGGGACATGGCAAGACCAAGTGGTACTTTCAGACCGATGGAGAAAAGGAAGTTTACGAAGCCAAACTTAAGTGGAAACGAAACTGGCACAGTGTGGAATTCGCCCCGGAAGGGGACATCCGAAACGTGGAAATCCTGATCCGTACAAGGGACTTAGACCAAGAGGTCCGGGAAAACATGTTCCGTTACCTTAGCGGTGAGTACAGCAGCTTCAAGATCGACCGGCTTCAGATCCACTATACCGGAAGCAGCAGCGCCCTTCGGGACCTGATCGCCGGCGACAATACCGGTCCGGAATTGGTTAGGGAGTATGAGGTCGAATTCGTCGGCCGGAAAAACGGCGTAAGTACCCTCTGGGAAGGGCAGTTCGACAAGTGTGGCAATTTTATGGAGAAAAGAAAAATTGAGTTAAGTTCCACGGATGTATTGGATTTTTAGCGGATGAAAAAATTTTGGATACTTTTTGTTACCGGTCTGATTTGCTTAGCTCTCCATGAGTCACAGGCACAGCAACGTCACCGATTTACCTCGGGCTTGTTTCCTGAGGCGCAATTGACTTATGACCTTTCGGATGCCTATTACATTACCCACAAAATTGAATCCCAGCACGGGATGTTTGATGCACAGCGGCTAAACCGCGAACTCGCCTATAGCCATACCCTTACAGATCTGCAAAGCTTTGTCGGGAGACGGATAACTCCCTTTGTAAAGGTGGATCTGGGCTATCAGTATAGAATAGAAGACGGAGAAAATACCCACCGGCCGATTCAGCAGGTCGCCATCTTACAGCGGGGCAATTTCTTCCGCATAGGGCACCGCATCCGAACCGATCAGACATTTTTTAGCGAAGAGGCGGTATTGCTCCGGCTTCGGTACCGATACGCCGTTCAGCTACCCCTACAGGGAACGCAGCTGGATCCGGGGGAAAAGTACCTGACCCTGTCCAACGAGGTGATCTATATGACTCAGTCGGCGGAAGACGATATAGAAAACCGCCTGGTAGCTTCGTTGGGGTTTTATGTGGACGACAATACCAAATATGAAGTTGGGGTGGACTACAGAACCGACGACTACCTGGTCCCTGACCGCTTTAGAAGCCGCCTTTGGCTAAAATTCGGAGTCTATTGGTCCTTGTAAGTTGATAGGAGCAGAATACACCAATTCCTATTTGAGGCAAAAAATACCCACGGATTACAGATTAACTCAGCTTTTTTCGGAAGCAACAAAACCCACCCATCTATTCGTGTCATTCGCGGCAAAACCGAAATCATTCACCATTTCGATTTTGACGACTGGAGAGCGTGTAATTGAGGATCAGGTTCGTGTGGAAGAGGTTGACTTTGTTGTATACCCAGGCCGGCTTGAGGTTCTCTTGGTCCAGGGCGGCCTTCGACATCAAGATCAGGTGTACATTTAGCCCTTGCATCCATTTTTTAGATGTATAGCGAAGGCCAACATTCGCGTGCGCATAGCTCGGCTGGGCATATTTGTTTCGCGATGCGTCTGCGGCATCAGGTACGAAAAACAGGCCCACATGGGCATACACTTGCAGGGATAGCTTGGGAAATGCCTGCTGAAAATAAGTTGTCACCGCATCCACCTGTTCCAATCCCTCGCTTCTTTCCCTGGGAATAAAGGTATAAAAGGGATCCCGTCCCCATTCCCTCGGACTCAAAAAACGACCGTCTCCCTTCATCTTGGTGTAGTTTACATGCCATAGCCGCTTTTTGGATTTTAGTCCGATTCTTCCACTTAGTATCCAGTTGCGGTCTTCCGGATCTTTGTACCGAAGGGCTAATTCTTCATTTCCCCCATTTCCGATCCCGTGTTGAAAGGTACCTTGAATGCCGGTTATTCCCTGCATGGGAGCATTTGGAATCTCCCAAGTTTTGTCCCACTGTGCCAGGTAGGTGCTGTAAAGGTTTTGCACCAGCGTGTGGTTCAACAGCAGAGTAGATCCCGCTTCCAGCGTTACATTCAGGTTTAGGATATGGGCAAAAGATGAGCGGATACTACCGGCGTAGGCTGACGGCTGACCAGATTCATCCCGGCCCACGGGATAGATGCCGACACTTTCGCCCAGACCAAACCAACGTCCGGTTGACCGGGGAGAAACTCCCCATATCAGGTGGTGCTCGACCGTGATACCGGGCTTGAGTTGCGCATTCGATCGTATACCCTCCACATAGGTAGGGCTCAACCTGCCATCCTGTGCATTGATAAAGGGGGTATTGATCTCCATCCTACCTAGCCTTGCCTGAAACTTGGGTTGCACGTAATCGAGATGGAGGTTGCCGATTTTGCCAAACGCGCGCTTGTCCAGGTTGTTTACATCAAACAAGCCCACTTCATAGCGGTTTAAATTTGGCACCCTTGGATCCAGTGCCGTAAGGTCGGAACTCAGCACCCGGAGAAATCCCAGGTACTCGGCTTTTATTCCAAAGCCGTGTAGAAGCCTGGTGCTGACCGCTACCGAGGCCATTTGCCCCAAGGCATGGTCCCCCTTGTAATCTTCCCAATAGGAAGTGCTCATAAAATAAGATCGAAAGCTCGCACTCAGTTCCGGCGTCCAAAGGGTAGAATCCTGCTGTCCATACCCCGGTAGCCAAAAGAAAACGCCAAGCATCAATAAAAATATCTTTTGCATTTGTTTATCGTTATCTTAAACCGTTCAGAACTTGTCGCCTACGAACGGTTGGGGTATCCTGTCCCGATTTTTGGGAAAATCGCAGCTGAATAATCATCACCTCGTGAGTCGTTTGCGTCATGCCTGATTGTATATCCAATTAGTTCCTCGCTGCCAATATGGGTTGAAACGGACCGTATTTATGCTGTTCTTCCGAAAATGAATCAGAATAGGGGCCGAAAGGGTGGTCCATGGGTTTTTTTGAAATATCCGGCCAGTCACCGGCAAGGCTCTTTGAGGGGCGGTCCTGAGAATTGACAAAGGCAGCAAGGTCCCAAGCTTCTTCATCACTAAGGAGCGGCCGTTCGTAGGTGGCTCCCAAGGGCATATTGGCTTTTACATACCCGGCAAAGCGGGAAAGGCGGTAGAGGCCTGCGCCACTGTTGTAACTGGCAGTGCCCCAAAGGGGAGGGTACGTATAGGCGGTGCCGCCAGGTGACGCCAACCCCTGCCCTTCAGTTCCATGGCAGCTGCTGCACTGCCGATCGTAGATGGTCTTTCCGCGCACCGGATCAGCCGCGCGATCCAACAAGGGTACTTCGTAAATGCCAACACCTGGGAGTACGGTTCCTTTTGGCACATCCTTGCCGAGCCACTCCATGTAGGCTACCATTGCCTGCATTTCTTTGCTTTCTGTATCAAGCCCTTGCCCATTCAAGCTCCGTTCAAAGCAGTCATTGATCCGCTTTGGGATGTCTTCGGAGCTTCCCGAACGGGCCCTTACCTTCGGATAGGTGGCAGCTACGGCCCCGTAGTTGTTTCCTAGAGGGAGTGTTCCTGCCTGCAGATGGCAATTTTGGCAATTCATCCCATTGGAGATCCGCAGCACCTTTCCTTGTGGGCCGAGGTATTCTGAGGTATGCGAAATCAGTTCGCGTCCGTATTGGATAAGTTCGGCATTGGGTTCCTGCGCTACACTTGCCCAATCCGGGGCTATCCATAGGCCCGCCTCTTCAATCAGCCGGAAATCGGTTTTCGGAACGGCTGCTTGTACCTGCACTTGTTCGGCTGGAACCGATGGGGTGTTAACCCACAGACTACCGACCAATGCAGCCACGAACAGTACCAGAACTACTAAGATCAACGACAAGCCAAAAAGGCTTCGAAGTAATGCGATGATGAGTTGCGATGTATCTTTCACTTTTTCTACTTATTCCAGCGACAAAGGTATTCGATCCATCCCCCTCAAAAAGTGATTTGTATCACACAAAAGACCTCCGGTATATGGGGAGGCAGGAGTAAAATGAAAATCCTGATCGGTGGTTTAGCTTGATTTTAGATACGCCATACAGCATTAAGTGATTTAGCAAACCTCAGTGGGCATCAATTAAGGGTATTTAAAGAAAAAATTGCCTCTACTGGCCCATTTATACTATGAACGATCTGAAAATCTACATAAATCGAATTATGTAGCGTTTTCCTTTGTCAGGTATTCCTGCGGGGAGCAGCCCTTGATTTTTTTAAAAGCACGGTTAAACGTAGCCTTGGAGTTAAATCCTGAATCTAGGGCAAGGGAAAGTAAGGTTTATCGCCGGTTGACATCTGCTGCATATCTTCTTACAAATTCATCCACGCGAAGGGAATTGATGTAGTCGTTGAAATTCATGCCAAAGACCTTATTAATTGTTGCAGATAACTGCACCGGATTGCTTTGCAGATGCTGCGCCAGTTCATACAGACTCAGTTCCGGCTGTAGATAGAGCCTTTCTTTTTGCATCAAAAGCCCCAATTTGATAGAAAGGGCAAATTGTCCCGGACCTCTATCTTCTTTATCGAGTTCGCTTATTTGGTTTTCGCTTTGAAGTATCCCTTGATCCACAGGTTTAGGACTTGAATCAAAGTCAATCCAAGCCGGCTGTTTTTGCGAATAACCAGCGAGACCGATATACACCGCAACTGCAGCTAAAGCGAGGTTCCACCACCAATCCTGATAAAAATCCAACGAAAATAGCGCATCCAAAATAAACATCAGCTCTCGGAACGCCAGCCAAAAAATCATGGAATAGATAAAGTTCCTGAACCATTTAAAGTCAATTATCTCCAAGTTGCTGAACTGTTCCGTACTCCAAATTCGGTACTGTGTATAGATACCCAAACACCGGGAGAGATAATAGAAAAAAGAAACGATTAATCCGATCCTGAGTACATAGCCCAAAACCAAATCCAATCTCGACGCGTGCAAGGCCTCTACGGCCTCAGACCCTTGGATGAAAAAGAACAATTTGTAGGTAACGTACCCGCCGAAGGGCAGAAAATGCGCTAGGTGTTCCTTTTGCAAATGGAACCGCCGGTTGGTTTGTGCTTGGAAGTAAAAATAGACAACCGGACCAAACAAAAGGCTAACGCTTCTCGGAAAACCATTAAGCTCATCCCATAAAAAATTGATCCCTGCAAAGCCAAAGGTATAATCCTGAAGCTCCATCGCCAAAATGAACATCATCCATCCAAGCATTCGGTCCGAAAGCCGCTGTTCGCGGTATCCACGGATTAGCAAAAGTACCCATACGATAAGGCTAAAAAAATAGCCAAATTGAAGGGGAGTTGTGTAAATAGACATTTTTATGGGTGTTAAAGGGGTGAGTAGGAATCCACGGTAACGTAGATTACCCACTGCCAATGTCCCTAATTTATCACTATTTTTTCAAGTTCTTGATCAAATTTGCAACGTCGATTTTGTCGCCTTGCCGGATGGATTCATCTACCATTAGAATGAGGTATTCTTCATTTCCCTTTCTGTAGAAAATCTTTTGGCCTATTTTGAGCGCAACACCGCTAGTCGACATTGGAGAAAGATTGGGGTTCATCACGTTGGGAATAATCAATGGAATAGACTTCAGTGACGGATTATGTAACGTAAAATTTATGATAGGCGCTTTCTCGATATTGTAGGTGTCGGGCTTTTTCTCGATAAATTGCAACGTCACGCTAACTTCTTTGAGGGAAGTGTTGGTGAGTGTGAGCACATGGTCCTTTTCTACTGAAACCAGGACCTTCGCAATCGGACCGAGTCCAAACCCCTGAACCTGCTTTCCTGTTTTGGGGTCTATGACGGCTACTTTAAGCGGCTTTCCGGAATCATTAATTAAATAAACATCATACGCTGCAAATGCTGCGTAGTTAAGTTCCACGGATTTTGTGGCCGCGATGTCAATTTTCTCATTCGCATTTGCGAGACTTGTTGCAAGAATAAGAGCTAAAAGGGTCAGCAATGGTTTCATTTTCTTTTCTTTGAAGGTAGCGTACCGACACACTCGTGCCGGATATGGGTTCAAAAGTAGGATGCCCGGTTTGGGAATGCGCCTTAAATCATTATTTGAGACTAAATACAGTAAAAAAATGCAGGGCGTTTAAAAAAATCCGATCAGGGAAAGCACCAAACCTAGGCAGGAGGCAAGGTGTACAGTCGAATTTAAAACAACATCGTTAACATTCTATGTGATTGGGTGAGGTCATGGCTACACGCTAGACAAACAGCTGTATAAA
>WGNT01000104.1 GCA_016124425.1 Cytophagales bacterium
AAATAGCCATGAAGGAAGGCCTACGATTTCTTGGCACCATTCGCGTAATTGGGCAGTGGAAACATTTCGCTTGGGCCGCTTATGGGTGAACAAAGCCAATGTCCAAAGCTTATCCCTATCTGCGGCATTTTCAAAGTAAGCTTTCAATAGAGCGATTTTATCCCTTGTTTTGTTTGTTTGGTCGAGTTTTGCAAAAAGTGCTGAAAACTGTTTCATGTAATTCGGTTGGAATTGAATAAAATCTGTAAATAGATTGTATAAAGGGATTTCTTTTTTTTAATTTAACGTCAATTCTAGTAACACGAAGTTAGGTTCATCGTTTAAAAATAAAAAAATCTCCATGAAGATCTCCTACCGCCTACTCTTCCTCATCGCATTCATCAGCGCCTGCCAATCTGAGAGAGATGATTACACCGCTAATAGTGTAACCTATAATCTTTTTCAGTCCAGTGAGTATGGGTATAGCGGCGTTGCCACAGCAAGAGAATTAAGGAATGGCGACGTCGAATTAACCTTAAAATTAACCGGACCCTCTTCATCAGACCCCTATTTTTTCCCTGCCCACCTGCATTTTGGATCTTATGACAAACCTGATGCCGAAATTGCCTTTTTGTTGAATCCTATTGACATCACCACATTGGAAAGTAAGACAATTCTAGGCAAATTATCCGATGGTTCGGACTTGACGTTTTCGGAATTAAGAATATTTGATGGGCATTTGAAAATTCACCTCGCTGATGAAGGCCCCGATTATTCGGTTATTCTGGTGACCGGCAATGTCGGCATAAACGAAAACTCAATCGAATCCTTCAGTAACGAGAAGGTTTCGCTGTGCATCCCAAATTATCCAAACTAACTTGGCTTTTATTTTTTGTTCCCCTATTGCGAGTGTATACGAGATCCGTTGTCCCTCCATATCTATAAACAAAGTTTGAGAACTTCAGTCTGTTCTTTTGGTCGGCTTACGCCTTTTATTTAAGTATAAAAGGCTGGAAATTGCTGGTCTATATTAAAAAAAAGCACCCTTGGTGTAAAACAATTTTGTTTAACTTTTGTTAGGTCTACATTAAACATGATAACCATGCGATCTATCAAAAAATGTCTGCTTTGCTTTTGTTTATTGTTTATCGTCAACCAGGATTTAACTAGCCTGAAGGATTCGAAAACAACAGCTGTTGATGGGGGTGTGTCGTCGTTTGTATCACAACTGTTTAAAAACCTGGAAAATTATTCTTTAAATTTTCTAAACCTTCCCCACACGGCATTCTTTACGAAATGATGAATTAAACCAACTATATCAACGTGAAAAAAGGGGCTGATGCCCCTTTTTTTTATTCAACATGCACTTTATAAAGCATTCTTGTGATATTTCCACCCGTATCTTCTACCCAGATAATCAGATCCAAATGATCTTCATCCGTAGGGATCGTAATGGTGTTTTCCCCAGCAAATACCGCTTCAAGATTTAATTCATTTACACTTGGAAGATCCGGTCCTGACATACCCTCTCTCCAAGTGGAGGATCCCCACATTTTTTCATAGAAATCTTCTTCGCCACTAATTCGTGCATTGGCGCTGTGGCCATGACCATGATCATCATCTCCTTCTTCAGCTAATCTTACCCAAAGAAATTTTATATCTGTACTTAGCGGGTGGGTAGTTTTCCTGATGAAACCTTCTACTGCTAAAGGTTGCCCAGCTTCTCCTTCCAGTTCGTCATCATGCAAATTAGTTATTTCAATTTCCGGTGCGTAAGGACGCTGAAGGTAAACTGTAGCCAAATAGTTGGAATCGTCATCATAGCTGGTTTGATTGCCATGGACATCTATGGCTTGAATAATGAAATCATAAGGGCCCGCTAACACGTTACCGGAAAGTCGGGAAGAATTATTTCCGTAGAAGATATGGGTGTTCGGACCGTCTATATTAACTTGGGTGGCTCCTTGTGGGAAACGGAATGCTGGGTTAGTTGCATCTGGTGAATAAATATCGTCCACCTCTAATTTTTCAAAATCCGTCTTAATTCGTCCATGGGCATGGCCGTCAAAAGCGCTATGAACATCCACACGAATCTGAGCGATACCGGAAATGTCTTCGACACCAAAACGAACAAATAGGCTGTCTCTGACAGATGCATTCACATCTTCATGGTGTGGGTAAATTTCGTCGTGTCCGTTTGCAGGACCAATTACCGGCGCATCCAAATCCGGAATCTGATTGTCATCATTCTCGCATGATAAAGTGAGCATCGCGGCTCCAAGTAATAGGTATACTAATGGCTGTTTCATATTTGGTTTAATTATACATTAGGCTAAATGCAGTTATGTTGCAAGTATACATTATTTAGCATTTTTCACCAAATGAAAAGTGTATTTATTGGCTTTTTATTGTAAGGGGTATTTTTATACTGAAACTAATATTTCTACCCTGTTCTGGAAGATTAAGAAGCCGATAACGGCTTAGATGATTAAAATAATAGCTATTTGTCAGGTTTTGCCCACTTAGCTGGAATTGTATCGTCTGATTCCGAACCTTGGACTGCCATCCCACTCCCCCTTCAATAAGCTGATAACCTGCAGTCGTTCGCTCATTCCTGTCTACACGATTCTGATCGGCGGCATGTCTAAAATCAACAAAGAGCATAACCTTCTCGGCGATACGGCCGATTTTGGGTAGACCGTATTCCAGCCCCGCCAAAAGACTAAACGGTGGAGTGAGTGGTAGGGGAAGGTCGGTTTCCAAGTTGTAATTGTAGATGTATTCTCCCGCAACCGAAAGGGTCGTATTGGGGAGCAAAACCCAATCTGCTTTTATTTCTCCTCCAGTAAAAATGGCATTATGCTGCCTGTATTCCCAAGATGTACTTGACCCAGGAAGGCTAGAAAACCGGCCAGTAGGTGCTAGGTAAATATAGTCCTGATAGTATCCCCAAAAGGGACTTATACCTACGAGTAGGTTTTTTTTGGAATAGGTGTAGTTGGCATCAGCTTGATAGCTGCGTTCGGAGACCAAATCGGCATTTCCGATCTCGTGCCTGAAATTTCCATGATGTATGCCGTTGGTAGACAATTCCATGGGAGTCGGCATGCGAAAGCTACTTCCCACGTTCAATTTTATATTTTGATTGGTATTTAGTACCCACGACATGCCTGTGGAGCCACTAACGTTGAAGAAGGTTCGCAGAATATCCGGATTTCGTTGATCGAATTGGCCGGTAGGCGTCAGGCGTTCATAGATTGGCTGAAGGTGCTCTTCGATCTTATGTTGGCCGATATCTGCTCTTAGTCCGGCGTTGACAATAAGATGCTTCTTCCACCTGTATTCATGAAAATAAAACGCACCACCCTGAAGGCTGCTAAAGTTTGGTAGTAAAAATTCAAACCCATCTTTCTCATTTACCATAAAAGATGACTGGATCCCCAGAATCGTTTGATGTGTATCATTGATTTGCTGATTATAGCGAATGTTGGCGGTATAGGTGTTTAAAAAAAGGCCAAGGGCGAGATTTCCCTCGGGAGTGGGGCCAACTCCATGCGCATGTGGCAGCGATTCTTCCCTTCTTCGGTTTCGTTGATACCCTAAATCGATTTCAAGCCAGTTTCCTTCGTGCTGTACGGTTGTATTTGAAATGATCTTTAAATGTTGGTTATCCTGCCTCGGGAAATCGATTCCCCTGTTGTCCCCGTTATGACGTAAGCTATAGGCCGTGGGAATTCCCACAGCTCCCGTAAAGATCCCGGCAGTTTGATTGAACTGGGAGATCGTAACCGTTGATTTTCCCCAAGCTTTTCTTACGCCACCCATCAGCGAAAAATGACGCTCCTTTCCTGCCGTATTTTTTAGTCGGCGATCATAAACAGGAAGTACAAAACCCGCATAGGTAAATTGTCCGGTCGGTACCCTGTAATCCTGAAAATCCTGTGCAGTAACCCGGGCTTTAAAGACTATATCTTGCTCATTTCCTTCGATCATGGCTGTATTGCTCCACATGCCATTGTTGGTGCGGTAAGTACTGGCCACATGACCCTGAATAGCACCAGGCTCCGGCAACGCCCCAGGAGCGATATTTATCACACCGGCCATCCCATCAGAGCCATAGATTAGTGAGGCAGGACCCTTAATCACTTCTACACGATCCACATCAAAGGGGTCTATCTCAAGGCCATGGTCGGCTCCCCACTGTTGGCCTTCCTGTTTAATCCCGCGGTCGTTCACCATGATTCTGTTAAAGCTCATGCCTCTAATCACGGGCTTACTAATCCCCACGCCCGTATTGATCGTACTTACTCCGGGCAATTTTTCCAAGGCATTTGCGAAGGTTCCGGAATTGTTTTTTTCGATGTATTCCCGGTCGATTACGTCGATTGTCTGGGACTGTTCAAGGGGACCATTTTTGAAGGGATTTGCCTCGATGGTAAGCGACTGTAAGGTTATTGCGGACTCCGACATTTCTAAAAGAAGTCGCACGTCGGAATCGACTACACGTACATTTTCCGTATGGGATTTATATCCGATGTGTGTGAAATGAATGTGGTAGGTGCCGGGCCGAAGATCCTCAATCAGGAAATCCCCGTCCATATCCGCTAATGTGCTTCTCCCCAATTCATGAATATGAATGTGAGCCATCAGCGGATCTCCATTGCTCCCCTTTACAGTGCCGGAAACGGTGAAAGTAACGGACTGCTTGGCGGCGACATCAAGTGGGCCGCCAAGCAGAAACAAAACAACGAAGGGGAATAAAATTTTCAAAAGCTGCGGCAGATTCAGAGATGCAATGGGGTTTCAGATGCAAAGATATTGCAATTATGGCATAGTAGCAAAAGCAATGTGCATATTCGGTAGTGGAACAACATTCTTTGCTATATAATTGACGAGCCCTAAGGAAATCAAGGGATTTGCTCCCGTCAAGTGTATCTGCTACCAAATTCCATCCGATAAGGATGAGTAGTTACACTGCGCAATTAACCAATACACCATTCAACCGGTACTTGCGAGGTATCATGTATTGCCCCTAAAAAACTATCAAACGCACCGCTTAATTTCCCCAAGCAAATGGGTAAGTCCATTGAGCCTGATTTCATACATTGTTTGCAGCCACATCCCTAATTTGCCCGGCGGAAACCCCTGCCGATAAAACCACACCAAATAATGTTCCGGTAGGTCACAAATGAGTTTCCCTTTGTATTTGCCAAAAGGCATCGTTTGGGTGACGATCTCAATGAGTAAATGCTTTTCCATGAATAGAAATAAAAGAAAAATAGGCCCATATAGGGCCTATACGACTCAATTTAACCAAGCGGCCCATGGGATGCGGCTCAAAATGAGTAATAGGCCCACACCGTAGAACATATAAATGCTCCTAAAGCGATTTCTGTTATCGGTTAATTTTTTGGCGCGGCTATAGCCTACGGTGATGATTGCTACGGCCACGATATTTATCACAGGATGCTCTAATGCGTATAGTCTGCTCATCGAATCAGCCATGGTAGCCCCGCTCAAATTAGAAAAACCCAGCGGACTTAGAAAATACAATACTAGCCCTACAACCAATTGAAGGTGAGTAGGGATCAACCCAAAAAGGCCAAATTTCCTGTCCTTCTCTTCGAATGAACGGCCACTCAGCGCACCTATCAAGGCATAGGTGAAACTAATAAGTATTCCTAGTAAGGCAAGATAGGCCAAAAAGGAATGAAGATGTTGAAATCCTGTAGTCATAATTGATTGTCTTTATTGAATAGCTAAATAAAGGAAAAATATTGAGATTTATTCGGAACGGCCATGGATTCTTACACGAATGCAACTAATTTATTACTGGTCAGCAGGGAAATTTACCTAATTTTGTTGGCCAGTCCGCCTCGGTCTTCGAACCATAAAAGGCGGTTCCTGATAGTATTACTTCCCGATGCTGTACCGTCGTCGTCAATCAGCATTATTTTGCTTCGTTTATGAACTATATACCTTTTATTAAAGCAAACAGTAAATTGCTTTCTTTCGGTCTCTTGATGACCTGTTTGTCCGGGTATGGTCAAACGTATCTTTTGGCACTCTATGTACCTTTTTTGATTGAGGACTTTTCCCTACAGAATGCGCAAATCAGTGTTTACTATATGGTCGCGACAATCGCAAGCGCCTTGGTACTTCCCCAACTTGGTAAATTGATTGATAGTGTGCGTTTAAAGCCTTATACCTTGGCTTCTACAGCGCTGTTTATTGCCGCCATGGTCACCATGAGTTATGTACAACATTGGGGTATAATTATCGTGGCATTCTTTGGACTTCGGATAGCGGGGCAAGGGCTTTTTAGCCATATCTCGATGACCGCGATGTCCAAGTATTTTGACAGGGGTAGGGGAAAGGCCATTAGCCTCGCATCCCTGGGACATCCTTTTGGTCAGGCAATACTGCCGGTGATGGTTGTTGGCCTTATAGGATTGGTTGGATGGAGAGGCTCTTTGTTGGTGAGCGCAGGACTGGTACTGGTAATTGTGCCGGCTTATTTGTATTTTTTTATCGACGAGGACAAGCTTGAGATTCACGAAAAAGCGGACGGCGGTAAAACGAAACTGACAGAAAAAGGGTCGTCTTGGCAAATAATGAAATCCAACGCTTTCTTGCTCCTGGCTCCAAACATGTTTGTGCTGTCTTTCGTCATAACCGGAATGTTCTTTTATCAATTTGCCATCGCCGAATTTAAAGGATGGTCGCTGCAATGGATGGCCATTGGTTTAACCTTTTATGCTATTGCCGGTTCCATAGCAATTTTATTTGCCGGCCCCCTGATCGATAAATTTACCGCTCGGCGTTTTTTCCCGTTTTATCTTATCCCATTTATGGTAGCAATAGGATTTATCTGGGGTTTTCAACAGTCTTGGGTCATATTTCCTTACATGATACTGATGGGCATATCCGCTGGTATGGGTAATGCCATCATGTCCGCTTTGCAAGTTGAGCTATTCGGCGCCACGTATATTGGAAAAGTAAGAAGTCTGATCGCTTCCATCATGGTACTCAGCTCTGCGGTAGGGCCTGCAGTATATGGGGTTATTGTCGATGCAGGGTATTCCTTTGATATTGTATTTCTTTTTTCAATCTTTTTATTGCTTGTGGTGATTGTCCTTTCGTTCAGAATTATCCCAAATTATACCCTAGCGAAAATGAAATACCGATTCAAAAAGCGCCATCGCCGATTCGACTTTTTTCACATATTTAATCTAAAGCATTGACGAGTTGGTTATTATACTTGTCTACAAAGGTTGTGTTTTTACTTTCATTTTTTTAACTTTGGCTGATACGAAATTATCATGCAGGTTCTCGTAACATTGTTTATTTTCACCCTTTCATACGGTTTACTATTCCTGTCCTTATTTCCCGTGCGGTCGTTAAGAAGGATTCCAAATGAAACGCCAAATCGCAACCAACCCGGTTATCGGCAGTATGATCTAACATGGCCCTATTTCCTTTCATTTCTAGGAGGGTATGTTTTGGCTTCTATTATGGTATATCTTATCAAAGATTGGATCTAACGATACAATTAGGGTTGGTCCGTGCTACCAAGCAAGTTTTCAATGCTTGTGCCGTTGGCGGTTGGCCCTTCGCTTAAATTGTTAGGGGTTGGTCTGTACTGCCTAGCAACTTTTCAATGCTTGTGTCAACAAGGTCAAAATCAAATTCCGAAAGTGCTTTTTCCATCTTCTCCTGGATTTTATTCAGACATAAATTCCCAATACTACCCTCATGGCTGTGATTCACAATCGTGGAAGGATTAAATGTGCCAGCTTCTATATCAAGGCCGACCTTTTTGTACGCGTCCCGAAAAGGCATCCCTTCCAGTACCAAGCGGTTTACCTCTTCAACACTGAACAAGTATGCGTAGAATTTGTCTTCTAAGATGGTGGGTTTGATGGAGATATGCTTGAACATGAACACGGTCATCTGAAGGCACTCCTTTAGCTGTCCAAGATCTGGAAAAACGGTCTCTTTTAGCAGCTGTAGATCACGATGGTATCCGGTGGTCATGTTTGTCAACTGAAGCAAGATGGCCTGTGGACTACCCTGAAGTTGGTTGGTTTTTGCACGAAGCAGTTCGAAAACATCCGGGTTTTTTTTGTGCGGCATGATGCTAGACCCGGTGGTCAATTCGTCTGGAAAGGTTATGAATCCGAAATGTTGATTCATAAACAATATGGTATCAGCTGCTAGTTTATTCAAGGTGCCGGCGCTGCTTGCAATGGCAAACGAAAGGAATTTTTCGGTTTTTCCACGGCTATTTTGCGCATTAATCACATTGTAATGTAAATCCGAAAAACCAAGCAGGCGGGTTGTGAGGGTTCGATTAAGCGGAAAAGAAGAACCGTACCCTGCAGCTGACCCCAAAGGATTTTGGTTTACAATCTTAAATGCAGCCCGCCATAGTTCCAAGTCTTCCACGAGGGCCTCAGCCATTGCGCCAAACCAAAGACCAAAGGAGGAGGGCATCGCTAACTGCGTATGCGTATACCCAGGCATAAGGTAGTCCTTATAGGTTTCTGCCAGCATTATCAAATCTGCAAAAAGTACCTTTATATCATTGATAATCAGTCTTATTTCATGCCTATAGTAAAGCTTTAAATCAACTAGGACTTGGTCGTTTCTGGATCGCCCACTATGCAGTTTCTTTCCGACATCTCCGTACCGTTGGGTGAGCAAAAATTCCACTTGGCTATGTACATCTTCTACGCCATTTTCTATCTGAAACGTCCCTTCATTGATCTCGTCCCATATTTCAATTAACCCTTTGCGCAAATCAGCAAGTTCGTTACTGGTAAGTAAACCGATCTCCTCGAGCATCTGTGCATGCGCCAAAGATCCCAACACATCGAAGGGGGCCAAAAGGATATCAAATTCCGGATCCCTGCCTATGGTGAATGCTTCTACTTCTTTTTTATTACTACTGGTTTTTTGCCAAAGTTTCATGGGTAGTTTGTTTACTTTTCTCCTACATCATCCGTGAGTGTGATATCAGGATGCAATTGTTTTGTTTGCTTCAAAATACTGCTCTAAGAGTCGAATATATGCCTCTATGCCCTCGCTAAGTTCGTGGACATAGATAAATTCATCCGGTGAATGGGAACGGGCTGAATCTCCGGGCCCAAACTTTATTGATGGATAAGGAATGAGTGCCTGGTCGGAAAGGGTCGGACTGCCATAGCGGGGGATTCCTAACTGCTGCGCAAGTTTGACGACTTTATGGGAGGGATCCACCCGCGAGGAATTAAGGCGCAGGGAACGTGGGACCAAGGTTGCTTTCAGATGCTGCCCCAATTCGTCCACCGCTTCCTCAAGCGTATAGGCATCGGTGACACGCACGTCTATCGTATAGGTACACCGATCTGGGACCACATTATGCTGACTCCCTGCCTGAATGATTGTTGCCGTCGCTTTGTTTTCTCCAAGGTACGTCGATGATTTCCTGAATCTAAACTCACGCAACGTAAGCAAATCATCTAAGGCGAGATAAATGGCATTAATTCCTTCATTCCGGGCAGCGTGCCCCGCTTTTCCCTCAATCGTAGCATCTATTACTACAAGTCCCTTCTCTGCGACAGCCATCTGTAACAGCGTAGGCTCACCTACGATCGCAAGTTCCATGACGGGCAGGTGGGGCAGGAGCGCTTCTATCCCATTACTGCCACTGATTTCTTCTTCTGCGGTAGCTGCCAAGATTAGGTTATAGGGTAGCCTTTTTTCATAAAAAAACACAAAAGCTGCAATTAAACTTACCAAGCACCCGCCGGCATCGTTGCTTCCTAAGCCAAACAGCTTGCCGTCTTCTAGTTCGGCTCGAAAAGGGTCTCTGGTATATCCTTGATTTGGCTTTACGGTATCGTGATGGGAGTTTAGCAATACCGTAGGCAAGTTAGGATCGAACTGTTTGTTTTTCGCCCAAACGTTATTTCCTACTCGTTCCCAAAAAATACCTTTTGTGGTAAGGTAAGCTCCGATGAGTTGTGCAGTGTGGTCTTCTTCCCGACTAAATGAAGGGGATTCAATGAGTGAAATGAGCAGGGAGAGGGCTTCTTCTTTGAGGTGGTTCAAAATTTCTTTTGATAAGGTAGATTAGTGCTCAGTACAAGTCATACTTTTGACTCCGGATGGTTGTACCCGAGTTTTTGCCTTTCGCAGCCATGTGCAAGTTTTCGGGTAAGCCTAGCCATACATTCGCCACACCCTTGTTCAGTGCGTCGAAGGCGTTATCGAGTTTTGGAATCATACCGGAATGGATAATCCGCTCCTTTTTCAATTCTTCATAAATGTCTTCATTGATAAAAGGAACCAGACTGTTCTCATTTTTCTCATCCATGAGTACGCCACTCCGATCAAAGCAGTAAAACAAGTTTACCGTGTGCTTTTTAGCCAAAGCCGTGGCGATACAGGAAGCTATTGTATCCGCATTTGTGTTTAGAAGCTGTCCCTTGTGGTCGTGGGTAATGGCACAGATGGTCGGTGTGATGTGTTCGCTTACAAGCGTAGTCAAGAGGTGGGTATTTACCTCTACAACGTCCCCGACAAACCCATAATCAACGTCTTTGACCGGACGTTTTACGGATCGGATGACGTTTCCGTCGGCACCGGTCATACCAAGCGCGTTTTGTCCGAATGCCTGCAGCCTTGCGACCAATTGTTTGTTAATCAATCCGGCGTAGACCATCGTCACCACGTCCAAGGTCTCCGCGTCAGTTATTCTGCGGCCGTCGACCATTTTGGGTGCGATGCCCAAGGAGGCACCTATACGTGATGCTAAGACACCACCGCCATGGACAAGAATCTTATAACCTTGGAAATTAGCAAACGCGCGAAGAAACTCGTTGGATTTTTCTGGATGATCGATGACATTTCCCCCAATTTTGATCACGTTGATTTCCATAATCCACCTTTTGATTAAGAGATAAGTTTATCTAATACTGCCTGGGCAGCAAATATCCGGTTTTTTGCCTGTTGCTGCACCAGACTTCTAGGTCCGTCTAAAATTTCATCCGACAATTCAAGATTTCTTCTTACTGGAAGGCAGTGCATTACCTTCGCTTCGGGACTGTTTTTGAGCTTTTCCTCAGTCAGCAGCCAAGGCTGGTTGACTTGGATAATTTTTCCATAGGGATGGAAGGCACTCCAGTTTTTGACATACACAAAATCCGCGTCCGCTAATGCCCGTTCCTGATTATGTTCAATAGTAGCTCCTTGGGTGAATTTTTCGTCTAGCTCATATCCCTCAGGATGCGTAATGGTCAAATCATAATTACATCCTAAGGTCCATTCGGCAAATGAGTTAGCGACTGCGTGGGGTATTGCTTTGATATGTGGCGCCCAGGTAAGCACTACCTTGGGCTTCTTTTTTCCGGAAAGGTTCTCCCGTATGGTCACCATATCAGCCAAACTTTGTAAGGGATGCCTTATAGCGGATTCCAAACTGACCACAGGTAAACCCGCATATTTGATAAATTGGTTTATCGTAAAATCGTCTGTGTCCTCTGTCTTATTTGTAAGGGATGGAAATGCGCGAATCGCTAAAAAGTCAAAGTAGCTTCCCAAAACCGCTGCGGCATCTTTAATATGCTCTACCGTTGTTTTGTTCATGACCGCTCCATCCTGCATCTCTAGTGCCCAGCCCTCTTTGTCCATGTTTAACACAATGCTTTCAATCCCCAGATTGGATGCGGCAATTTGTGTGCTTACCCTCGTCCGAAGGCTAGGGTTTAAAAAAATAAGCCCCAGACGCTTTCCTTTTCCTTTTTCCGGAGAGGCTAACGGAGTGTTTTTGTAATACATTGCTTTTTCTATTAGTTCCTCCGCAAGGCTGGTCGACTCAAATTGTGTAAAATGCTTCATTAAGATTTATTTTCAGGCTTCTTTTAGTTCTAGTACAGCTTGTAGGCTTTCTATAAATAAATGTAAGGCATTTGCCTCTATGGATAAAGGGGGAAGTAATCGAATGGTATTTTTGCCCGCAGCGCTTCCCGTAAAGATGCGGAATCTATGCACCAATTCTGACCGGACTGGACCGGCCTCGCGGTCTAAGTCAATACCGATCATCAGTCCCTTACCCCTCGCCGACGTAAGGTAATCTATTTTGGAGAGTTCGTTCATGACCCATTCGCCCTGAACCAACGCGTTTTCCATCAACTTTTCGTTTTCAATGACTTCCAACACCGCCAATCCTGCCGCACAGGCCAAGTGATTACCTCCAAAAGTAGTGCCTAATAGCCCGTAAGATGCTTTAAAATCCGGGTGAATCAAAACACCCCCAATTGGAAAGCCATTCCCCATGCCTTTGGCTACCGTAATCAAGTCCGGCCGGAGACCATCAATCCATTGGTGGGCAAAAAAGCGTCCCGTTCTTCCATACCCTGACTGAACCTCATCAAGTATGAGTTTCGCCTTGTATCTTTTACACAGTTCTGACAGTCCCAGCACGAAGTCCGCATCCGGAACCTGAATTCCATTTACCCCTTGAATTCCCTCGATCATAATACCGGCAATATGGCCTTTCATCAATAGTGCTTCCACACCTTCCAGATCTCCAAACGAAAGGAAATGAACGCGATGGTGGCTATTGAATGGCGCGACGATCTTCGGGTTGTCTGTGATGGCTACGACCCCGGAAGTGCGTCCATGAAAGGCTCCTTTGAACGTGATAATTGCATCTTTTCCAGTCGCGAAAGAGGCCATTTTTAAGGCATTTTCGTTCGCTTCGGCTCCAGAATTGCACAAAAAAAGCTCGTATTCGGGATAGCAGGACATGTTGCCCAGCTTTTCCGAAAGCTCCTTTTGAATCGGAATTTTTACCGAATTGGAATAAAAGGCGATTTGGTTTAGCTGCGTTTGAATTCGATCTACAAAATGCGGATGCGTGTGGCCGATGGAGATCACCGCATGCCCCCCGTAAAGATCAAGGTATTCGTTGCCTGATTCGTCCCAGATGGTTGCACCTAGTGCTTTTACTGGCGTAATGTCTATTAGTGGGTAAACGTCGAATGGTTTCATAACTGTGCGTTAAAAGACGGTACTTTTTAGCCGTAATCCTGATTTTTCGTCCAGTGCTAAGGCAAGGTTTAGATTTTGAACAGCTTGTCCAGAGGCTCCTTTCAATAAATTATCGATGGCTGAATAGATCACAAGTTGCCCGGCTTCTTTCTTAAGGTGTATCAAGCATTTGTTGGTATTAACCACCTGCTTCAAATCAATATCCTGCCGGGAAACATGCGTAAAGGCCGCATCCTTGTAAAACGTTTCATACATATCATATGCTTCCTCTAAGGAGATGCTACAAGGAAAGTAAGCTGTAATCCATATTCCTCGTGTAAAGTTGCCCCTGTAAGGCAAAAATAGGATCTCGTTCGTAAAGCTGCCATTCAACTGCCTAAAGGTTTGCTTGATCTCTTTGAGGTGCTGGTGAGTGAACAACTTGTAGATCGACACGTTGTCGTTGCGGTAGCTGAAATGGGTCGTTTCGCTAAGGCTTTTTCCGGCGCCTGTGCTCCCAGTAATTCCGGTGACGTGCAGTGCTTCGCCTCCAGCCAGTCCTGCTTCAATGGCAGGGGCGAGGGCAAGTTGAATGCCGGTTGCAAAGCATCCCGGATTAGCTATTCTTTTTGAAGACTTGATACCATTTTTATTTACTTCCGGCAGGCCGTAAACAAATCCATTGGACTCATCCCGGAAATCCGTACTCAAATCAATGATGATGGTGTTCTCCTCAAAGGTGTTAGCCTTCATAAAATGAACAGCTTCACCGTGAGGTAAGCAAAGAAAAACGGCGTCAACGGCCGAAGTACTTACGGTATCGGTGAATACCAAAGATGTCTCACCAATAAGGTCGGGATGCACTTCGGCTAAGTGCTTCCCTTTTTGGCTGTTGCTGTGTATATAGCTTATCTCTACCTGCGGATGGTGCACCAATAGCCGGAGGAGTTCTCCTCCGGTATATCCTGCTGCACCGATCACTGCGGTCTTAATTTTCATTGTCGGAAAGGGTTTGGTTCACTTTGTGGAAAATGGCGGTTTGGTTACCAAGAATTCTGGTGAAGCCTTTGACGTCTTCAGCAGTATACCCTTTGTTCATCTCACCGTAGCTGCCAAACTTCGACGACATCAGGTCATGGGCGGATTCTATGCCAACTAAGCTGAATCTGTAGGGATGCAGGGCGACGGTGACTTTTCCGGAAACAAATTTTTGCGTATCCTCCAAAAAAGCTTCCAGGTTTCTCATAACTGGATCCAGGTAATGTCCTTCGTGAAGGTGGTTGCCGTAAAATTCCGCCAGCTGATTTTTCCAGAAGGACTGCCACTTGGTCAACGTGTGCTTTTCCAGCAGCTGATGGGATTTGATGATAATTATCGGAGCTGCCGCTTCAAAGCCCACTCTTCCTTTTATTCCGATGATGGTATCTCCTACATGCGTGTCTCTTCCTATGCCATATGGCCCCGCAAGTTCTTGTAGCTTAAGGATCGCCTGTACAGGGTTGTCGCAGTGTGTATCATTCACACCAATAAGCTCTCCTTTTTCAAAAGTAAGCAACACCATGCATGGTTCGTGTTCGGAAACCTGTGTGGGATAAGCATGTTCAGGAAGGTTCAAATTAGAAGTTAGGGTTTCTTTTCCACCCACTGAAGTACCCCAGATCCCTTTGTTTATCGAATAGGCTGCCTTTTCGAAATTCATGCTCACCCCGTGCTTCTTCAAGTAGTCTATTTCTTCTTCTCTACTCAGCTTTAGGTCACGGATAGGGGTAATAATCTCGGCCTCCGGTAGGATCGTTTGAAAAATCATGTCGAAGCGCACCTGATCATTGCCTGCCCCCGTACTCCCGTGGGCGACTGCTTTCGCGCCTATACGTTTGGCATACTCAGCGAGCGATTTTGCCTGAAGTATCCGTTCCGCACTCACCGAAAGTGGATACGTCTGATTCTTTAAAACGTTTCCGAAAATGAGGAACTTGATCACCTCCTGATAGTAGGTATTCGTGACATCAAGTACGTTAAATGAAGCCACCCCTAAGGTTTTGGCCCTTGCCTCAATTTGTGACAGTTCCTCAGTACTAAAACCACCCGTATTCACCAGCACAGCGTGGACCTCATATCCTTTGTCCTTCGTTAAGTGGATGGCGCAGAAGGTGGTGTCTAATCCCCCGCTGTAAGCTAAAACAACTTTTTTCATTTATTTATAATTGGTTTATATCGGCCACAACTACTCGCCATTCTCGAAAGAATCTTGGTACGAAAACCTTCCGTAAGCGTGACGGTATTGTCATGCCTCATTGTCCGGTAGGCAGGCTCGATTTTATGAATCTACGTATTTAAATTAAACTCCAAAGCAAGATAGCATACAAAGATGTCTTACTTTTTTTCCTGATCGCTATTTTCTAGTTCGCGCTTTTTACGGAACTTCAAAAAAACATCTTTTTTAACTTTCATCAAATTAATAAAGAGCTGAATGTTTTTCTGGAAGTCCTCCCGAAGCTTTGTCTGTACACTTTTCTTTTCTGGTTTCGGTTCGTAAAGCATCGCTGTGCAAAGGCAGTTCTGTCGGTTTTTACTCATTAGAATTTCGTAGTTGACGCAACTTTTGCAGCCTTTCCAGAATTCATCGTCTGTAGTTAAGTCAGAATAGCTCACCGGATAATACCCCAGTTCAGAATTGATCTTCATTACCGCCGCTCCGGTCGTTAGGCCGAATATTTTGGATTCCGGGTATTTCTGTCTACTCAGCTTGAAGACTTCCCGCTTGATTTCGCGTGCCAGCCCACACTTTCGGAATTCCGGCGATACAATCAACCCTGAATTCGCCACAAACTTCCCATGTCCCCATGCTTCAATATAACAAAAGCCAGTCCATTTACCTTCGGGTGTTAATGCAATAACAGCTTTACCCTCAGACATTTTCGTCTTGATGTATTCGGGTGAGCGTTTGGCTATTCCTGTGCCCCTCGCTTGGGCAGAAAGTTCCATTTCCTTCGTGATGGTCTCTGCATACGAATGATGCTGCTCTCCGGCAGGTTTTATAATAAATTTTTGGTTTGTCATGGACATGAGCGCTATAGGGAAACCCGTCTACCCTTTTATAACGTTAATTGACAGCATTAAATACCGTCGTGAAAGATTTGTTGGAAGAAATTAAGTGCAATTCGTAAAAGAATATCCACGTAGGATATTATAAATAATAGCAGGGGCTATGCCCTGAAGGTACTCCTAAAAGTTCTCAAAGGAAGAAACAATACGCCTTTGTTCTGCATGTTAAAGGCAGAATATACTTGGGTCGATATCGGTGCGTTGTTGTTCATTTCTTTGAAGGGACAAATATTTAAACTAAATTCCAGTAATGCAAATATTTGACCAAATTATTGAGGTTTCAGCGTTTTTGGGAAGTAATTCCTATTTATCCTTTCAAGTACTAGAATAAATTAAAGGGATGGCATAAAAAAACGCCAGGCTCTTCACGAAGAGCCTGGCGGTAAAAAACGGGACTATTTGATTTGATCCGGATCCGCTCTCAGTGAATAATCATCCGGGAATCGGTGCTTTTTTCAATGTCCAATTCTCCGACACTTTTGAAGAACTTTTCTACAGTTTAAAACTTTGGAAAAGTCGAACCTTATTCTCACAAGAATTTTTGGGTTATCTTGCATCGAATTCGATAAGGTTCTGACACACCTTCGTAAAAGAATTGTCTGTCGGCCAATACCTTCTAAAATACCAACGTAAAACGATCAAACCCCAGATAGTTGGGGTGGTGACGAACTTATGATAGCTACGCCAAAAAATAGCAGCCTTGACTGGAAAAACTATTTCCCCAGTATTCTAAGTTTCCTAATTCTTGTGACCGGGATTATATTGGACCATTATCAGCTATACTGGTTTGATGGAGTTTTTCGGTTCACTATATATTTATTTGGCTACCTATTGGTCGGCTGGGATGTTATTCGAATGGCAGCTAACCTTTTATTGAAGGGAGGTATCTTCAATGAGTTCTTTTTGATGTCTATAGCAACGCTAGGAGCCTTTTACCTGGGAGAATATGCGGAGGGGGTGGCAGTAATGCTGTTTTATACCATTGGTGAACTGCTTCAGGGAAATGCGGTTCAGCGCTCCAAACAGTCCATCCGGGACCTGATTGATAGCCGCCCAGCGGTAGTTCGGGTAAAGCGGGAGGGGGATTATCTTTCAATACCCGCAGCGGAAGTATCGATCGGCGAGGTGATTCAAATAAGGGCAGGAGAGAAGTTGGCACTAGATGGGGTGCTTATAAGTGATGCCGCAGAAATGGATACCGCCGCACTTACCGGAGAATCCTTGCCGCGTTTGGTGAATTCTGGTGACGCCGTTTTGGCTGGGATGATTAATTTGAGTAAACTTATCGAAGTAAAGACAACCAAATTATTTAAAGACAGCACCCTGGCTAGAATTTTATTTTTAGTAGAGCAGGCAAGCAGCAGGAAGGCAAAGACCCAGCGATTTATTTCCTCATTTGCCAAGATCTACACACCGGTTGTTGTTTTTTCCGCCCTGGGCTTGGTGATAGTACCTGGTTTGGTACTTGACGATTATATTTTCAATGATTGGTTGTATAGAGCACTGGTCTTTTTGGTCATTTCCTGCCCATGCGCATTGGTTATTTCCATTCCTCTCGGGTATTTTGGCGGGCTTGGTGCAGCAGCCCAGCAGGGCATTCTTTTTAAGGGGGCCAATTTCCTTGATGTGATGGCAAAGATTCGGACGGTTGTGTTTGACAAGACAGGCACCCTCACAGTGGGTAGGCTACACGTAAAATCATCCCATTTCGAAACTGGTGCCGAAGACAAACAAGCACTGATGGAGGCTGTATCTGACTTGGAAGCGAACTCCAACCATCCCGTGGCTAGGGCAATACGCGAGTATTTACCACCTTCATCAAACTCTTCGGCACTTTCGGAAATCACGGAAATCGCGGGCAAGGGGTTGAGGTGCCTCTGGAAGGATAAATCCTTGGTTGCCGGAAATTTGGCGTTGTTGGAGGAATCCGGGATAGCTTATCCGTCAGAGCTTCAAGAATTTCATCAAACACTTATCGCGGTAGGTTTTGATGGGATGTTGGCTGCTTACTTTGTTTTGGAAGATACCCCGAAGAAAGAGGGGTTGGACACAATCACGAAGCTGAGAAAGCTAGGGGCTAGCCATTTCGCGATCCTTTCCGGCGATCGGTTGCCTGTGGTGCGGCAACTTGCCGATGAGCTTGGTATACAAACAGCATTTGGAGGTCTTTTACCGGACCAAAAGATGAAGCAGTTCGAGCAGTTCTTGGGTAAAGAGGGCGCTGTTGCTTATGTAGGAGATGGCATCAACGACGCTCCGGTGTTAAGTTTGGCAGATGTAGGCATCGCCATGGGGGGTATGGGTTCTGATGCGGCTATCGAAACGGCAGATGTGGTCATTCAGGATGATAACCTTTTGAAGATACCCTTGGCCGTAGAGATCGGTAGAAAAACAAGACTGATTGTCTGGCAAAACATCTTTTTTGCGTTTACTGTTAAGGCTCTGGTGCTATTTTTAGGAGCCTTTGGCTTAGCATCGCTTTGGGAAGCTGTATTTGCAGATGTAGGAGTGGCGTTATTGGCAATAGCCAATGCGTTGCGAATTCAATGGCATTACAAGAGAAAGAAAAGGAGCATGTCGTAGCGCGAGATAGGAAGCGATCAACGTTACGAATCCATGTGGTCGCTCTGAGGTAGCTACCTGTCGAAAAGTAAGGTGATTCAGACCTTTTATTGCTCGAAAATGGTAATTCGGGTTACCTTCTCTGCAGTGGCTTTTGTATAAGGTTGTGTCGTTGCATTTTCCATATGTTCAGGACAACTTCTTCAGTCATGATCCTACTTATGTATCAATCCTACCAACTACACCTACACCTAGTTGATTATAACATCGGGATAATAATATGCCTGATTCCTGTCTTTTACCCAGTATTACTTAACATTGTTAAAATTTGCTGCGCGGTTAGTGGTTGTTTTTTTATCTAAGCAAAAAATTTCCGCTAAAAAAAGGAGAACCACAGAGGACACAGAGGTAACACAGAGGACACGGAGGATTTTTAAAAAATTTTGTGTGCTCTGTGCCTTCTCCGTGCCCTTCGTGGTTATTTTTTACCACATAGTGCACATAGACCATTTGATATCCATTGAAAATGCCACGCTGTTTGTGTTTGGATCTGATAATATAAGCAGTAGGATGAGGTTAGGGCTGAATTATTACTGGGGATAATGGATGTTGAAGCAATATTTTCCCAAATGTAGCATCTACTCTACGTACACCACTAGTCCTTTTAGATAAGCAGTCTCCTGATGAAAAATATTGATGGGATGGTCAGCCGGCTGACTAAGTTGATGCAGAATCCGGATGTTTCTGTCGGCTTCTAATGCAGCAGCCGTAATGGTATGGTTAAAGAGAACCTGATCCACCACCTGTGAACAAGAAAACGTGAACAGAATACCGCCGGCAGGAATGTGTTTCATAGCGATGGCATTTAAACGTTTGTATGCCTGAATGGCCTTATGACGGCTGCGAACATGCTTTGCAAAGGCTGGCGGGTCCAACACGATAACATCAAAATCACCGGAAATTTCCTTGATATATTGCATCACATCGGCTTCTATCCCTTTATGGCGGGAGGTACCTTCTGCATTTAACTGGACATTTTTTTCCGTCATTTCTATCGCATTTTTTGAAATATCAACGGAATGTACCTCCTTGGCGCCGGCCTGTAGCGCATAGACGGAAAAGCCTCCGGAATAGCAAAAGGCGTTCAGTACTTTTTTCCCGTTGCTGTACCTGGAAATGAGCTGTCGGTTTTCACGTTGATCAATGAAGAACCCCGTTTTTTGACCTTTTTCCCAGTCTATTTCAAATTTGTGTCCATGTTCGACTACTACATGGGTGGTTGGAGTTCCATACACAAGGCCGTCGGTATTTTCGGCAGACGCGTCGTGCAGTGTGGCCGTGCTTTTGTCAAAGACAGCGGAGATCCCGCTACCATAGGTATTCAAAAGGGCATTTACGATCAGTGGTATTTGCCGGTGAATACCGATGTGATGCGCCTGAATTACGGCTGTACCATTGTAATAATCAATGATAAGTCCGGGAACAAAATCGCCTTCTCCGTGAAATAGCCGGTAGACATTCGTATGGGAGCTGTCGGTCAGTCCAATTTTTTTTCTAAGCTGATGAGCCGCCTTTATCTTTTGCGTCCAGAAATGTTCATCGATTGGGGTCTCTTTAAAAGAAATGATTCGTACGGCTATGGAGCCATTTCCATAAAAACCTGTGGCCAGAAAGCCACCTGCGTAATCCCGTACATGTACCAAATCGCCTTCGGATACATTCCCATCGATGCGCTGAGTCGCACCTGAAAATATCCAATGGTGTCTGCGGTGTACGGAGATTTCTTTGCCTTTTTTCAGACGAATACTAGGATAAGGAAGCATGTTGCGGGTCTTTTGGAAAGTATAATGAGCCAAGGATCATACCCAACGCGCTGACTGCTGTGGCAGTCAGATGGGCGGGAACCATCAGGGCTTTCGAATAAAGAATGAGATAGCAAACTAACCCGAAGCCAATTGATACCAGCGCCCCACCGGGGGATGATCGCTTCCAATATAAACCTGCGGTCAACGGGACGAAAAGGGAAACTAGCAGCAACATGGACGACTCGCCGACTAATTCGTAGATATTGCTACTCCAACTGGCCAAAGAGGTGGCAATTACTGCGACCAAAAGGATATTCATCCGTAATAGTAACAGCAATTTAGGATCGCTTAGATTTCTCTTTAGTGCCGGTTTGATAATGTTTTCGCCAATGATCGCTGCGGGTGCCAGCAGGACGGAACTTGTCGTACTCATTATGGCCGAGCAAAGCGCTCCAAAGAAGATGATCTGCATGGCTAGTCCGCCATGTTGCAGAACCATTTCCGGGAGCAGCATTTGCGGATTCGTCAAATAAAGTTCGGGGTATAAGATTTTTGCTCCCAGGGCAATAAGTAGAGGAAAAAGACCAAACGTAAGGTAAAAGGCCGCAGCAAGGTAAAGGGACATGCTTGCCACCCGTTCACTTTTGGCAGACATTACACGTTGGTAGATGTCCTGGCTGGGAATACTGCCTAGGCCAAGAATAGCCCAGGCGCCTAGGTATGTAAACCATGCCCTAGGTTCTGGGGGTGGAAAAAACGTGAAGCTTCCTTCGGGTGCCTGAGACAGTATGGGCATGATTCCACCGGCTTTGATTACTATGAGAGTAGCCACCCATACTAATCCAATGATTATAATGAGGGTCTGGACAAAGTCGGTTATGGAAATGGCCCACATCCCTCCAAGGAAAGTATAAAATACTACGATAAAGGCGCTAAGTATAATACCAGTGGTCAAACTTAACCCGGTAATCGCTCCTAGTAGCAGGGATAGGGCTACGAGTTGGGCAGCTACAAAGCCAAAATAGGCAGGCACCATGAAGATTGCGGTGACAAGTTCCACTTTCCTTCCATACAATTTGCGGAATACGTCACCCAAGGTCATCAAGTTCATCCTGTATATCGGCTTTAGGTAAAACAAGCCAAATAGCAACAGACACAAGGCCCCGCCAAAAGGATCTTCAATGACGCCCAACAGCCCATGTTCGAGATACTCGGAAGAAGCGCCAAAAATCGTTTCTGATCCAAACCAAGTCGCAAAAAGTGCGGAAGCACTTAAAAAAAGCGGCAGCTGCCTGCCAGCGAGCATGAAGTCTTTACTGTTCTTTACCCATCGGGAAGCCCAAGCTCCGAGAAGCATGGTTAGCAGTAGGTATCCGATAATCGCGAAGGCTAACAAGGGGCTTCCACGGGTTATTTGCCGTACATTTTATCCCGAAGCGCCTTAATCTCCGTACTTTCCAGGTAATCTTCATAGGGCATCCGCCTATCGATCGTTCCCTTAGGGGTAAATTCGATAATTCGATTAGCGACTGACTGTACAAACGCATGGTCAAAAGAAGACAACAATACAGTCCCGTTGAAGTCAATAATAGCGTTATTGAGCGCATGGATGGATTCAAGATCCAAGTGGTTTGTAGGCTCATCCAAAATCAGGAAATTGGGGTTTTGCAGCATCATCTTGGATACCATGCAGCGAACCTTTTCCCCACCCGAAAGAACCGACGCCTTTTTAAAGGATTCTTCTCCGGTAAACAACATACGTCCTAAAAATGTGCGGACATACGCTTCTTCCTGATTGTCTGAATACTGGGTTAGCCAATCAATGAGCTTGATATCTGTATTGAAATGACCCGAATTGTCGTTTGGCAAATAGGCCTTATTGATCGTAACCCCCCACTTGAAGGAACCTTTGGTTGGTTGAATCTCCTCCATGATCGTTTGGAAAAACTTTGTAACTGCCTGCTTGGTTTTGGAAATAAAGGCGATCTTATCCCCTTTGTCCACCATAAGATTGACATCTTTGAAATAGATAGTGCCCTCGTCAGACAGCGCCAACTCCTCAGTCAACAAGATCTGATCTCCGGCTTCTCGTTCGGGCTTAAATATAATGCCCGGATATTTTCTGCTCGAAGGTTTGATTTCGTCTACATTGAGTTTTTCAAGCATTTTTTTCCGCGCGGTAGCTTGTTTGGATTTTGCAACGTTGGCAGAAAAGCGCTCTATAAATGCCATCAGTTCTTTCCGCTTATCCTCTGCTTTTTTGTTTTGGTCGGTTTTTTGTTTCGCAGCCAGCTGGGAAGACTCATACCAGAAGGTATAGTTACCGCTATAAATATTGATTTTACCAAAATCAATGTCTACGATATGCGTAGACACCGTATCCAAGAAGTGCCTGTCGTGAGACACGACGATTACCAGGTTTTTGAAGTTTATCAAAAAATCCTCCAGCCAGTTGATGGTTTCAGCGTCGAGGTCGTTGGTAGGTTCATCTAGGATCAAGATGTCCGGATTTCCAAAAAGTGCTTGGGCCAGGAGTACCCTGACTTTTTTATCTCCAGCCAGATCCTTCATTTTTTCGTAGTGCAGGTCTTCTGTTACACCCAATCCTGAAAGAAGTGCGGCGGCATCACTTTCCGCATTCCAGCCATCCATTTCGGCAAATTCTGCTTCAAGTTCCGCCGCGCGATTGCCGTCTGCCTCAGAGAAGTCCTCTTTCATGTAGATGGCTTCCTTTTCCGCCATGATCTCATAAAGCTTCTTATGCCCCATGATGACCGTCTTCAGTACTTCGTCCTCATTGAATGCATTATGGTTCTGGGACAATACCGCCATCCGCTGACCTGGCGTAATGGATACCTGCCCCGAAGTGCTGTCCATTTCCCCAGTGAGTATTTTCAAAAACGTGGATTTACCGGCCCCGTTCGCCCCAATTACGCCATAGCAGTTGCCGGGCGTAAACTTAAGACTAACATCTTCGAAGAGGGTTCTTTTGCCGAATTTTAAGGATAGATTGTCTACAGAAATCATGTATACTGGTGTGATTTTATCAAATAAACCGCAAAGTTATAAAAATAATACCGTTTGGAGGGTATACTTTGGGGAAAACAAAAAATGTCTTCCCAAAGAAGCAGCGATTGGGGTTAAGTAGTAGCTAAGGCGTTTGCCTTGCTTTTTATCCGCTTGAAGCGTAGGTTTCTATCTCGGTAATACAACAGCAACGTACCCATACCACCTACGATGCTTAGAAACATCATGCAAACCATGGGTAGGGCGGTGCCGTTGTGAAGCACACTTACCAATCCCGTAACCACACCACCGATGGCCATCCGCATAAATCCCATCATTGCCGAGGCACTACCCGCCTGCTTCCCAAATGGTCCCAAAGAAAGCGCTGCCGCGTTTGGAATACTGAGGCCATGGCCTGTCAGAAATACGAATAGGAGTAGGATAAACGAAATCACACTAAACCAATCTAACCATATTCCTACGACTATAATGATTCCCAAGACTAATTGATAGGACAGCGCGGCAAAGACAATCTGTCGATTTGAAAATCGCCTCAATAAACCATGGTTAAGCTGCGTGGATCCAATCATCGCTACCGCTAGAAAGGCAAAAACCCATCCATACTGGGTTTCACTTAAGCCATAAAGTTCAATAAAAACAAACGACGATCCGCTGATATAGGCAAACGGTGCCGCTCCGGCAATACCTCCAACGAGGATATAGGTTAAAAACTGCTTGTTTCCCAAGACCGACCAGTATTGACCGAGAACACGAGTTGGTAATAAAGAAACGCTGGTATCTGGTTTGGCACCCTCAGGTAGAAACCAACCCGTAAACACCAAGATGATGCTGGCAAGTACCCCGAGTACAATAAACAGGTAATGCCAATCCATTTGGGTGGCCAAGTAGCCACCAATCGTCGGAGCGATCATGGGGGAGACAGCGATGACCAACGTTAACATGGCAAATGCCTGCGCGATTTTGTTAATGGGGAAAATGTCCCGTACCAGTGCCTGGGCAGCGACCATTCCCACACAACCGCCGATAGCCTGGATAAATCTCATCCAAATGAGGGAATCAATGGTTGTGGTCATTGCACAGGCAAATGAGGCGAATATGTAGATCATTAACCCCCAGTATAAGGGCTTTTTCCGACCAAATCTGTCGAGCATAGGGCCATAAAATAGCTGGCCAATGGCTATGCCTATCAAATAACTGGTAAGAGATAGTTGTACGGTAGAAATATCCGTTTTCAAACTCTCCGCTATTGAAGGAAAGGCAGGCAAATACATGTCGACGGAGAACGGACTGACCGTGCTTAAGGCGCCCAAAATCAAAATCAACACAAATTGGCTTCTAACGGGAGTCATCTTCGCCTAGATCAGTTAAATTAAACAGCACAGAGAACAGTAGGGTGGTGAAAATAGTTCTGAAAAGGCTTTTTTAGAATTTAAAACATATTAAAATGATTTTTAAACAAAAAAAAATGTAATATGTATTTTGAAGTATTAATAAATACACTTAGATTTACGCGGTACTTCTTCAATCATACAGCGGATTCAAGAAGTTTTTTGAAGTAAAAATTGGCAAAATAAATTTATTCTAAACAATTATAAA